>DAORKI010000057.1:6956-22356 GCA_035439485.1 Bacteroidia bacterium
TTATAGATTATGTTAACACATGTAAGTTTGATGTGAGTAACGCTAATTTTACAATCAATGCTCCTCAACCCTTGCTCACATCACCCAATGGTGGCGAGACTTTACAAGTTCAATGTGTAAACGCTATTACTTGGAACTCGAGTACCTTTTTCTCTAATGTAAGATTGGATTACAGTTTAGATAATGGTGTTACATGGATTAATATCACTACAAGCACATCTAACGATGGTACTCAAAACTGGACTGTTCCTGCTACAGCTAACAGCACACAATGTAAAATAAAAATAAGTAACACAGCCGATTTAAATATTTTTGATGTTAGTGATGCTACTTTTACAATAGCTACACCTATAACTATTACATCCCCTAATGGAGGTGAAAATTGGATTGGTTGTGCTACTGTACCTATTACATTTACTAAATCTCAATGTATTTCATATTTTGATATATATTACTCTACGAACAATGGTTCTACATGGAACACTATTACAACTTACTTAGGTAATAATGGTCTTTCTTCTCAAACATATAACTGGCAAGTGCCAAATGGTATTACAAGCAATCAGGTATTGATAAAAGTGGATGATGTAAATTACACCGCAGCTAATCAAGATGTAAGCAATGCAGTGTTTAACATGACACCTAGCAATGATATTACTGTTACTTCACCTAATGGTGCTGAAGTTTGGCAAGGATTATCAACACAAGCCATAACTTGGACTAATTTGCCTTCTGCTTCGGGTCAATATACATTGCAATATTCATTAAACAATGGTACAAACTGGACTACTATAGCTTCAAATGTTACAGGAAACTCTTACAACTGGAGTGTTCCTAACTCGCCAAGTACAACATGCTTAATTAAAGTTATAGATTATGTTAACACATGTAAGTTTGATGTGAGTAACGCTAATTTTACAATTTCTCCTGCCACACCAATTGTTTTAACTCCAAATGGAGGAGAATCTTATTATGCAGGCACGGTAAATGCAATTACATGGAATGCTGCTACCTATTTTTCTTCAGTAAGACTTGATTACAGTTTAGATAACGGTGTTACTTGGATTAATATCACTACTAGCACTTCTAACGATGGTACGCAAAACTGGACTGTGCCAAATGCCTCTTCTGCTTTATGTTTGATAAAAGTAAGCAACACATCTGACTTAGCTGTTTACGATGTGAGTAATGCAAATTTTACAATAAAGCCAGCAGTTACCATTATTACTCCGAATGGAAACAATGGAGTTACGATTTGGGGAGGATGTACTGTTACATCAATAACATTTGACAGATCTCCAGCATGGTCGGATTACATTATTGAATATTCATTAAACAATGGCGTCAGTTGGACAAGCATTACGGGGTTTTGGTCAACAACTGCCAATCCAGCAACTTACAATTGGACAATTCCAAACACCCCAACTACACAAGCTAAAGTAAGGGTTACCCCATATTATGCTACAAGCAATGGCGATCAAAGCGATAACCCATTTACCATTACAAAACCAGTTACTATAATTCAGCCAAATTTTGGAGGCATTATGCAAATTGGTACCACTTATAATATTCAGTGGTCATCAGATGGTATTTCGAATTTATATGATATATTTTATTCAACCAATGGAGGTGTAAGTTTCACAAATATAGTTACAGGTTATAATACTTCAAACAATACTTATCCTTGGTTAGTGCCTTCTGCAGCATCAAATAATTGTAGAATATTAGTAAGAGATAATATTAACTTTTGTAAAGCAGATACAAGTGATATTGCTTTTATCATTAGCCCTACAGCTGCATCAATTACATTAACCAGTCCGAATGGGATAGCAGACACCCTTTATGGTTGCCAAACAAAAACAATTACATGGAATCAGACAAGTGCCATTGGCAATTACAATATAGCCTATTCGCTCAACTCAGGTGCTTCTTGGACAAACATTGTGACCAATTACGCAACAGCAACAAACAGTTACAATTGGATTGTTCCTAATACCATAAGTTCAAGTAGTGTGTTGTTAAGGGTTCAATCTGCTGCTAATCCTACTACTATTTTTGATTTAAGCGATGCCTTTTTTACGATTTTAAATGGTAATTTAGTTGCCACACCTTCCTTTACAAGTGTGTGTACCAGTGTTCCAGTTCAATTAAATGCCACAGGTGGAAGCAACTATAGCTGGTCGCCAGCAGCTGGATTGAGCAATCCAAATATTTCGAATCCAATAGCAACACCATCTTCAACAACTACCTATATTGTACAATCAACCAATGGGAGTTGTGTATTGTCTGATACGGTTTTAGTTCAAGTAACTACTGGAGGAACTACTGCTTCGGTGGCTATAAGTTCTTTACCAACAGGAAGTATTTGTGCGGGCACCTCTGTAACGTTTACAGCAACGCCTCAAAATGAAGGTACAACGCCTGTTTATGTTTGGAAGGTAAATGGAATTACGGTAGGGACTAATAGCCACACTTACACATCAACAACTTTAAATAACAATGATATTGTAACTTGCGTGATGACTTCTAATTTGCCATGTGTAGCTGGAAGTCCTACTACTTCGAATGCAATAACGATGTCTGTGAACCCAATTGCTAATCCAAGTGTTACAATTCAAACTACACCAAGCACAACAATATGTGAAGGGACTAATATTACCTTTACAGCCATACCAGTAAATGGTGGCGTAAATCCAATTTATCAATGGAAATTAAATGGTGCCAATGTTGGATCAGGAGGTTTAACCTATTCAAATGCAGGTTTAAATAATGGAGATATTATTACAGTAGAAATCACAGCTAATTCTGGCTGTGCAACGCAGCCAACTGCATCATCCACTAATACAGTTATCACAGTAAATGCATTGCCATCTACCCCAGGTGCCATTAATGGAAATATTGACCAATGCGCTGGACAAGTGGTAACTTATAGTGTGCCAACAATTGCTGGAGCTACATCTTATCAATGGACATTACCTTTAGGCTGGACAGGAAGTTCTACATCAAACACAATCAATGTTACTGTAGGAAATAATTCTGGTGACATTAGTGTAAATGGCGTAAATTCCTGCGGTATTGGTGGCGTTCAAACTTTATCAGTAAATGTAAACAGCACACCTTTTACACCAACATCAATTCTTGGAAATACTTCTATTTGCGCTTCAAGTTTGCAAACTTATAGTGTAAACCCAATTGTTGGAGCAACAAGCTATACATGGACCTTGCCGAATGGTTGGTCAGGAAGTTCAACAACAAGTTCGATTGATGTAACGGCAGGTACAAATGGTGGAAATATTACTGTAACAGCCAACAATAGTTGTGGTAGTTCTGCTCCTCAAACAATAAATGTCAGCATAAATAATGTACCAAGTGCACCAGGTCCAATTGCAGGATTAACAACTGTTTGTGCAGGTGCTAATGAAACATATACAGTAAATTCAATTGCTGGCGCCACAAGTTACAACTGGACTTTACCAAATGGCTGGGCAGGCAATAGTAGCAATAACAGTATTGATGTAGTAATTGGAAATGCCGGTGGCAATATAACTGTAACAGCTACTTTTGCTTGTGGAACATCTTTACCTCAAACCTTGGCAATTGCTGTACAAACTACACCTGTGTTAAGTGGAAATATTACAGGAAACAACAATGTGTGTGATGGAGGAACATCAGATTACAATATTTTACCAGTAAATGGCGCTACAAATTATATATGGAGTGCGCCTAATGACTGGACTTTTACAAGCAACACCAATACAGTAACTATGAATGTGGGAAGCACTTCAGGAAATATTACTTTATCTGTGGAAAACAGTTGTGGTATATCAAATACACTCACTTTGGCAGTGAATGTATCCTCAATCCCATCGCAGCCTGCGGTGATTACAGGTAATACAACTTTATGTGGAGGTACTTCAAATACCTACAGTATACCACTTGTTGTAGGTGCAAGTGGTTACACCTGGAGTTTACCGGTTGGCTGGACAGGAACTTCAACCACAAATTCAATTATTACCATTGCTGGGAGTGTAAGCGGTGACATTACTGTAACAGCAGACAATAACTGTGGTTCATCAACAGCACAGGTTATCACCATTACAACAAATAATGCACCAGTGTTGCCATCCAGCATAAGCGGTTCTACAGTTATTTGCGAAAATGCCACCGAAACATATAGCACCGCATCAGACCCTAATGCAACAACTTATAGCTGGACATTGCCTAATGGCTGGACGGGAACAAGCAATACTGCAACAATTATAGCAAGTGCCAATACAGTTGGAGGTGATATTACAGTTACTGCTAGCAATAGTTGTGGTACTTCAGCTGTGCAAACGATAACAGTATCAGTAACCAATGTACCTCCGACTTTAGATCCAATAATTGGAAGCATTGAATTATGTGCAGGAGCAGCTACCTATTCGGTGCCTATGATGGCTGGTGCTGCCTCTTATGATTGGACTTTACCACTAGGCTGGACAGGTACAAGCACCACAAACAGTATTAATGTAATTACCGAAGCTGGCACTGGAACAATAGAAGTTTCGGCCGTGAACGGCTGTGGAAATTCGGCACCACAAACGCTCAATGTTAATATTAATGCTTTACCAAACGTTATTTTAGACATTAGCTCCATTGATTTACAATGCTCTAATGAAACAGCTGTAACGCTTATTGGAGGGCTTCCTATTGGTGGGGCTTATGCTGGAAATAGCGTAGGTGCTGGTGTTTTTAATCCAAGTTTGGCAGGAGTTGGCAGTCATGTTATTCAATATTCTTATACTGACAGCAATAGTTGCAGTGCTTTTGCATATGATACCATGGTGGTTGATGTTTGTATAGGATTCAATGAAAATTTATACATAGAAAATAACATGAGTTTGTACCCAAATCCAGGTAATGGTTTGATTAATATTGCGAATGATGGAAAAGTGTTCAATGGAGTTTGTGATGTTTTTAATTCTTCAGGAATGATTGTAAAATCAACATTAGTTACATCTAAAAACAATCGTGTTGATTTATCAGAATTTGCCAATGGAATATACTTTTTGAAATTTATTTATGGCGAAAAAGTTGAAACAGTTAAATATATTAAACATTGATTTCAATCTAATAGACATTATATTTGTCCAATATCTGCATAGAGCCGTATTATACTAATTTAATTTAGTGTGGGTATTAGCGAATGCTTAGTTGTTCAATTTGATAAAAATCAGGATATCTATAAAACAAGTAGAAAAGATATTATAAATATTACATTTTCAATTTAGCCCAATTGTGGCATAGGCTTATTGTTCTAATTTCAAGTAATATAGGCATTAACTATTGCATATTCATTTTTTAACATGAATTTAAATCAAGTTATAAAATAAATGCAATTGCTATTATTTTACATAAGCATGAAATTCGATAATTTTAACCCAGATTGCGCATTAGAAATGCGTAAACGATAAAGAAATTGTAAATCAGATTTGTAAAAATCTGATCACATTGTCTAAATCGGGATTAACCCAACTTATACGAAAGTGAAATGGTTTTTAGACCATTTCAAACTGAGGTAAATGCCGATGATCATTTGTTAGACCAAATTTGTTTGATCTACTACAAATATCAAATCGGTATAAATCAAGTAGTTCGATTTTTTAAATCTCATATTGATTAATTTGTAAGAAATTGTTTGCTATTAACAAAGTTGTGATTTTTTGTTATTTATTATTTTCTTCAATAGAATTGCGGTAAACAGAAGGGCTCATTCCTACATTTTTTTTGAATGCCGCATAAAAAGGAGCTTCAGAAGAAAAACCAGAATCAAGTGCTACTGCATAAATGGTGCTTTTGCTACCTTCAACACTTGCTAATATAGACTTTGCATGATTAATTCGGTAAAAATTAATATATTCATTAAAGTTTTTACCAGCTCCCTTGTTGAGAGCCAAAGTGAGCTTATATACGGGGATTCCCACCCTCTGTGCCAAAAGTGTTGGAGTTAAATTGGAGTTTAGGTACAGTTTTTCTTGCTCCACAATGGTATTGATACTATTTAAAAATGGTTCAATATCTTCTTCTTTAATATTTTTTTTAATTACTTTTTTTACTTCAGGGGTTAAAAATGAAATAGCAATGGCTTGCTCCACATTAGGTTTTTCAGTAATAGTATCAAATAACATGGGATTGCGCAAACCATAGTATGCTGTAAGTGATGTTGCAATTAACATAATCATTGATACTGCTGTTTTTTGAACCATCATCACTAATGGAAACCAAGCTGCATCTTTAAAAAAGAATTGCATTGTAAAGAAGGCAATTGAAAAAATGGCACGAATTAATAAAAGCCATAATAGCCATTTTATCCAAATTAATGAAATATGGCTATGTTTACTTAACTCAGTTAATTTATGCTCTAAGGCATAAGAAATTTCTTGCAAACACACTACAATAAATAAAATATTGGCAATAAAAGTCAAGGATAACAATCCAATATAAGCTTCAAAAAGATAAAATTTATTATCAGTTGTAAAAGCATCAGTAATGTAATAAAATACAAAAAAGAAAATTAATGAAACTAAGGGTAATATTAAAAGTTTGACATACAGTGAACTTGTAATTTGTTTACCCACTAATGTTAAAACAAATAAATATACAATTTCAGGAATAAGCACTGCTGTAAGCTCAGGTAGTACAAGCAAAGTAGGAAAATCATGAATAGTTAATGGGCTTGTAAATCCTAAATATTTTACCCCTTGTTGAATAGCAATACATGTAAAAAAAGAAGTAAGCAGTACCTTCTTAATTTTCAACATGTTTGAACTCAAACATACTAAAGCAATTAAAATAGACAGTATTAAGGTTGTGAGAATCAAAGATTCTACCATAAATTCAATATTAATAAGGTTGCAAAGCTAATTAAAATGAATTTTAAATAAAAAAAATTCATTTGAAGCCAATTTAGAGAGGCAAACATAAAAATGAAATAAAATTTGAAAAAAAATGCTACTTTCGGGGCTTAATTTTATTTATGGAAAAGAACGATCAATCACAAGGAATTTTATGGGAAGTTTTTATTCAAGGTAATCCCGGAATTCCACATAAACATGCTGGTAGTTTACATGCACCTGATGCCGAAATGGCACTTCAAGCTGCACGCGATGTATATACAAGAAGGAGTGAAGGAATAAGTATTTGGGTAGTACCAGCACAAAACATAACCGCTAGTAGTCCTGAAGATAATGGTTCATTTTTTGAACCTTCTAATGATAAACCTTATCGTCACCCAACGTTTTATAAAGTTCCTGAAGGGGTAAAATATTTGTAAGATATGAATGAATTAGAAATAGCAAAATTTGAGTTGTGTTTGCGTATGGGTGATAGCGCATTAATACTAGGGCATAGGCTGTCTGAGTGGTGTGGGCATGCGCCCATCTTAGAAGAAGATATAGCACTCACCAATGTTGCTTTAGATTTTGTTGGGCTTTCACGCAATTGGTTAAGTTATGCAGCATTAATTCAAAATGAAGGTAAAACGGAAGATGATTTAGCTTATTTACGCGATGTAGTTTTATACAGAAATGCACTTATTACTGAGCAACCTAATGGGGATTTCGCAGTAACAATGGCAAGACAGTTTTTTTATGATGTGTTTAGTTATTACTTTTATATTGAATTGTGCAAGAGCAATGATTTAACCATGAAAGGAATAGCCGAAAAAGCAATTAAAGAAATAGAATACCATTTAAGACATAGTACTGAATGGATGTACAGATTAGGTGATGGAACAGAAGAAAGTCATCAAAAATTACAGGATGCAGTAGATGAGTTATGGATGTTTACAGGAGATCTTTTTGTAACTGATAAAAACTATGATCTTCTTTTTGAAAACAATATAGTGCCTGAAATGAAAAATATTCATGAAAATTGGCATGCAAAAATTGTTGATGTATTCAACAAGTCCACTTTAGTATTGCCTAATGCTAGCTTTATGCAAAGTGGAAGTACTAAAGGTTTTCATACCGAGCATTTGGGCTTTTTATTAGCTGAAATGCAATATTTACAACGCTCTTACCCCAATAATAATTGGTAGAATTGAGGTAATTGGGCTGTTTTTAGAGGTATTCATGATATTTTTTGTTTAAACGTTTTACAAAAAAGTGAATCTTTGTAGTATAGAATAAATCTAAAACTTATGTTATGAAAAACTCTATGCTAACTAAAATGAAAGTATTCGTTTTAATACTTTTGTTTATACTTACTTCTCAATCATATTCACAAAACAATAAACTCATTATTTCAGAAGCCTTTTCTAAAAGTTACGCTAACGAAAATTCTAAGAAATATCAACAAGCCATCAACGATTTGATGGAAGTTTATGATGAAAACTCCTACGAAATAAATGTGAGATTAGGTTGGCTCTATTATTATTTAGAAGCCTATGAAGTTTCTAAAAAGTATTATGGCATTGCTGTAAAATTGAATCCTAAATCAGTAGAGGGGAGATTAGGTTTTGTGTTGCCAGCCTCTGCTTTAGCTAATTGGGATTTGGTGCTTGAACAATATCTTGAAATTTTAAAAATCGATGACCTTAACTCTACAGTAAATTATTTTACAGGCTTGATTTTTTACAATAAATCGGAATTTGGGAATGCCGAAAAGTATTTTGAAAAAGTGTATCAACATTATCCATTTAATTATGATACAGCTATAGTTTTAGCTATTACAAAGCAAAAGCTAAAAAAGGATGCAGATGCTAAAAACTTATACATGAAAGCTTTATTGTTTTACCCAGGTGACCAAACTGCTTTAGATGGATTAAAATCTTTAGAATAGCAAGCCATGAAATCCTTGTTATCTGTAAAATGTATTGGTTTTTACATCATATACATCATTTTGATTTTCCATATTGATGTTAATGGACAGTCATTTGAAGATACCGCAAGTTTAAAAAAAATTGAAATAAATGCACTTCAGCACCAAAAGTTTAACTCACAAGAAGCCTTAAAACAGGCTGATTTATTGATAGAAAAATCGAAGGAAGTTAAAAATTTACTTTTTGAAGGAAAAGGTTATCACCTTAAAGGTTTATCTTGTTATACTCTTTTTAGATACCCAGAAGCTTCAAAATACTTAGAGAAGGCTAAAAATATTTATGAGCAAATTGGTTATAAACAAGGTTTAGTGAGTGTTACTGATGATTTAGCAAAAGTTTATTCGAAGTTATCATATTTTCCCAAAGCAAGTGAATATCAGAAAGATGTTAAAAATAATCTTTCGTTACAAGATAGCCTTATTCATGGTGAAAAAATAAAGCAAGAGATGAAAGTTGACTTTAGCAAAAAGGAAACACAACTAAAATTAAGTGAAAAAATTAGCAAAGAGAAACTAGCCAAAACCAGTCAGGAACTCAAGATAAAAGAGCAGGAATTGGCTTTAGCCAACAAGGAAAGAGAATTACAATCAATGGCTTTATTAAAGGAAAAAGCCGAAAAAAACGAGAAGGAAAAATTGTTACGACTGGCTGAACAAGAAAAGAAACTTCAAAATGTACAACTGGCAGTGCTTTCAAAAGATAAGGCACTTAAAGAAGCTTTAATAGCCAATCAAAGCAGAGAGTTGAATTTTAAAAACACCATGCGTGTTGTGTATTGGGTAGGTATTTTACTTTTATCGCTTTCACTTTTTTTTATTTATCGAAATTATAAAAATCAAAAAATAAATTTAAGAAAATTAAATATTAGTAATCATAAATTGAATAGGGAGAAATCTAAAACTGAGGAGTTGCTCCATAATATCTTACCAGTTGAAGTTGCCAACGAGTTAAAATTGAAAGGTTTTTCTGATGCAAAGCAATATGATGATGTTACTGTGTTATTTACCGATTTTGTTAATTTTTCAGGGATTAGTGAAAATCTATCTCCTACTGAATTAGTACACGAAATTGATATTTGTTTTAAAGCATTTGATAACATTATGCAAAAGCACAATTTAGAGAAAATTAAAACTATTGGTGATGCCTATTTAGCTGTTTCTGGCTTACCGAATATTAATCATGAGCATGCCAAAGCAGCTATTAATGCTGCAAAAGACTTAATTGAATACATGAATCAAACCAATTCCGTATTTGGTACAAATTCAAAATATAAAGCTGGAATTAGAATTGGGATTCATAGCGGGCCAGTTGTGGCGGGGATTGTTGGCGTTAAAAAATTTGCCTATGATATTTGGGGCGATACAGTAAATACTGCCGCACGTTTGGAACAAAATAGTGAAGCAGGGAAAATTAATGTTTCATATAGCACATACGAATTAACTAAACACTATTTTACGTTTGAAACAAGAGGTAAAATACCAGCTAAAAACAAAGGTATGATTGAAATGTATTATTTAATAAATTAAGATATTTTATATCTAATGAGTGATAATTTAGTACATTTTATCAAACAATCAACACAATATTGTACCTTTGTATCAATAATTTAAAAATCATGGAAGTATTAGAAAAAAAATCGGCCGAAGTTGCCAAATTCTTGAATGAATTAAATATAAAAGAGATTAATTATGGAGCCTCAACAGGCTTACAACATTTTAGTACAAAAGGGACAAAATTGGATTCTTTTTCACCTGTTGATGGAAGTTTAATTGGCAGTGTAAATTGTGCTACTGAAGCTGATTACCAAGAAGTAATGAAAACCGCTTCAGAAGCTTTTAAAGTTTGGAGAAATATTCCTGCACCAAAGCGAGGCGAAATTGTGCGTCAAATGGGCGAGCAATTCAGAAAACACAAAGAAGCTCTTGGTCAATTAGTGAGCTATGAAATGGGAAAAAGTTTGCAAGAAGGTTTAGGTGAAGTGCAGGAAATTATTGATATCTGCGATTTTGCGGTTGGCTTGTCACGTCAATTGTATGGATTAACCATGCATAGCGAAAGACCACAACATCGCATGTATGAACAATGGCATGCTTTAGGCGTGGTTGGAATTATTTCTGCTTTTAATTTTCCAGTGGCTGTTTGGAGTTGGAATTCAATGATAGCATGGGTTTGTGGGGATGTTTGTATATGGAAACCAAGTTCTAAAACACCTTTGTGCGGCATAGCATGCCAAAATATTATTGCTGAAGTACTAAAAAATAATAATGTACCTGAAGGTGTAAGTTGTTTAGTTTTTGGCAATGCCATGGGCGATTTAATTAATACAGATCACCGTATTCCATTAGTTTCTTTTACTGGATCTACAAGAATTGGGAGAAGAGTATCAAGTGTGGTTGCTGAACGTTTTGGAAATACAATTTTGGAATTAGGTGGTAACAATGCCATAATCGTTTCTGAACATGCCGATTTAAGCATGGTTTTGGTTGGTGCTGTTTTTGGTGCTGTAGGAACTGCTGGTCAGCGTTGCACTTCTACACGTAGGTTGATTGTACACGAAAGCATTTATGACAAGACTATTGATGTGCTAAAGAAAGCATATAGTCAATTAAAAATTGGCAATCCTTTAGATAAAAATAATCATGTTGGACCTTTAATTGATAAAGGTGCAGTAAATGATTATTTAAATGCGATTGAACAAGCTAAAGCACAAGGAGGTAAAATGATTGTTGAAGGGGGTGTGCAAAAAGTTGAAGGTTACGAAGGTGGAAGCTATGTTAAACCTTGCATTATAGAAGCGCAAAACTCTTTTGATATTGTTCAGCAGGAAACTTTTGCACCTATTTTATATGTAATGAAATACAGTACAATTGAAGAAGCAATTGCCATGCAAAATGGTGTACCTCAAGGGTTGTCTTCATCAATCTTTACAAATAGTATGCGTGAAATGGAATTATTTTTATCAGTTAATGGCTCAGATTGTGGTATTGCTAATGTAAACATTGGTACTTCGGGTGCAGAAATTGGTGGTGCTTTTGGTGGAGAAAAGGAAACTGGCGGTGGGCGCGAAAGTGGCTCCGATGCCTGGAAAGCATACATGCGCAGACAAACCAATACCATCAATTATGGCAGTCAGTTACCACTTGCACAAGGTATAAAGTTTGATATTTAATTAGATAAGCCGCTTAACTGTTAAGCGGCTTTTTTTAGCTTTATTAATGATATCATTAAAACATATTTATTTAGCATTTGTGCTTTTTTTCATTAGCATGATACTTTCTTGCAATATAAATCAAAAGGCAGAGAATTTATATCAAGTAAGCATGAATCCTCAGGATATTGTGTTGTTTTATTTGGATTCATTGCAATATAAAGATATGATTAAAGTGATAAAAATTAATGATAAGTGTGACACATTAAAATTGAAACATGCAGATTGGATAAAAGAGATGGATTTTTTAGATGCAATCAATACCAATAAGCCTGCATATAAAGGCACCTTGTTGCTCGATACTACACGTATTGCTGACACTTTGATTTATCACCTTGTTTGCAATGATAAAAAGTTAAATTTGAAAGAAGCAAGTATCTATTATTTTAATAATCGTTTGTTGCATATGCATATGAAGTCTTTTAGTGATAATTTTCTTTATAGCAATGCTAAAGAAGTATATTTTAACCCGTTGAAAGGTTATTTGGTGACTGGGTTTCAGAAATTAGATTTAATTTCCACAAAAGATGTTGCATATACCATTCTCGTAAATAAATTATAATTAGTTATGGCCGAAACATTTGAAATACCCAGCACAACCGATAAAAATCAGCGTTATCAACAGATTTATAATCAAACAATTGCCTTGCTAACGGGCGAAAGCAATCAATTAGCTAACATGGCAAACATGTGTGCCATACTAAAATATGGCATGGGATTTTTTTGGGTTGGTTTTTATTTAGTGGAGGAAAATGAGTTGGTTTTAGGTCCATTTCAAGGCACTGTAGCATGCACGCGAATAGCAAAGGGGAAAGGGGTTTGTGGAACTGCTTGGGTCGAAGAACAAACCATTTTGGTTGAGAATGTAGATCATTTTCCAGGTCATATTGCTTGCAGTAGCTTATCGAAATCTGAAATTGTGGTTCCTCTATTTGATATGAATAATAAATTATTTGGCGTGTTAGATGTTGATAGCGACAAGCTCAACGACTTTGACGAAATAGATCAACACTGGCTGGAGTTAATGGGTGGTTTAATACAACCGCATTATAGCTTATAACATAATCCAACAGCAGTGCCCAAAGTGCTAAATTTAGTATCAATTCCACTAAGTTTAGGACTAATAGAAATCAAGTTGTGTCTATATCCTGGCGTTAATGTCAACATCATTTTATCATTTACTTGATATGATAACTGCACTTTTAACTGGTAATTACAATTAAAAGAATTAATGACATTACTACTAATTATAGTCTCCACACCGGTAATTGTTTTATTGATATACATTCCTTTTGCTTGGGTTAAATATCCAAATGAAACGCCAATAAAGGGAGATACAGCCAGCTTTCCAAACTTAAACTGATAGCCAAATAATAAAGGGATTTCTAGAAAACTAATTAAAGTTTTTCCATTTGCAATGAGCATACTACTATCGGTTTGGTATACAAAAACGCTATCAGATTTAGTAAGCAAAGTGCTGTCTTTAACATTAATAATGGTTTGATTATAGTTCACAATACCAAAATGATAAATGGTATCAACTTTGATAATTTGTTTGTTGTACACATCCCACACTTTTTCATCGTTTTGAAGCCATTTTTTGCTTTTGGCTTCATAATTATTGTTCTCTCCAATAACATTATATTCCAATCCACTTTGCAGCATAAGATCTTTTTTTTCCAATGTAAAATTTAGCCCATAATAAACTGTGTTTATTTTATTTTCCGAAACATTTCTAATGTCAGCATACTCTATTAAAGATTGCTCAGCCTTAATTTGCTTATTTACATTTTGTAGGCCGGTGTAGGCACTTATATAAAGATGAAATTGATTTTTACTTTTAAAATACTCTTCGTTATTTTCATTAATTGAGAGGTGATTTTTTTCATTTATACAGGCATCCAATTTACTTTTAGGCATTTTAAAAGTTGGTAAAGGTAATTTTGAAAAGCTTATTGAACTTGGCCTTTCAAAATCACTTGCTACCATATTTTCATCTTTCATTTTTACGGGCATCTCTAACATCAACACTGGTTTTTCATTTAAGAAGTCTGTATTTTCTTGAACTAGAACATCATCAGTAGTTTTATTTTCTTTTGAAATAAGGTGATTTTCGTTATCACTTTTAATGCTATTATTTTGAGTAACTGTTGGTGATAATTTGTTATTATTAGAATTAACTAGTGCTTTATTATTAGGATTTGTAGTAATTACAGAGCTTGCATTTATAGGTTGATTAATGGTGTTTGTACTTTGAGTATTAGCCATAGTTTTATTACGATTGGCCTTATTACTATTTTTGGAGTTTAAAAATACTAATCCAATTGCAGATATTATTAAGGCAGCGCTGAAGCCGAAAAGTAAAAATACCTTTCTTTTTCGGGCAAAATGCCTGTCTAAAAGAACTTTGGCATCGGGCCATAAATCTTCTGGAGTAGGTAATTGATTATTATTGCGTTCGCTTTTCATTTACTTAAAGTATATAATAAATAAAATAATACTGATGGCTAACTGTGTCTTGTCTTTTAAATTGAGTAACTCTCTTAATTTCATTTTAGCTTGATAGAAATGAGCTTTGCTTGTATTTTCTGAAATTTGCATTAATGCTGCAATTTCCTTGTGTTTGTAGCCATCAATAGTGTACATAGTAAAGACAGTTCGCGTTGCTAAAGGTAATTTTTCAATGGCATTCATGATTTCCGGTGAATCATTATTTAATTCAAAATTATCGTGTTGATGTGTTTTAATCATACTGAAATCTTCGGTATGTTGCATGGCAGCTTTGTATTTTTGATTTTGTCTAAATTCATCGATAATATGATTAATGGCAATTCTGGTCATCCAAAATTCAAAAGTTTCAATATATTTTTCTTTTTTCAAGAATTGATCTAAGTGTGTAATTACCTTTAAAAATGACATGTTGAGGGCACTTTTTACATCATCATCATTGAGGTAATAGCGTTTGCAAACTTTGTACAAGCAAGCAAACGAAGCCTTATAAAGCTCAAAATGAGCCCTACGATTATTTTTTGTGCATTGCTTTAACAGTTCGAGTGTAACCATATAGTTAATTACTCAATTGCGTTAATTTTCATATAAATGTAATCAATTTGCTTTTATAGGTTGCATGTTTAAACAATTATTTTATTTCCATTTAGTTAGCACTTATTTAAAATTCCATCTTTACTATATTTCATAAAATTTCCAATTTTAATTCTTAATCAACTTTTCAATCTTACCCCCATTTAATTTAACATAATACATTCCTTTGGGAGCAGCAGTTAAATCAATACTTGTAGTGTTATTTTCTGATAAAATTAAATCTCCAATTA
>DAORKI010000058.1:0-22237 GCA_035439485.1 Bacteroidia bacterium
TGTGAGTTCCCTTTGTCAATTCAAAATTAAATCCTACTGTCTATTTACGGTTAAAGGTAAAACAAAGATACAATATTATAGTTGATTAATACAAATAGATACGAATAAAAAGAAATTTATAAACACTCTTAAAGTGTTTATAATATTGACCTTAGTAAGATTTAGTGTTATTTGTTCGTATAGATTAATACGCCAACTACTTTCCGATACAAAACCGTGTAAAAATTGAACCTAAAATATCATCATTGGTAATGTCACCTGTAAGTTCACCTAAAAAATGACTGGCGCTTCTTACATCAAAAGCAATAAGCTCGGTATTTAAATTACCTTGAATACCTTTCAACACATCACTTAATGCATTATAAGTACTTAACAAGCCTTGATAATGTCTAAGATTAGTGATAATTTCGTTACCTTGAACAGTAGTATTATTAAAAATTAATTTGTTAATGGCTTTTTTTAAGTCATCAATGCCTACTTTATTTTTTGCAGAAAGCGCAATTACCTCCTCCTTGAAGTTTAATTTTGAAAGCACCTCAGCCTTTATTTTATCAAGCTTGTTTATTACGATTAAATAAGGAACATTAAATTCTCTTACTTCATTCATTTCTATCTCAATTTCTGTATTATTTAAAATAGATTCAGCATCGATGACATAAAGTAAAATTTCGGCACTTTTAATTTTATCGTAACTTCTTTCAACACCAAGTTGTTCAATTGTATCAATGGTTTTACGTAACCCCGCTGTGTCAATGAATCGATATGCAACACCATCTATATTAAGTATTTCTTCAATGGTATCTCTGGTGGTACCCGCTATAGGACTTACAATAGCTCTCTCTTCGTTGAGTAATGCATTCAACAATGTTGATTTACCTGCATTAGGTTTACCTGCAATGGCAACGGGAACACCATTTTTAATCACATTTCCTAATTTAAATGATTCAATTAAAGGCATTAATTTTTGCTGTATTTGAATAATTAAATTTACGAATTGGGTTCTGTCTGCAAATTCTACATCTTCTTCTGAAAAATCTAATTCTAGTTCAATTAATGCAGCAAAATCAATTAATTGTTGGCGTAAGTTTTTTAAATCAGTACTAAATCCACCACGCATTTGTTGCATGGCTAATTTGTGCGATGCTTTAGAATTTGAAGCAATAACATCAGCTACTGCCTCAGCTTGTGTTAAGGCCAACTTTTTATTCAAGAAGGCGCGCATCGTAAATTCTCCAGCTCTTGCCATTCGCGCACCTTGATTAAGAAATAAGTTTATTATTTCAGACTGAATATAGGTGGAGCCATGACAAGAAATTTCAATTATGTTTTCACCTGTGTATGAATGAGGTGCTTTGTAAACACTAACTACAACTTCATCAATTATCTCACCTTTGTGTTGTATACTTCCGAACGAAATAGTATGTGATTTTTTATACAGTAAAACTTGCTTGTTATTTTTGTTGAAAAAACATTTATCAACCAATTCAATCGCTCTTTCACCAGATAAACGAATCACTCCAATGGCTCCAATTCCTGGAGGAGTGGCTAATGCAATAATGGTATCTTTTTGATACATTTAAACTAATTTCTTATCAAATTGATATTTCCTTTCACTTGTTCCACTTTTGTTGATTTAAAAGTTATCGTTAATTGGTATGCATAAACGCCTGAAATAGCTGGTTTTCCTTTATAATTGCCGTCCCATCCTTGCGTTAAACTTGTGGTTTCAAACACTTTTTCGCCCCATCGATCATAAATCTGCAATACAAATTCCTTTATTCCAATACCGTATAAAAACAATATATCATTTACACTGTTGCCATCGGGCGTAAAAGCATTAGGTAAATACCAACCAATACTTTCGTCAACAGTTACCAATACTGAGTCAATTGACCTACAACCATTGTCATCTGTTATTGACAGATAATACATGGTGGTGGTATCTGGATTAGCAATTGGATTAAAGCAATCAATACAACTTAAACCCGTAGGTGGCTCCCATGCATTGATAGTACCACCGCTACCATTTAAAGTAGTGCTATCTCCTATGGCTATGGTTACATCTTCACCAGCATTAGCGGCATTAGAGCCGTTCAATAAAACTATATTTAAATCATCGCTTGAGCTGGGACATGCACCATTATTTACTTGCCAATTAAAAGTTACTCCACCTGCTGATAAAATAACGATACTTGTAGTTGGACTATTCGGGCTTGTAATTGATGCGTTTCCTTGTGTAACTGTCCAAGTGCCAACTCCAATACTTGGTGGTGTTGCAGAAATTTGAGTAGATTGCACACAAGTTTGAATATCAGGACCAGCAACTGCAGCTGAAGGTGGCTCATAAACTGTTATGCTAACTTGGTCAGTTAAATCCGGACAAGTTCCATTAGATACTGTCCATTGAAATGTATTTAATCCTAAATTTAGGTTTGAAATAGAAGCATTCGCACTATTTACATTAGAAATATTCCCTCCCCCACTAATTAAAGTCCAAGTACCTACACCACTTGAAGGTGCATTGGCATTCATATTAAATTGTGTATCACAAATGTTTGCATCAGCACCTGCAACCGCTGGTGAAAGCGCAGGCAGAACAGTTACAATTACAGTATCTGAACTTATTGGACAAGGAGCATTTGAAACTGTCCAAACAAATGTTACATTGCCAGGTAAAAGACCACTTACACTGGTGCTTGCAGAGGATGCATTGGCAATACTGCCAGTACCTGAAAATATAGACCAATTTCCTGTACCAATAATAATGGGGCTTGCATTTAAGGTAGTACTTACATCACATATGGTTTTATCACTTCCAGCTATAGCAGTGGATGGGTTTACCACACTTGTAATTATCACCGTATCAATTAATGGAGGGCAACCAACAGTATTTGTTAATGTCCAAATTAACTCATTTGAGCCAACTTGCAAATTTGTTACTGAAGTATTTTCACTATTAATATTTGTAAAATTTACACCTGCCTGCACCGAAGACCATGTACCTGTTAGGCCTGATACAGCAGGATTTGCACTCAAACTAGTTGAATTGCCACATACAGAGCTATTAAATCCAGCATCTGCTGTAGCATTAATTATATTTACTGTAATAATTACTTGATCGGAGTTGGAAGGGCAACCAGATCCTGTGATAATCCATTCAAAAACATTATTCCCTACACTAAGTCCAGTTACGCTTGAACTATTGCTATTTGGATTATTGATTACTCCTGTTCCTGAAACTAAAGACCATGAGCCAATTCCAACAACCGGCAGTGTGGCATTCAATGTTGAATTGGTATTGCAAACTTGTTGGTCTAAGCCAGCATCAGCAGTTGACAAAGCACTGGCTACATTAATGAGCACTGTATCTGATACAACTGGGCATGCAGGATTAGTTACTGTCCAAATTAATGTGTTCACTCCAACATTTAATCCACTCACATTGGCTAAATTAGAATTTATATCATCAAAAACTGGGCTACCTGATAAACTAGTCCAAACACCTGTTGTTCCAACTGAAGCAGCATTTGCGTTTAAAGAAGTAGTGCTAGCACACAATGTTTGATCGATTCCAGCATCAGCTACTGGCATTAAAGCATCTACTATAATGTTAACTTGGTCACTGGTGGAAGGACAACCCGGCTCGCTAACAGTCCATTCAAACACATTTGTTCCTATTGATAAACCAGTTACATTGGTGTTATTGTTATTGGCATCGGCAATTACTCCTGAGCCCGAAATGAGCGTCCAAGTACCAGTTCCCACTGTTGGAAAAATTGCATTTAAATCAGTAGACGAACCACAAAATTGCTGATTAACTCCAGCATCAGCAATCGAAACAGCTGCATTAACAGTAATATCCACATTATCTTGAACAGGTGGACAGCCTGGAAAACTAACTGTCCAAATAAAGCTATTTACACCCACAGATAAATTTGTTACTGATGTGTTAGGGTCATTGACATCAACAAAATTCCCAAAGCCACTTGCAATACTCCAAACACCTACGCCACTTGCTGCCAAAAGTGTATTATCTGAACAAATTTGTTGATTAGTTCCAGCATCGGCAATAGGCGCAGCTACAACTGTAATCGTAACCTGTGATTGTGAAGGCGGACATCCAGGCGAACTGATGGTCCATTCAAAAATATTATCACCTGGAGACAAATTATTTACGGTAGTATTAAATAAATTGGCATCTGCAAAATTTCCAGTACCTGAAATAAGTGTCCAAGTTCCAGTTCCAGTGCTTGGGTTATTTGCGTTTAAAGTAGCCGAATTTTGACATACTTGTTGGTTAGTTCCTGCTACAGAAGTGGTAACACCAGGACTTGTTGTCACATTTACTGGCTTTGTAAAAGTTGAAGGACAAAAGCCAACATAATAAGTGGTATTTGAATTTATTATTGGGGTAGTGAATGAATTCCCAGTTCCTAAGCTATTCCCCCCAAAAGGAGCGTCATACCAAGTTATAGTAGCCCCAGCTGGTAAAGCACCAAGTACAGTAGCTGTTAAAGTAGCAGTACTTCCTATACAAACAGATACATCATTAACAAGCAAATCGTATGCAGGTAAATTATTGATTGCGGTTCCACCACCTCCAGCTGTTGCGCCATTTGGAGGAAATTCTGATAAGCTAGGAGAATCGGTTGTACCATGTATACCACCATTTACAGTGGCAGTTGTAAAAACTGTAGTATTAATGTAGCCACCACTACCTCCTCCTCCAGGACCTTGCGCCTCTGTAATAGCAGGTGCTAAAAAGCCACGAGTTAACAATTGATCTCCTCCTTCACCCCCATTGGCAGTAAGAGTAACACCAGTAATGGTAGAAGTTGTTTGAATAAAAATGGTCCCACCACCACCACCACCACCAGCGCCATCTTTACCTGCAATGCCGTTAATAGAAGCGTTTCCAAAAGCGTTTACCCCATTATTTCCATTACTAATTATTGATCCTGTTCCACTTAAAGTACCAAAACAATTCAAAAACACTACTCCTCCTCCTGCTCCTCCAGCCCCAGTATATCCATCATTTCCATCACCTGATCCGCCACCACCAGCAAAAAATAATTTATTTGATATGTAATTTAAAGGTCTTCCACCATAGCCTCCTTGTTTATTTCGACTATCGCCACCCCATGAACCAACGTTTGGCCCAACGGTAAGTGCATTTTGATTATTGGTTGAAGCTGTATATCCACCTTTTCCACCGCCCGAAGAGCTTGCATTAGCAAGTCCTGGCCATTCAAGGTTCCATGCATTCGCCCAATTTGCTGTGGCTAATGAAGGATTTCCGACTGCAATATAATTTGCTACGTTTCCTCCGTTAGCACCACCACCTCCACCACCATTGTGCATATTTCCTCCTCCTCCACCATTTGCAGGTGCTCCTTTGCAATATCTTCCTCCCACTACATTGTAATCACTTTGATATCCTGCAATGCTTTCGCCTTTTTCGGCACCGTAAACAGATGAAGTGGAAGCAATGTCGTTACTACCAAAATTAGATTGATTATCCACTGTTCCACCTCTAAATCCTTTTCCAGTGGCACTTATGGAACCATTAATCACAGTTGCGCCATCAACTTCAATGGCTATTATGCCTCCTTTACTACCGTTCCAAGCATCACAAGTTATTGAAGCTGTATTGTTTACAGTTAATGTAGAATATCGCGGAACCCTCACCACTTGAACCTTTCCAGCTGCTGTATAATTATTTTGAACAGGACAAGTTAATTGTATCGTATTGACACCACTCACGCTAAATACCTCAGCTAACTCGTAATTTCCACAATTGTTATAATTTGTAATATCACCCCATGTACTATCTTTAGGCCATCCAAATGTATCCCCGTTTCCATCAGTATATGTAGACCCAAAAATGGACGCTCCTTGCGCTTGAACAATCATAATTAAATCACCTTGGCTTAATATGCCCGAAAAACGATTGTTTGCATTAAGTCCATTGTTATCAACTGAAATAGTAATATTGCCCGCTGCAACATCTGCGATAAGAATAGCGTATTCATTAACAATGCTGTTAGTAGTTGAGATTGTTGCATTCCCATTTTTACCTCGCTGTGCCAGTGAAAAGGTTTTTAAAGCAATTACAAAAAAGCACGTAATTAAAATTTTAATTTTCATTTTATTTTTGGTGAAAAGTGTATTCATACAATAATGTAAAAGTATTAATGTTTCCGATTTCGATCGCATATTCCGATTTATCCTCTGACATTAATAAGCCATTTTCGTTATAGGTACTCATTATCCTCCTTTGCATTTCTCCTTTTTGATCAATGGTTTCTAAAAAGCAAATCTTATTTAAATCATTGTATTCGTATGTAGTAATAAGCTTTTTAAGTCCATTATCTACATGTTGGATTTCATGAGTAATTAGTTGTTTATTTTCGTTAAATGTTTTGATATGAGCTTCAATTATTGCGCCTTTTTCATTCATAACTTTAATATCAGGCTCTTCTTCGTTTTTTGAATAGTCGAAAAAACTGGTAAATGTCTTTAAGTTATGATGAGTCCATTTTTTTTCTTCAATGAGTCTGTTATGAGCATCATACTTGAGCCAAGCTTCTGTTTCTTTTCCAATTAAGGCATTGTGCTTTATATAATGAACTAAATTTTTGCCTTCATATTTGAATAATTCACTCTCCTCTTCATTACCATCTTCATCAAGCACCACAATTGAAATTGGTAATTTATACTCGTTGTAGGCATATTTAGAGGTTTCTATGCTTCCATAACTGTATTCTTTTTTCTTTTCAACCAATAACCCTTCATGATATTCAAAATGTGTATTTTCTTCAATTTCATCAAAATGAAAATAATGTTTTTCAGTTATAACTTTATTTTCACCATTAAACTCAAAAATAATTGTTTGTTCTTCATCGCCTTCTTCGCTTAAGATGATTTCTTTGACCTTATTATTTACTTTGTCGAAATATTGCTCTAAAAATAAAAAAGAGTTTTCTTCAGGTTGCTGGGCCTTAAATCCACCTTTTACCTCAACTCGCGTTACCTTAATACTTTCAATGGGTAATTGATTCATTTTAAAATATATATTAAACTATTTTTTTATCCATAAATTTTATAACAATAGCAACCCAACATGATATAATACTTAAAAACATTATAAATGTATAAAATCTATCGCTATTTTTTTGCAAAAGTATATCAATTTTGGGCTCCCTTTTTATAAGACTGATAAAGGCATAACGCCCAATAAATAGTAATAAAAATGTTGTAAGAGGAAACAACATTGAAAGAGTTTCTTTTCCAATTATGATAAATACTGAACATAGTAATACATCAATAAGCAAATACACATACTTTAAAATTTTAAAACTAAACAAGGCATTATTGTAAAAATAATATAATGCAGCTAAAACGCCACTAAAAAATAAATACTCTTGATTGTTTCGTGCTACTCTTAAAAAGAAAAAGAGACCTATAAAGCAACAATAACCTATTAAAAACCACTTTTGACGTGGGTTTTCATTGAAAAAATTCAATATTGATGTCGAAAATTTTCCCATTTATTTTAATATAATTTCTTTTAGAAATATAACAATACCAAATATGCCTATACCTAAACCTGCTATTTTATTGAAATTTACCATAGCCTTTTGTGTCATATATTTTTTTATTTTATTGGCACTCCATGCTTTAAAGATATCTATACTAAAAACCGTCAAAATTGTACTAAAAAAATAAACCGTTACCTCAATTTTACTATTTGAAAATCTTGGTAAAGAAAGACCAACAAAGGCCATCCAAAAAAATATTACCGATGGGTTAGAAATATTAAAGAAAAAACCTTTCCAAAAAAGTTTGGTTTTATCACCTTTCTTTAGTTCTTCATCAACATTAAAATTGACATTTTTATGCGATAAAAACATGGCAACCCCAAAAATCACTAGAATTAAACTTCCAACGCTAAATATGACATTTTTATATTGAGGATTTTGAAAAAATGACGCCAAACCAAAGTAAGCACAAGTAATACAGAATGCATCACTTAATATAATGCCACTTTCCATAACCATGGCTAATTTAAAACCTCTTTGAATACTTGTTTGGACAAGCATAAAAAAAACAGGGCCAATTGCTGCACTTAAAATCAATCCAGGTACAATGCCCTGTAAAAATGCTTCAATCACCATAATTAAGAGCTAACAGATGATTTATAATTTTGAACAAAAATATTCCAGTCATTTAATTGTTGTCCTTTCATTACTCGAGGAAATTTATGTTGACCTCCAGTTTTTCCTTTAGATTCCATCCAACCATTAAAAACCTTAATAGGTAATACATCAATAAAAACATCTTTTAAAGCATGGTTTCTTTCGGTTTTATAATCATCATTAATTTCCTTTAATTTACCGTCAATACATGTTTTGAGTAAAGTTGTATCAACATGATCATCGCTTGCAATATACCAATGATGAGCAAATAAATTATCGTGCTCCATACCATGCACTGTAAATTCTGGAATGGCAATATTTAATTTTTCGGAGGCATACTTAATAGCAGAGTTCATATTATCCACACTTAAATGCTCGCCACACAAACTCAAAAAGTGCTTGGTTCTGCCGGTAATCACTATTTCACATTTTGATTTTGATGTAAATTTTATGGTATCACCAATAAGGTATCTCCACGCACCAGCATTGGTACTAATGAGTAAAGCATAATCTTTACCTTCTTGAATTTCATCAATTAACATTACCTTTGGATTTGGGACCAGATTTCCATCCGCATTAAAATTTTCTTCATTGAAAGGTATAAATTCAAAGAAAATTCCATTATTTAAAACCAATTTCATTGCATTGGTGTCAGGCCTATTTTGAAATGCTAAAAAGCCTTCAGAAGCAAGATAGGTTTCAATATAAATAAGGGGTTTTGCCAAAAGTCTTTCGAACCCATTTTTATATGGTTCAAACGATACGCCACCATGCACAAATACTGATAAATTTGGCCAAATTTCGTGTATATTTTTTACTTTATAACGCTCAATAACGCGCTCCATCACAATTTGAATCCAAGCAGGCACTCCAAGTATAAATCCAATATCCCAGTCTTTGGCATTTTCAACTATTTTTTCAAGTTTTACATTCCAATCTTTTTCATGTGCAATTTCTTTACCTGGTTTATAAAAACTTTGAAACCAAATAGGTATATTGCTTGTGGTTATACCTGATAAATCACCTTCATAATATGAACCATGGTTATTTAAATCGGTGCTTCCGCCAATCATCAAATACCCTCTTTGTAATAAATCATCAGGCAAATCATACTTTGCTAAAGAAAGCATTTGAAAAACACTTGTTCTTTTAATTGACCTTAGCATGGCATTTGAGACTGGAATATGCTTGCTTGCTGCTTCTGAAGTACCTGAACTTAGTGCAAAATATTTAATTACCCCAGGCCAACAAACATTATTTTCATGCTCTAGCGACCTATGCCACCATTCTTTATAAATTTTATTGTAGTCATGAATAGGAATAGTTTTTTGAAACTCACGCATTGGATTTGAAGATGCAAGAATTTTTTCAAAATTATAATACCTTCCAAAAGCAGTATTTGAAGCCTTTTTCAATAACTTATTGAAGCTAGTTTTTTGAGTGCGGTATGGATTTTTCCTAACAGGTACTTCGGGTAAATTTTTCCTTAATTCAATAACGCGTGATAATATTGATCCAATAATTGCCATATCTTATTTTTTTATAAAATAAAAAGGATTATATACAGTAATTTAGATTGCATTTAGGTAGAGTATATCTAGTATTTTAGTGAACCATTTTTAGCATATTTATTTCCATGGGAGTTAAAAAGCGCCATCTTCCTCGAGCTAAATCTTTCTTTGTAAGTCCTGCAAAATAAACTCTATCAAGTTTTTTTACTCTATATTCAAAGTGTTCAAAAATTCTTCTCACAATTCTGTTGCGCCCCGAATGAAGTGTGATTCCAATTTCTTTTTTGCTCTCGGAGTTTTCAACATAATTAATTTCATCCACTTTTATTGGACCATCTTCCAATTCGATGCCTGCTTCAATTGCCTTTAAATGCTCTTTCTTTACCGGCTTATCGAGTTCAACATGGTAAATCTTTTTTTGTTTGAATGAAGGGTGAGTAATTTTATCAGTAAGCTCCCCATCATTGGTTAATAATAACAAACCTGTGGTATTTCTATCCAATCTCCCAACTGGATAAACACGTTCTTTACAAGCTCCTTTTATAAGTTCAAGCACGGTCCTTCTCTCCTGTGGGTCATCAGATGTAGTAATGTAATCTTTAGGTTTATTCAACAAAATGTAAACTTGCTTTTCGGGTTTTAATCCTTGACCACCGTAATTGACTAAATCTGTTTTTTGAATTTTAAAGCCCATTTCTGTAATCACTTTGCCATTGACAGTAACCGCGCCTGCTTTAATTAATTCATCAGCCTCTCTCCTACTACAAATTCCTGCATTAGAAATAAACTTATTTAATCTAATTGAATCATCGTTGGGATCCTTTACCAATCTTGGTTTAGATGGTCCTTTTTTCTCTGACTTTAATTTTGGATTATAAGCAGATTTATATGTTTTTGAGGATGTTTTTTCTTGTTTATTAAAAATAGACTTTTTACTATTAAATGAAGTTTCCTCATAATTTGTATCATCAGCATGTTCATTTGTCCTATTACTTTTATATTCTTTATAGGATTTATTTTTAGAAGTAGAAGTTGCTTCCTTCCTAAAATTTGATGAATATGAATCTTTGTTACTTTTTGAATCACTATTGAATCTAGGTTTTGTGCCTATTTTTCTATTGTCATTTCTCTCAAAAGATGTCTTACTTTTTACCTGATCTGATGTTGGCCTAGAAATTGAAGACTTGCTTTCTGATAACCTGTTATTCAGTTTTTTATTTGAACCTTTGGTTAAATCATCTATATCAAATTCTTCTTTTAAATCATCATTGGGTTGCCATTTTTTTATAGGTTTGTTTTTGTTGAAGCCAACCGATGTTTCAACTTTTTTGCCATAAAAATTTTTATTAAAGGTCTTATCTTCCTCTTCATTAAAATTTTTCTTTATGGGCCTAGCTTTTCTTTCCATTAAATCACAAAATTATTAAACGCGTAAAGTTACATTAAAATCGTTAATTTTTATTTTTTATTTTGATTAATAAAATTTCTACATTTGATTTAAATAAAAACTTAACATGAAAAAAATATCTTTACTATTATCAACTTTATTAGCGAGTTCAAGCCTATTTGCACAAGCACCTAAATTTGTGCTTTTTGAACATTTTACACAAGCCAGTTGCGTGCCATGTGCTTCTCAAAATCCAGGTTTTGAAGCCAATATTCTTAATGCAAATTTGCAAACTGTGAGGCATATTGCCTATCACACCTCATGGCCAGGTGTAGACGAAATGAACGCTGCAAATGCCACAGAAGTAGCTGACAGAGTTACTTATTACAATGTAGGTGGAGTCCCTAATGTGGTACTTCAAGGAAATTACAAGCAAGGTGCACCAGGTGGAATGACCCAAGCCGATGTGAATGCTCAATTTTCAATGGGGAGCCCAGTTAAAATAGAGGTTTCTGAAATAGACAATGGAACAAGTAGAGATGTTACTGTAGTTATTAAAACCGTTGGTAATGTTCCTACAGGCAATTATAAGCTTTATACAGCTGTGGTTGAAAATCCTAGAGATTATACTACTGCACCTGGTACCAATGGCGAAACACATTTCCCTAACGTTTTTAGAAAAATGTACCCAAGTACTGCAGGTGATAATGTTACACTTGCCGCTATAGGAAGTTCAGTAACTTTTAATTACACCTATACTATTGACCCAAATTGGGTGGCTGCAAACATCAAAGTAGTGTCATTCTTACAAAATGCAACTACAAAAGAGGTGTTAAATGTTGGAACTGTTGGAGATCCTGTGATAAATTATAGTTTATCAAATCCCAGCACAGATATTAGTAATGTAGCCGCCAATGTAGCTACTTCATTTAATCTATCCACAGGCAACACTGGAAGTGCCAATGAAGATTTTATTTATACCTTAAGTAGTGACGCCCCTGCTGATTGGGTTTCTAATTTCAGTATTAATGCCACAAATTATACTTCAACTGCAACCATTACATCACTTGCAGGAAGTAACTCAAATATTACTGTGAATGTTACACCAGGTGCAACCAGAGGAGTAGCGACTTATACATTAACAGTAAGTTCGGTATCTAATCCAAACTCTCCTGTAATGTCTAAGAAAATGTATGTTATTTCTGGTGTTACAGATTTAATTGTGAATAACTCCGGTTATGTTGGTGATGGAACAACTGCAGGAAGTGCAGCAAATTGGGGTTCTGTTTATACTGCAGGGCTTGTATCTGCTAATAATGTAGGCTATGCTTCTACTGATGATATTGTTTTACAAAAAGCTATCGACAACTCGGCCTTTAGTGGTGTTAAAAATGTATACTACAATGCTGGTTGGACCTTTCCTGGAATTACCGATGGTGTTGCATTAGCTTTACAAAGCTTTATGGACAATGGAGGTAATTTATTTATTTCAGGTCAAGATTTAGGCTGGGAGATTAATGATGCTGTAAATTCAACTTTTATTTCACAAGTTAAAAGTGATTTTTTTACAAACTATTTACATGCTTCTTTTGTAACAGATGGCGGAACCACGAATTCATCCTTAAACGCTGTTAGTACAGATGCTATTTTCGGTAACATTGCAACTGCAACCATTAATAACTATTATGGTGGTGCCTATTTTTATCCTGATCAAATTAACCCAGCTGATTCATTAGCTACAGCGATTTTTAAATATGGAACAAGTGCACGTGTTGGAGGCATTAGAGCGCAAACAGCCAATTACAAAATGGTTTACATTGCTCCTGGCATGGAAATGCTTAATTCAACCAACTCCAATGAAATATTAAAAAGGGCACACGACTGGTTTTATGGATTGCAAGGTACATCAATAAATGAATTTGAACTATCACTTTCAGGTATGGGTCAAAATTATCCTAACCCTAGCAATGGTTTCACGAGCATTCAACTTGAAAATATTGACCAAAGTATGAACTTTGATTTGGTAGATATTACAGGAAAAGTGGTGTATAGCAAGCAAGTTGCAAAAGGAACCAATAGAATAGATTTATCAACTGTTGGTTTTGGCTCAGGGAAATATGTTTATCGTTTAACTGATGCAAAAGGAAATTCAATTAGTAAATCAATGATGATTAAATAATTATTTTATTAATCATATAAAGAGGCTGTATTCATAGAGAGTACAGCCTTTTTTATTAAAAAAATCATGGGGCTAATTCCGATTCTATATCACTCATTTTAAAGCTTAATGCATTGCAAATAATTTTTGCTTTAGCATAATAAGGCTCCCTCTCTTCAAGTTTTAAATTAATGAAATTTTTTAAATCATCTCCATGCATGTTTTTTAATAATGGCCTTTTTGATTTAGCAATATGAAGTCTACTGTAAATGGCTTCAGTACTTAGTTTAAGATAAACAGTGATTCCTGCTTCATTCATCAAATTGATGGCATTAAAATAACACGGAGTTCCACCACCACATGAAATTACTGTTCGCCTTTTTGAGCATAATTCGATTAAAGTTTTATGCTCAGTTTCTCTAAAATAGGCTTCCCCTTTATTTTCAAAAATTTCGGCAACAGTAGATTGTTCATGTTGCTCAATCAAAGAATCCAAATCTATAAATTCAAATTTTAATTTCTTAGCTAATTTCTTGCCGATAGTGGTTTTACCACTTCCCATGAAACCAATTAAAAAAATTATCATTTTAGATTAATTGATGTTCAATGGCAAATTTAATTAAACCAACAGCAGATTTGGTATTGGTTTTACGAAAAATATTTTTGCGATGCGATTCCACTGTTCTTTCACTTATAAAAAGCACGTTTGCTATCTGTAGATTGCTCATTTCCTGAGAAATTAATTTTAAAATTTCGAGCTCTCGTTCACTTAATTTCGAATATGACTGGTTTAATCCAGCTTGATTAGCGTGGTTATCCCCAAAAAGTAAATCAATAGAGATATTATTACTAATAAAAATTTGGCCGTCCATTATTTTATCAAGGGCTTCAATTAACTCATGTTTGCCTGTGTTTTTAAGCACATAACCATTTGCACCATTTCTTAGAATTTGTGCAATTATATCTTTCTCCATGTGCATTGATAAAGCACAAATTTTCACTACTGGGTTATTTACTCTTATTATTTTTGTTAATTCTATCCCATTTAAATTGGGCATACTGATATCAGTAATTACCAAATCAGGTTTAAGTTGTTGAATTTTGTCAAAGGCTTTAATGGCATTAGTTTCTTCACCTATAATTTCGTATTTTTTGCTATGTGACAACAATGCCTTAATTCCATCAATTAACATCTGATGGTCGTCAATAATATAAACCCTTACCTTTCCATTTACAGTCATATCAAAATTATTAGCAACGTGAACGGTATACGAAAAAAATACTATTTTGTTTCTACAATAATAGGTAAGGTTTCAATTAGGTATTTTGTGGAAAAATTATACATAGGTTGCCTTGGGATGACCCAAAAACATATGGCACCTAAAATTAATCCTGCCCCAGTAACGCCTAAAACTTGAGCGGTATTTTTATCGTTTGCTTCGTAGCGCTCATAAACACTAGCGCCAAGCATACCACCTCCAAAATAAAGCAAAATGCGCGAAATTTGATTCACATTTTTTTTGGGTCTACGCCCTTTTGAATCAATCCATGCGAGATCATTTAAATTATATGATTTACCACTTATTACCAACTGATTATTATTAATTTGTTCTAGTGTACCTTTCAATTTTTCTTTAGTTTGAAAAGTTCCGAAATAAAAAACATCATTAATTTTTAATTCATGTGTCTTTTTAGTATTTAAGTTTGTGAGCACTGCCCTGTATTGTGCAAAGGCATTAGTACCACAAATCATAATAAAAACAACAATTAAATTCTTTTTAAGTTTTGCCATAAAGCTAAAATAGTAAGTGCAAAAATAGTTTTTATTATTTATTAATTCGATTTCCTTTCATGAATACAATTCAACCTAAAAAAACAACAATTCATTTTATTTTAAATACAATAGAAGCATTACTTACTTTTATACAGTTGAAAAGTGCTTTAATATTGCCTAAAAATTAATATCATATCATAAATAAAAGGCAAATGAAAAATAATAAACAAAGTTTACGTGTAATTTTTTTTGCGCTGAGTAAATATATAGGCGCATTAGTCATCATCTTATTCATCCTAAGTTCTAAAACATTTGCGCAAGGCACACAAAACATAAGAGGAAAAATTGTTGATGATGCCTCCAAGACCCCATTACCTGGTGTTACCATCTTGGTTTTAGATAGTACCAAAAATATAGCAACTTCTACTGATATTGAAGGTGACTATAAAATTTCGAACGTTCCATTAGGTAGACAAACATTAAAAATTTCATTTATTGGATACGAACCAGTTTTATTACAAAATGTAATGGTTACTGCTGGCAAGGAGGTTATCCTAAATATTAATATGACTGAAAGTATAAATAATTTAAATGAAGTAATTGTAAGTTACGACCGTACCAAAGATAAAACTGTAACTAACAATGAAATGACCACAGTAAGTTCAAGGTCATTTAACATTGAAGACACTAAAAAATATGCTGGAACCTTAGGCGACCCATCCCGCATGGCTGCTAATTTTGCTGGTGTTATAGCGGGCAATGATTCGAGAAATGATATTGTGGTAAGAGGAAACTCACCAACGGGAATGCTTTGGCAATTAGAAGGATTAAATATACCAAATCCAAACCATTTTGGAGCATTTGGTGGCACAGGTGGCCCTGTAAGCATGCTAAACAATAATAATTTAGATAAATCTGATTTTATGACAAGTGCATTTCCTGCTCAATATGGCAATGCTACCGCGGGTGCATTTGATTTAAAATTAAAAGACGGCAACAATGAAAAACATGAGCTAATGACCCAAATGGGTTTTAATGGTGCCGAAATTGGCGCGGAAGGCCCATTTTCAAAAAAATCGAAAGCATCTTATATCATTAACTACCGATATTCAACTTTAAGCATTTTTAAAGAATTGGGTTTAAATGTTGGTACCGGAAATGCAGTTCCTGAATACCAAGATTTGAATTTTAAAATGAGTTTTCCTTTAAAAAATAATAATAGTAAAATTACATTATTTGGCTTGGGTGGCATAAGTAATGCCGACATTTTAGGAAATGATGTGGATACAACTCAGACTGATTTTTATGGACAAATTGATCAAAATCAATACGCAAAATATAAAACAGGTATTATTGGAAGTAGTTATGAACGTAATATAGGTGAAAAAACACATATAAAATTTACATTGGGGGCAAGTGCTTCTGACCAAAGATTTTCAAGTGATAGCATAGCAATATACCTGCCAGAAAAGCCAGTATTTAAAGAGCAAACAGCAAATTTCAACAATCAAAAATACTCTGCCATTATAAATATAAATCATAAATTCAACAGTAAAAATACCTTAAATGCAGGCGCCAACACCGATTTAATGAAATTTGATTTTTTAAATGAACGTAATTTTAATGGCGTAAATCGACAATTGGTAAACCAAAAAGGAGAGGCATATTTAAGTCAAGGATATGCACAATTAAAACACCGATTCACTAATAAATTCTCTCTTAACATTGGTGCACATGCACAACATTTTAGTTATACAAATGATTTCGTGGTAGAACCCAGAGCAGGTTTGAAATACGCACTCAATGGTCGCTCTTCATTCAATCTTGGCTATGGAATTCATCATCAAATGCAAAGTATTTACAATTATTTTGTAGAAACACCTACTGAAAATGGAATAGAATTAACGAATAAGGATATGGGCTTCACAAAAAGCGAACATTATGTATTAGGCTTTGATATGAATATAACAGAGTTTGTGAGAATAAAAATAGAAGCCTATTACCAACAACTAAGCAAAGTACCGGTAAACACTTATAGTTCTAGTTATTCTTCTCTAAACGATGGTTTAAGTTTTGCTCCATCAGATGTAACCAATTTGGTTAATAAAGGCACTGGTACCAACTATGGGGCTGAGCTCACTTTAGAAAGATATTTAAATAAAGGATTCTATTTTTTAATCACTGGTTCATTATTTGATTCAAAGTACAAAGGCAGCGATGGTGTTGAGAGAAACACAGCATTTAACACCAAATATGCGGCAAACATTTTGGCTGGTAAAGAATTTAATCTTGGTAAAATAGGTTCAACTTTGGCGCTAAATATTAAAAGTACTTTAATTGGAGGACGATATTTAACACCCCTTGATTTAGAATTATCAAGACTATCGGGCACTTCTGTATATGATTATAGATTTGCTTACTCAGCTCGTCAAAAAGAATACTTTAGAACCGATTTTAAAATAACCTATAAAAAGGATTACAAAAAAAGCACTCTAGAAACTGGAATCGATATTCAAAACATAACTAACACTAAAAATATATTTCAACAAGGATATAATGCTGTAAACAATACCATTGCTACGCAATATCAAACTGGATTACTTCCTATTCCTTTTGTTAGATTTACTTTTTAATATATACATTCGCTTTTAAATTTTGAATATGTATAGCATAAAAAGGATTTTACATAAAATTTTTACCTCAAGATACACCTACATGATCATTGTAGGTGTTATCATTTCTTTATTATTGCATTCCGTTAAGCTGGCAGATACAGCCAGTACAGGTGGGAACTACAGTTTTATTGTATCTATTTTATTAACATTTATTATTTGGGAAGGAAATTTATTTCTAGATAAACAGTTCGCCAAAGTTTTCCCTTGGACTCAAAAGCCCTTGCTACGTTTAATTATTCAAGTAATTACAAACATTTTTTATAGTGCTGGATTAATTTATTATGCATTAAAAATTTACGACAAATATGTGTGTATTGTTCCTGAATCAACACAACAAAAGTTTTTAGGAATATCCATAATAATTGGGACATTAGTATCATTATTATTGCTTGCAAGTGAATTTGGTTCTCAATTTTTTAATCAATGGAAATTATCTTTGATAGAGGTTGAAAGGTACAAAAAGGAGAGTATGGAGGCACAATTAGAAGTATTGAAAGGTCAAATTAATCCTCATTTTTTGTTTAATAATTTAAGTGTGCTCTCCTCCCTTGTATATATTGATCAGGATAAAGCTGTTGAATTTATCAATCAATTTTCAAAAGTTTATCGTTATGTTATTGATTGCAATAATAAAGAACTTACTTCTCTACAATCAGAGCTTGATTTTATTCATTCCTACATTTTTTTATTGAAAATAAGGTTTGGAGAAAATATAATTTTCCATTTAGATATTGATCAAAAATACCATGCTCATTTGATTCCACCTATGGCTTTGGAATTACTAATAGAAAATACCATCAAACATAATGAAGTGTCAACCGAAAAACCTTTATATGTTGAAATTTTGAGCAACACAAACAATTACTTAATTGTTAAAAATAAATTACAACCACGAAATGATATGGAACATGGCACTAAATTAGGCTTACAAAACATTAAAAAAAGATATGCTCATTACTCCAGTTTGCCGGTAATGGTGAACAAAAACAATTCATTTTTTGAGGTTCAAATTCCATTACTTAAAAAAATATGAAAGCAATTATTGTTGAAGATGAATCTTTGTCAGCGCTCCATTTAAAAAACCTTTTACATAAAACATTTCCTGAAATTGAAATAGTAGCTGTACTTGATACAGTTAAATCTACCGTAAAATTTTTGAATCAAAAACCAGATTTGAATTTGATTTTTTTAGATGTACATTTAGCTGATGGGTTAAGCTTCGAAATTTTTCAGCAATCAGAAGTTTTACAACCTGTAATTTTTACCACTGCGTTTGATGAATACGCTATAAAAGCTTTTAAAGTTAACAGTATTGATTATTTGCTAAAACCCATTGGGTTAACCGAGTTAAAACAAGCTATAAATAAATTTAACTCACATTACCCTAGTCCAGTTTCAAATGAAATTAAACATCATATTGCATACGAAATGATGCAAAAATCAACAAAAACTCGATTTATTGTAAAAATGGGTGAAAGTTTAAGCAGTATAAAAATTGAAAATATTGCTTTTTTTAATGCTGAAGATGGCTTGGTTTTATTGGTGACAAAGGAAGGTAAAAGATACCCTATTGATTACACTTTAGAAGCCCTTGAAACGATTTTAAATGAGGAAATATTTTTTAGAATCAATCGCAAAATGATGATTAACATTGATCAAATAAATCAAGTGCAAACCTATTTTAATGGTCGTTTAAAAATCAACCTAAAAACAACCACCATTGATGATTGCATTGTCAGTCGCGAACGCGTGAACGATTTTAAACAATGGTTAGATAAATAATGCCAGTAAATTTTCTTTAATTAAAGGAACAAGGCCCATGTTTTATATTTTTTATGTACAAAAAATCGTGAAGTAAAAAAAACTTAGTACTTTTGAAAATTCACAGTAAAAACAACTTTAAAAGATGAGCAATAATTTATTAAAAGGAAAAAGAGGTATTATCACTGGAGCACTTGATAGCAATTCAATTGCTTGGAAAGTTGCTGAAAGAGCTTTTGAGCAAGGAGCTACATTCACTTTAACCAACGCACCTATTGCCATGCGTATGGGTGAAATAAACAAGTTGGCCGAAAAATGCAATGCCCAAATTGTGCCTGCTGATGCTACCTCAATAGCTGATTTAGAAAATTTGTATGGCAAATCTATGGACATTTTAGGCGGTAAAATTGATTTTGTTTTACATTCAATAGGCATGTCGGTGAATATCAGAAAAAACCTTCCTTATCCTGAATCCAATTATGAGTATTTTGCAAAAGGTGTTGATGTGAGTGCCATGTCATTGCACAAAATGCTGAGTGTAGCTTATAAAATGGATGCCATTAATGATTGGGGCTCAGTGGTAGCTTTAACTTATATTGCTGCGCAAAGAGCCTATCCTTTTTATACTGATATGGCCGACATTAAAGCTATGCTTGAATCTATTTGCCGTACTTTTGGATATCATTATGGTGTAAAAAATAAAGTGCGTATTAATTCAATTTCTCAATCTCCTACCAAAACAACAGCAGGAACCGGTATTAAGGGATTTGATTCATTTTACAATTTTGCTGATAAACAATCGCCACTAGGAAATGCTAGTGCAGAAGCTTGTGCCGATTACTGCATTACACTTTTCAGCGATTTAACTAAAATGGTTACCATGCAAAACCTTTACCATGATGGAGGTTATTCTAACACAGGAATAACTACCGCATTAATGGAGGATTTTGATAAAATAAATTCATAATATTTACGTTTACCTTTCATGACAAGGAAGCAAATAGCAATTTTTACATGTTTGACTTCCTTGTTTTTATTTGCGCAGGTAAGCACAATTTTGGCACAAATTCCAGTGTACAAATACAGTATCAAAAGTGATTTCTCTATACCTATCGTTACTGGTAGTAAAGCTTACAAAAAATCATTCTCAGGTGTTATGGCTATAAACTCAGCATTCACTTTTCACACGCCCATTGGATTATTTAGTAACATTGGATTTCATTATTTACAAAACAAAACTGGGAATAGCAGAAATTTTAATTTAGGCGTTCTTGAAGTTAAACACCATATAATTTCACCCAATGTGGCAATTGGATATGAATATTTCAATGGCGAAAGATTTATTTTAGGAATTGAAGCATCCTATAACAAATCATTTGGCAATTTCACTCGAAGCTTGATGCCCGACAGCGTGGCTAATAAACCCAGTTTAAAACAACAATTTAACGAATATGCGCTCAATGCTTACATGAGTTTTTATACGGATGAAAATTTGTCATTTGGAGTAAATTTAGGATTTCATTATCAAGATTACAGCTTTGATCCTTATCCTTATGCCTACGAAATTATTAATAATAGCACCAATGCAGAAGATGTTGGCAAAAGTAATAGCTATCTTACTTTTGGCTTAGGCTTTGCTTATCATTTTTCACCCTTTAAAAAACAGCCCATAAGAGAAAATAAATAATACCAACTAAACACGCAACAATTGGTGGTGAAGGTTGTTAATCTAAAAATTAAGTCATGAAAATATATACAAAAACAGGCGATAAAGGGCAAACTTCATTAATAGGCGGAACACGGGTACCCAAGCATCATATAAGAATTGAAGCCTATGGTACAGTTGATGAACTAAATTCATGGATTGGACTCATCCATGACCAATCAATTTCTCCAAAAACTAATGAAACACTTAGTGAAATTCAAGATCGACTTTTTACTATTGGTTCTAATTTGGCTTCTGACCCTGATAAAAGTAAAATGAAAATTCCCGATTTACATGAACCAGATATTGAGCTACTTGAAAAGCAAATTGATGAAATGAATGAGGTATTACCTGAAATGCGTTTTTTTATTTTACCAGGCGGACATAGCACTGTGAGCTATTGCCACATTGCAAGATGTGTTTGTCGCAGAGCCGAAAGAAATGTAATACATTTAAGTGATCATGAATATGTAAATGAGTTGGTAATTAAATATCTTAATCGTTTGAGCGATTATTTATTTGTTTTGGCTCGTTTTGCAAGTCAGCAATTGAAAGTAGATGAAATTGCCTGGAAGGCAAGAATGTAAGAGAATATGCTCTCAATTAAACAATTGAAAATGTGAGTAATACTAGTTTTAAATTAAACTCTTCACTCCTAAAATCAGTTAACACTTTAGCCACAAACTAGCCTATTTTGCTTGAACACCAATCTCTCAAAGAAGGAGCTTGTGTAAAAAGTTTAATTAATTTGGTTTTCAAATTCATATGAATACCGATGTGAAATAAGTAATACCAATTGCATTTATTTTATTATTCAACTAAAAAATAAATATGTAATTGTTAATGCAGATTCTACTTGAAATTAATACAATAAGGCCAAGCTGCAGTTGTACTAATTTGAAAGTGTAATTGGTATAATAGCCCAAATTTGCTTCACCACGTTCGTGTTACACCCAAATTTATCAATAGGAGATTTAAAAAATCGAACTACTTGATTTATACCGATGTGATATTTGTAGTAGACCAAACAAATTTGGTCTAACAAATGATCATCGGCATTTACCTCAG
>DAORKI010000059.1:0-21688 GCA_035439485.1 Bacteroidia bacterium
GCCATAAACAAAAAAGCCTCCTTTTGATTTGGAGGCTTTAACTTTTATAAGTCAGTTAAATCAAATGTTTCCATGAACTTGGTGGTGTAATCACCTTCAATGAATTTTTGATTTTGCATAAGCTTTAGATGAAAAGGAATGGTAGTTTTAATTCCTTCAATTACAAACTCGCTAAGTGCGCGGTACATTTTATTGATGGCTTCATCGCGTGTTTGTGCAACTGTTATCAACTTAGCTATCATACTATCGTAATTTGGAGGTATGGTATAGCCAGCATATACATGCGAATCAACACGCACGCCATGGCCGCCCGGTATGTGAAGGTTTGTAATTTTACCAGGAGAAGGTCTGAAGTTGTTTCCTGGATCTTCGGCATTGATGCGACATTCAATAGCATGTAATTGAGGAAAGTAGTTTTTTCCACTAATAGGAACGCCAGCAGCAACTAAAATTTGTTCGCGAATCAGGTCGTAATTAATTACTTCTTCTGTAATAGGATGTTCTACTTGAATGCGGGTATTCATTTCCATGAAATAGAAATTTCGATGCTTATCGACCAAAAATTCAACAGTTCCAACGCCTTCATAATTAACTGCTAAAGCAGCTTTAATAGCCGCCTGACCCATTGCTTCACGCAATTCATCAGTCATAAAAGGAGAAGGTGTTTCTTCGGCTAATTTTTGATGTCTACGTTGTACTGAACAATCTCTTTCACTTAAATGACATGCTTTACCATATTGGTCGCCTACGATTTGAATTTCAATATGTCGAGGTTCTTCAATATATTTTTCGAGATACATGCCATCGTTACCAAAAGCAGCGGCAGCTTCTTGACGAGCGCTATCCCAAGCTTTTTCCATTTCAGTTTCTTCCCAAACAATGCGCATTCCTTTACCACCACCACCGGCAGTAGCTTTTAGGATTACAGGATACTTTATTTTTTTTGCCAACTTTTTTGCCTGATCAAGACTTTCGAGCAAGCCTTCTGAACCAGGTATAGTAGGAACTCCGGCCTTAATCATGGTATCTTTGGCCGATGATTTATCACCCATGCCTTCAATCATTTCGGGCGAGGCACCAATAAACTTAATACCATGTTCTTTACAAATGCGGCTGAACTTTGCATTCTCTGAAAGAAAACCGTAGCCTGGATGAATAGCATCGGCATTGGTTATTTCAGCTGCAGAAATAATATTAGCAATTTTAAGATACGAATCTTTACTTGCGGGAGGGCCTATACAAACTGCCTCATCGGCAAACTTAACGTGTAAACTTTCTTTGTCGGCAGTGGAATAAACAGCAACGGTTTTTATTCCCATTTCACGACAAGTACGTATTACACGCAAGGCAATTTCTCCACGATTGGCAATTAATATTTTTTTAAACATAGTAAAAAATCAATAATTAGATCATGAATGGATTATAACTTTTGAAATCAACAATTAAGGTTGAATTAAAAATAGAGGTTGATCGTATTCAACAGGTGAACCATCATCAACTAAAACTTTTACTATGGTTCCAGCATGTTCAGACTCTATTTCGTTAAATAGTTTCATGGCCTCAATAATGCATAGTACTTTACCTCCTTTAACTTCATCACCAATATTTACAAAAGCAGGTTTATCGGGACCAGCAGAGCGATAAAAAGTTCCAATCATAGGAGACTTAATGGTAATTAAATTTGAAGTATCTATGGCAGCAGGAGCAGCAGGAGTGGCAGCAGCAGCAGATTTAGGGGTTTCAGCCACAGGTGCTGGAGTAGCAACTGCCGCTGGCATTTGAACTGGTGGAGCCATCATGGGCATTGGAGCAGCAATATAGGTTTGCTCATGACGCACATTTTCTTGTCCGCCTCCAGTTTTAATCACGATTTTAAAACCTTTGCTTTCAAGTTCAACTTCCGAAACGCCAGATTTTGCAACAAATTTGATTAAGTCTTGTATTTCTTTTAATTCCATTTTAATTAAGTTTAGAAATCTAATAATGCAAATATATATTTATTGGTTTCTTTTGAGACAATTGTTAATAAATATGCCTAAAAAACCAGCTTTAATTAACTGTTGTACGCCCATTTAATGTAAACCGCCCCCCAAGTAAATCCACCACCGAAAGCGGCAAGAATAATATTATCGCCTTTATGGAGTTGTTTTTCATAATCAAACAAACATAGAGGCAAGGTACCAGCTGTGGTATTCCCATATTTTTGAATGTTGAGCATTACTTTTTCGGGAGGTAATCCCATTCTATTGGCAGTAGCGTCAATTATTCTTTTGTTTGCTTGATGCGGAACAAGCCAAGCAATATCATCGGGTTTCAGTTGGTTTTTCTCCATTATTTCGGCAGATACTTCGGCCATATTGGTAACTGCGAATTTAAACACAGCCTGTCCTTCTTGATGCACAAAATGTTCTTTTGCATCTACTGTTTGATGAGAAGCAGGATTTACAGAACCACCAGCTTTTTGGTGTAAAAACTGACGACCAGAACCATCTGTTCTTAAAATGGCATCAACAATACCAATGTCTTCATTGGTAGGTTCAAGAAGCACGGCACCTGCGCCATCTCCAAAAATTACACAAGTTGCCCTATCATTATAATTGATGATGGATGACATTTTATCACCACCAACAACCACTACTTTTTTATGTGTTCCAGTTTCAATAAACTTGCTTCCTGTAACTAATCCAAACATAAAACCAGAACAAGCTGCAGAAACATCGAAGCCCCATGCATTTTTTGCACCTATTTTATCGCATATAACATTTGCAGTGGCGGGAAATGGAAAATCAGGAGTAACGGTTCCACAAATCAGCAAGTCAATTTCCATGGGGTTTATACCACGTTTAGCACAAAGTAATTTAACAGCTTCGGCACACATGTCAGAAGTTCCAAGGCCTTCACCTTTTAAAATTCTTCTTTCAGAAATTCCAGTTCGGCTTAAAATCCATTCATCGGTGGTGTCAACTAATTTTTCAAGTTCTTTATTTGAAAGAATATAGTCGGGAAGGTATCCTCCAACTGCTGTTATTGCTGCTCTTACTTTTGTCATTAGTTAAATACTTCTTTAATTTTTTCATGAAGTTTTGCTTCTGCCACTTGCTTGCTATGAATTAGCATATTTTTTATTGCTTCTGGACTTGATATTCCGTGTCCAATCATCACTGTACCATTAACACCTAAAATAGGAGTACCTCCATAAATTTCATAATTAAATCTATCAAAGTATTCATCACTTCTGTCTCTTCGTTTAATGAGAGAATAAAAAGCCTCAGCAGTTTTCAATACTACATTTCCTGTGAAACCTTCACATACCATTACATCTGCTTTTTCATTAAAAAGGTCACGCCCTTCAACATTACCAACAAAATTAAAATCTTTGCTGTCTTTCATTAACTGATGCGCACTTTGGCTAACTAAGTTTCCTTTTTCGGGTTCTTCGCCAATATTTAGTAGTGCCACTTTTGGGTTTTTGTTGCCAGTTAAAATGGTGCTATAAACAGAGCCTAATATACCAAATTGATATAAAACATCAGGTTTGCAATCGGCATTTGTTCCCACATCAAGTATAAGACTAATGCCACCGTTTTCTTTTGGGAGTACCGAAGTAATGCAAGGTCTTATAACACCTTGAATAGCTCTAATGGTTTGCATAGAACCCACTAAGGCGGCACCTGTGTTACCAGCACTACTGAATGCTTGAATTTGATTTTCTTTTAATAATTTTAAACCAACTGAAATACTTGAGTCTGGTTTTTGAACCAATGCTTTTGTTGGATGTTCGTGCATGGCTATTGTTTGAGAAGCGTGCACTATTTCAAACTGAGCAGCATCGATATTTAATTTTTTTAGGGTATTTAATATGGTGGCCTCATCGCCAATAAGCACAACAGATGCATTATTTTTTATGACATCCTTTGCCAATTTTGCGCCTTCAATTGTTGCTTCGGGAGCAAAGTCGCCCCCCATGATGTCGATACCAATTTTAATAGCCATAAATTGTTTAAAAATGAATAAGCAAAAAACTTAAAAATCTTTTAAAAAGTGGTAAATGTATAAAAGCAAAATCCCAATCCCAAAATTTTTATTGCTAAAGCAATTATGTTTTAAGATTGGGTGCTATAAAATTTACCTAGAATGATTTATTCGTCCTTGGTGCCTTTCATTACTTTACGGCCGCGGTACATACCTGTTTCGGTATTTACACGGTGAAACAATGAAACATCGCCTGTAGCTTTGTCCACAAATAAAGTGCTAGGCACTGCATTATCGTGTGTTCTTCTTTTATCTCTTCTGCTTTTGGAGATTTTTCGTTTAGGATGTGGCATTTTACTTTAATTTATTGTGTTAATTCAAATTTTTTAATTTATTTAAACTGTCCCATACAGGGTTGGTTTCGTTATTTTGTGGTGGCTGATCATCAGTTTTTAGCTGTTCTAATTTTACCAACATTTCTTGGTCACAAACTGATTTATTGTTTAATATTTCGCAAGGTATTTTACGGAAAGGTAAATTCAGCGCTATCATTTCATATACATATAAGGTAATATTCACTTCTGCATCTTTTGCACCAATGGTAATAATGTTGGAGCTATCGGTAATTTCTTCACCTCCTAATTTTACAATTAATTCATCTTTCCCAGAAAGCGGCACAAAGACTTCACCTAAACATCTATCACATTCAATTTGGGCATTTCCGGTAAAGCTCATATGAAGTTGCAACATCACGCTCATTTTAATAAGCTGAACATCAACAATGGCGTTTCCTTTTTTTATTAAACTGTTATCAATTTGCTCAAAGAACTTATTTCCTATTTCAAAATTAAAATGATGCTCACCTTGGGCTAAGCCTGAAAATGGTATCACCAACTGTTCTTTTCTCATCTATTTCTCCTCCAAATTTTAAGACAGGGCTGCAAAGATAATAAAAATACAAACCTGAGCACACAATTGTAATAAATTTACATTTTTAGTTTCAAAAAAGTATTGTTGAAAAGTTATTTTCTTCAATTTGCACTTAATTTTTTCAATATTTATTTTGTTAAACAGTTGATAATCATAATATTATAAATATTTGGAACAGATAGTGTGATTAATCAAAGATATATCACTTGCAATGTATATAAAAAAAAGTAAATTTGCGCCTCCAATTTTTAAAAAATTAATGTAAAATGGCAGAAGATAAAGAAGTTTTGGTTGATGTACAAGAGGTTTACAGTAAAACCGAACGTTATATAGAAGAAAACAAAAAAAGTTTAGGTGTTATTTTAGGAGCAATAGTATTGGTTATAGGAGGTTATTTTGCTTGGGACAGATTGTATGTTCGACCTTTAGAGGATGAAGCAAGATCTGCTATGTTTATGGCAGAAAAATATTTTGAGAAAGATTCATTGAAGCAAGCCATCAATGGTGATGGTAATTACAAAGGGTTTAAATATATTATTGAAGAGTATGGTGTGACAAAATCAGCCAATTTAGCTTATTACTATCTTGGAATTTGTTATTTAAACCAAGGTAAATTTCAAGAGGCAATAGATAATTTGAAGGAATTTGATACAGATGATGAAATATTAGGTCCAGTAGCCATTGGAGCCATTGGTGATGCCAATATGGAATTGGGTAAGAAAGAAGAAGCGGTTAACTTTTATTTGAAAGCAGCAAAGCAAAATGATAACAAATTTACTGCTCCATATTATCTTATGAAGGCTGCAATGGCCTATGAAGAGCAAAACGATTTTAAAAATGCAGTAAAGATTTATGAGCAAATAAAATCAAACTATGCTGAAAGTGCTGAAGGCCGTGATGTAGAAAGATATTTGAGCAGAGCAAAAATGCAAGCAGGAGTTTAATTAATAAAACTAAATAATTTGTCATCTTCATTAAAGAATTTATCAGATAATGAGCTGATAACCCAAATCCCGAATGCCAAGGCCATGCGCTTTGGCATTGTTGTTTCTGAATGGAATCATGAAGTAACCTCAGCTTTAAAGGATGGTGCTTATAACACGTTGATTAAACATGGTGCTTTAGCAGAAAATTTAATGATTTCTTATGTTCCTGGGAGTTATGAGTTAACCTTAGGTGCCCAACTTCAACTTGAAACTGCACAAGTTGATGCAGTAATTTGTTTAGGTTGTGTTATACAGGGTGAAACCCGACACTTTGATTTTATTTGTGAAGCTGTAGCTCAAGGAATAACGAATTTAAACCTTAAATATAACAAACCTGTTATTTTCGGAGTATTAACCCCCAATAACCAACAGCAAGCCATGGATAGGGCTGGAGGCAAACATGGCAACAAGGGTGATGAAGCAGCTGCTACTGCTATCAAAATGTTAGCTTTGAAACAAAAGTTAAATCCTAGCTTTTAATATTGAATTTACCCATTTCAAATCTTTATAAAATGTTGAAAATGGAGATAAATAATAGAAAGGTTGGCCAACTTCAAATTTTCCTTGTTCCACTGATTTTATTATGCTGTTTTATACTTTGTAATGCGCAAAACTATCAGGATTCACTGAAGGAAAGATTAGAAAAATCATCGGATAAATCAAAATTAAACATCCTAAAAGAAGCTTCTCTTCATTTTCAGGTTACAAAGCCAGACACTGCAATTATACTTGCCCAAGAAGTACTCAATTATGCGCGTCTTAACAATGACAGTTTGAATGAGTTGGAAGCCTTTGTGTTATTGGGTAGGGCTTATCAAAATAGGTCAGAGTTTTATAAATCAACTCAGTATTTATACAAAGCCTTAAAATTAGCTGAAAAATGGAAATTACCGCGAAAATTAGCTAGTTTTCATAACAGCATAGGCATCAGTTTTTATTATTTACAAGATTATAATAAGGCAATTTTTCACTTGCAAAGGGCAGCAGAATTGAAATTGCAATTTAAGGAAATGGTTGAATACGGTACCATAATGGGCAATTTAGCGGGAACCTTGCATCAGTTAGGTAGAAATAAAGAAGCCTTAGCCTCATTAAAACTAGCTGAAAGTAATTTAGACAGTAAAAAATATCGAGCCTTGTTTGGTAATTTTTATAACACCTACGGTAGTATATATCAGATGGGTTTTCATAAACTTGATTCAGCCGAATATTTTTACAGAAAAGCTTTGAGTATGACAGAAGAAGATGTTGAAGGCATTTCACAAATAGCTGCACATACTAATATAGGATTGGTTTGTCGATTACAATCAAAATTTGAAGAAGCAGAATTTCACTTGCGACAGGCATTGAAAATAAGTCTTAAATTGAACAGAGCTATTGCTACAGTTGCAATTTATGAAAGTTTAAGCAATTTATTTGAGCAAAAAAACGATTTTAAAAATGCCTTCATTTTTAGAACTAAACAAGTTGAATTACGCGATAGTATATTTAAATCAGATAAAGAAAAAGTTGTAGCCGACATAGAAGCGCAATATCAAAATGAAAAAGGGAAGCAAATTATTCAAGCGCAAAAGTTAGCCTTAGAACAAAATAGAAATAAAATGCTTTGGGTGGCTATTATACTCATTCTGTTGGTTTTGCTAGTTTTTGTGATGCTTGTTTATTTTAGCTTTCAGAAAAAACTTCAAAGGCAGTTGGAACAAGCAAAGGAAACCTTTTTCTCTAATGTTGTACATGAAATAAGGTCACCAATAACAATGATTCAAGGGCCAATTAAAGTGATACAAAAAAAGGTAAATGATCAAGAAATTATAAATCAACTCAATTTCGCAGAAAAAAATCTACATAGGTTGAATGACTTGCTCAATCAAATGTTGCTCATTGCTAAAGTGGATACTGATAAAATACAAATTAACGAAAATTTTGGAAACTTTTTTGAATTTATTGAGCCTATTATTAGTCAATATCAGGGGCAGGCTAAGATAAAAAAGCAAAAGCTAATATTTAACCATCAATTTACTTCCTATTACTTTAGTTTTGATGCTGATGCTTTTCAAAAAATTATCGAAAATTTATTGAGTAATGCAATTAAGTATACCCCTGAAAATGGTGAAATAGGTATAGAAATTAATTTGCATGGTGGTTTTTTAAATATTGAAGTTTGGGACAATGGACTTGGTATTGATGAGGATGAGAAAGAAAAAATATTTACACGATTCTATAGATCAAAGGAGAGTTTAAAGAATGGAATTAAAGGCATTGGCATAGGATTGTTTTTGGTTAAAAGTTTAGTTGAAGCAATGAAAGGCATTATTGAAGTGCGCAGCGAAAAAGGACAGGGAAGTGTTTTTACTTTAAAAATACCTGTAACGATTCAACAAGAAATTGGCTCAAATATGGGTGTAAATAATGAGAAAAGCATATTAATTATTGAAGATGACCATGATATTGCCACATTTAACAAGGAATTACTTGAATCTCACAATTATAATGTAGAAGTTGCTCATAACGGACTTAAAGCACTTGATATAATAAACAAGGTTTTACCCGATTTAATTGTAAGTGATTTAATGATGCCAGAAATGGACGGAAAAGATTTTTTAACAGCTTTACGAAAAAACGAAATTACTGAACACATACCTGTAATTATGTTATCGGCTAAGTCATCGGCACAAACAAGATTAGATTTGTTAAAGGCAGGTGCACAAGCTTACTTAGCTAAACCTTTTTTGCCTGATGAGTTGGTTCATTTAGTTGCAAACCAGTTACTTTTACAAAAGCAAAAATCAGAAAAATTTAAGGAAGTAGCAGAAAATCAAGAAATTAAGACTGAGGAAAAGTATAAAGGCAATGATCCTTATACCGAAAAATTCTTTAAAATACTGTTTGCCAATTTGGATAATAGTGAATTTACAGTTGAGCAGTTTGCCGATTTAATGGCCACCAATAGAAGTCATTTTCAGAGGAAGATAAAATCTCTTACTGGGTTTTCGCCTTCTGAACTTATTAAAAGGGTGCGATTGGATAAGTCGAAAGATTATTTTAAACAAAAAAAAGGAAATATCACTGAAATAGCCTATTTATGTGGTTTTTCTTCTCAATCCTATTTTACCAAATCATTTACCCAGTATTTTGGATTAACCCCATCTCAATTTTTGCAAGATTTACCTTCAGAAATCTAATTTTACATTAAACCCAAATTGCGTTATAGAAATTTACTCAAATCATTTTGCTTCAATCTCAAGCACTTACTCCCATTTTGAATTTCAAAATAGCTCGCTATTCTTTCAATCCAAAACAGTCCGTGAGTACTTGATATTATTGCAAAATTTTGTTGACCAACAATCCCTAATGCGTAATCTGCATTAAAATTTCTTTAAAAATGATGAAATTGCAACAAAAATTCATTTTGTTGCAACATGAGTTATAATAAATTTTTACCCTTATTTTTATTTTTGCAAGAGAAATTTAATAACCCAATACAAAATGAGAACAAATCATAAAAGAACAGTTATTTTTTACGTTGCGTTTATTTTTATGCTAGGATTTTTAGCAGAAGAATTAAAGGCACAAGGACTTTTTCAGTTAAATGGTAATGGAGGTCAAGCTGATTTAGGCAACAATTGTTATCGCTTGACTCAGGCTGTGAATAACCAGTTTGGTTCCATGTGGTACCGCAAAAAGGCCGATTTAACTCAGGATTTTGACATGGAAGCCAATTTAAATTTTGGAAGTAATAATGGTGGAGCTGATGGAATTGTGTTTGCATTTCAAAATGTTTGTACTAGTGCTGGAGGTGGTGGAGGAGGAATTGGTATTACTGGAGTTTCACCCTCTCTATTTGTTGAGTTTGATACTTACACCAATTCAGAGTATAATGACGCCAATTACGATCATATTGCGTTATTAAAAAATGGTGTAGTAAATCATAATACAGCCAACAGTTTGGTATCTCCAACTGGCATAATTTCTGGTAATGGAAATGTGGAAACTGGAGCAGACTTTTTAGTAAGAGTTTGGTGGACAGCTGCTGATTCAACACTTCGAGTATATGTAAACAATGATTTAAGATTGACTTATACTGGAAATGTGGTTGATGATATTTTTAGTGGTAGTCCATATGTATATTGGGGCTTTACAGCAGCCACTGGCGGGCTAAATAATTTACAAAGTGTCTGTATGGTTAGTTTTCCAACTAATGAAATTTCATTGGATGATGCTATAATATGTTTGAATGATTCGGTACAAGTTAATTTACCAGGAGGAGTAACCTACACTTGGACGCCAAATTATAATATCAGTAATACAACTATTAGTAATCCTTATTTGTATCCTGATGTAAACACACAATATATTGTTTCTATTACTGATGCATGTAATAATATCCAAACTGACACTATCAATGTTACTGTAAATCCACTGCCTAATGTAATGCTCAATTTGCCCATTAGTGATCAATGTTTAAATGATGCAGCAATTAATTTAAGTGGTGGCACTCCAGCAGGAGGCAATTACAATGGAATAGGTGTTTCATCGGGTATGTTTGATCCTTTTATAGCTGGAATTGGCAATCAAATTATTACCTATAGCTATACAGACTTGAATGGATGCACAAATACGGCACAAGACATTATCAGCGTAAATTCACTCCCAAATGTAGGTTTAAGTCCATTTCCTAGCCAATGTGCCAATGATCCATCTTTTAGTTTATTTGGAGGAACCCCTTCAGGCGGTACCTATAGTGGCCCAGGAGTAAGTAATAATCAATTTAACCCAGCTGCGGCTGGTCCGGGTTCGCACACCATTACTTATACCTATACTAATACATCAGGCTGCGTAGGTAGCGCAAATACAATCATAGTGGTTAATGCAAGTCCTTCGGCAAGTATTGGCACACCCAATGGCATTGTCATATGTTCAGGAAGTTCAATCATTTTGAATACCAATTCAGCGGCAGGAGTATCTTACCAATGGTTTTTAGATGGCAATTCTGTAACCACTTCAGATCCAGCAAATATTAGTTATTCAGCAAGTAATGCAGGTGTTTATACCTTAGTAGCTACCCACAGTAATGGATGTAGCGCAGTTTCTTCTCCAGTTACCGTTACCAGTGGAACTGCTGTTACAGCAAATATTAGTTCGACTTTAACGAATTTTTGTCCAGGCGATTCTGTTCAGCTAAGTACCATTTTACAAGGTGGTGAAAGTGCGCAATGGTACTTTAATTCTAATATTATGGCAGGAATAACAGCATCAAGTATCTGGGTTCAAAATCCAGGTGATTATAGCGTTTTAGTTACTTCATCGAGTGGGTGTACTGATTTTTCAAACAACATAACAATAAATCAACTTAGCGATGTAAACCCAACTCTCACTTCATCAAATCTAGGTTTTTGTCCGGGAACTAACTCAATAACTTTAACAGCGAATAGTGCTTCAGGTGCAAGTTACGCATGGTATCAAAATGGAAATTTGATTACTGGTGCTAATGGTTCAATTTATAATGCCACAAGTGATGGTAACTATTATGTCGTAATCACTGCTTCAAGTGGATGTTCAACACAATCAGCCACTCTTAACTTAATTAATTCTTCTAATCCTATTGCCAATATTAGTACTACATCAAACTCTTTTTGCCAAGGGTCATCTGTTACTTTGGATGCGGGAAATACAAGCGGTTTGAGCTATTCATGGTATTTAAACGGAAATTTAATAAGTGGTAGCGGTTCAAGTATTAATGCCAATCAAGCTGGGGACTATTATGTTTTGGTCACAAATTCCACCGGTTGCACTGGAACTTCAAATACAGTAAACATTACTGAGCAAGCTGCTCCAATTGCTTCAATTTCAGCAAGTTCAACAACATTTTGCCCGGGTTCAAATGTGAACCTTAGCGCAAATGTCGTAGCTGGAGGCACCTATGAATGGTTTAGAAATTCAGTTTCATTAGGTGCTGCTACATTGAATAATAACACCTTTACAATTAGTCAGTCGGGAACCTATTATTGTGTAATTAATGATGGATGTGCAGGCACATCCAATTCGATAAATATAATAGCGGGACAACTTCCTGGTAATGCAAGTTCAATATATGGTTCAGGAATTGGAACATTTTGCCCAGGAGAATCTTTCGATATGTTTATATTTAATACCAATGGGGCCACCTATTATCAATGGACAATTACACCTTCAACTGCTGGTAGTATTAGTGTAGGCCAAGGAACAACTGATGTAACTGTGAATTTATTGAATCAAAATGCCACGATTACAGTAACACCACAAAATGCTTGTGGGAATGGTGGAAGTAGTTCAGAGACTATGTTGGTTGATAATCCTAATTGGTGCCAAGGTGTTAATTTTGGTGCCTACTCTACCAATACTTGCGTAGGTTCAACTGTGACTTACACTAATTTCACAGATAATTCACTTTATATAGGGTTAACTCCAAACTGGGATTTTGGAGCTGGGGCTAGTCCTCAAACCTTTGTTGGAAATGGTCCTGTAACCGTTACTTATAACAGTTCAGGAGTTTATTCTGCTGGTTTATATTATGTTGATGCTTTTGGAAATGCCTTTGATTTTGAAGAAAAAACCGATTATATTTATGTAAGTGGCAACATTAATACAGGAGCAATCTCAGGAAATACAATATTACCAACCTGTACAGGAAGTATTGAAACGTACAGCGTAACAAATACAGCTGGTTCGACATACAACTGGACTGTTACTGGTGGAAATATTGTTTCAGGGCAAGGAAGTAATCAAATTAGTGTAAATTTTTTAGGAAGTGGAGGTAGTGTTTCAGTAACCGAAACCAATGTTGCTGGTTGTGTAGGTACTGCTGTTAATTTAAGTGTTAATTGTTTAACAAATTTAACCCAAATGGAGCAAGAGGTTACTGATTTAAAGGTTTATCCGAATCCAAACAATGGTGAGTTTAACATTTCCTATATTTTAAACCAATCGATGGCTTATAGCTTTATAATAATTGACTTGAATGGTAAAATTGTTGAAGAAATAAATGGTCAAGCAAAGTCAGGCCTTAGTCAAACATTTGTTGATTTAAAACACTTATCCAAAGGTATTTATTTTTTGAAAGTGCAAATTGGAACTCAAGTTCAAAATCGAAAAATTGTTATACAATAAGGTAGCTTTTAAATAAATGGATTCTGCTTAAGTATAAAGGAAGCAAAAAAAATAGAGCCCTGGAGAAGAAATTCTTCAGGGCTCTATTTTTTATCTAAGTATAGTCCAACTTATTGACTTATGTACTAAATTAGTTTTCAATATTGAGATGTTATTAGATTAAATTAAAATCTTTAAATTCAACTTAAATTTCAATTAATATTGTGTGAATAAACCAATAATTACAATGAAAAAATCGATTATTTCCATATTAGTAGGTTGTGCCTTACAGGGTAGTGCGCAACAACCCTTGAGTATAGAACAATTATTAAATTTTAAAAAAGTTGGAGCACCAGCAGTTTCATTTGATGGTGTAGCCATGTGTTTTTATATTGAAAATACCAGTATAGAAAAAAATAAAGGCAACAAGGATTTATATTTAAATTATACTAGTAATGAGGATATTGAACCGGTGCAATTAACCAATACACCAGATTTTAATGAGTATGCTCCTCAATTTAACAAAAGTGGGTCGCATGTTTATTTTTTGTCAAACGAAAGTGGTTCCCCTCAAGTTTGGGTAATGGAAGTTAATACCAAAGAAAAGTTTCAGGTTACATCAGTTAAAGATGGAATTGGAAGTTTTATAATAAGTGCTGATGAAACAAACTTATTTTACACAGCTGATGTAAAAATGGAAAAAACAGTAGCTGATATATATCCAGATGCCTCAAAAAGCAATGCGCGAATTATAGATGATTTAATGTACAGACATTGGGATAGCTGGGATGATTTTTCATATACCCATTTATTTTATGCAAAAGTAAAAAATTACATTGCCGATGCTAATGCAATAGATTTATTGAAAGATGAACCTTTTGATGTAGAAAGTTTTGATGTGAATTTTAATGGAAAGGAAGTGGCATACTCATGTAAAAAGTTAAAAGGTAAGGAATTTACATTAAGTACCAATACCGACATTTTCTTTTATGATACAGATGTAAAACAAGCCACCAATTTAAGCAAAGGAAATATGGGTTACGATATGAATCCAAAATTTTCGCATACAGGCAAATATATAGTATGGGAAAGTATGAAAAAGCCCGGTTTTGAAAGTGATAAAGCCAACATAGTATTGTTCGATTTTGGAACTGCTAAATCATTATTTTTAACCAATGATTTTGCTGAGGGAGCTAGTAATTTAACTTGGAGTTTAGATGATAAAAATTTATATTTTATTGCTCCAAGCAAAGGTACTTATCAAATTTATGATTGTGACTTAAGTACTAAAAAGATTAGCCCAATTACCGAAGGAGACCATGATTGTAAAAGTATTGCTTTAGGGGCAAAGGCTTTGATTTATACCAAAACAACCATGAACAGCCCTCAGGAAATTTATAATTATAGTTTTACTTTAAACAAGGAATCACAAGTAAGCTTTGTGAATAAGAAGGCGCTTGATAAGGTAAGTCAAAGTAAAATCGAAAAAAGAACAGTTAAAACAACTGATGGCAAAGAAATGTTGGTGTGGATTATTTTACCTCCTGATTTTGATCCAGCAAAAAAGTACCCGACTTTATTATATTGTCAAGGAGGGCCACAAAGTATGGTAAGCTGCAGTTATAGTTTTAGATGGAATTTTGCCTTGATGGCAGCCAACGGGTATGTTGTTGTGGCACCTAATAGAAGAGGTTTGCCAGGCTTCGGGAAGGAATGGAATGATGCCATTAGTGGCGATTGGGGTGGTCAACCTATGAAGGACTATTTAAGCGCTATAGATGATGCAAAAACTCTGCCTTATGTTGATGCCAATAGACTAGGTGCGGTTGGAGCAAGTTATGGTGGTTATTCTGTATATTGGTTGGCAGGTAATCACAACAAACGATTTAAATCATTTATTGCGCATTGTGGTTTGTATAATTTAGAAAGTTGGTACCCTAGCACTGATGAAATGTTTTTTGCGAACAATGACATAGGAGGACCTCATTGGAAGCCAGAAATGGCTGATGCCTATAATAAATTTTCACCACACAATTTTGTACAAAAATGGGACACGCCCATGATGGTAATTCATGGTGAGAAAGATTTTAGAGTGCCCATTAGCGAAGGAATGCAAGCCTTTGGCTCAGCCCAATTAATGAATATTAAGAGTAGATTTTTATATTTCCCCGATGAAGGACATTGGGTATTGAAACCCCAAAATGCTTTAGTTTGGCATCGTGAGTTTTATCGATGGTTAAAAGAAACCTTATAAATGTAAAGGCCAATCAATTTTTTTGATTGGCTTTTTTATTACTTGCAAATTTTAATTACTTTTATAAACAAATTCTTATCATTGAAATGAATCAAAAAACCATATATCTTGCACACACTACTCCTTCTATGGAGCAACTGAGAGAGGAACTGATGTTTACATTATATAAAGCAGGTTTTAATATTTTGCCTGTGGGTGAACCTGATAAAGATGAGGTAAAACTAAAGCATAGTATAGCTAACGACATCAAACAATGTACTTCTTCGATACATTTGATAGGTGCCGATTATGGAACTGTACTCACAACTGAAAATGGCTTAAGTTTAAGCGCTTATCAATACAAAAAAGCTAAGGAAAATTTAAGTGAGGCCAACAACTTCAGAATATTTGTATGGCATCCAGAAACAGGAGAGAACATAAGTGACAGCAAGCAACAAGAAGTAATAAATGATTTGCAGAATAATATTCAAGCAAATATGACCTACACCAATACTCCTTCAGCAATTCAACTGGCCGATGATTTAAGAAGCATGCTTGAAGTAACAGAGAAGCCACAAATGCAATTGAACAACACCGAAATATTTTTTATTAGTAATTTAGTGGATGATCTAACAGCTGAAGAAATTACAGATATGTTAAGCGATGTAACACAAATTGAGAAATTAACAATTGAGCAGGACAGCGATACAGATTACGCAGAATTAAGTACACAACAAATCAATAAAAGTAAATTAGCTGTAGTTTATTTTAAGGAGTCAGCAGATTGGGCTATCCCTTTTGCTCAACAAATTTGGAAGAAAGTAGGAGGAGCGGCCGGGCAAACACCAATTTTAGTCATAGGTGATGAAGATCCCGATACAAATAAAAATAAAGGTTTCAAGGCACCAAAAGTTATTTCAATGGTGATGGCAGGAGAGTTGATTCCGCTTGAAATTAAAGTTCAATATGATAAAACTATAGCTGCCCCATAAGGCAACTTTACTAATGCTTTATTGTGAAAAGTTTCTCGATTAATTTTTCATTAAAGATGATGACACCATTTTGATTTAAATGATGAGGGTCGTAAAAGTGAAGAGAATCATCTAGGCTAACAATATCATTAAAATTGTAATAAGTTCCATAAGATTTCATTTTTAAATCAAAAGCCTGGTTGTTATTAAATGAGTGATATAAATTTGGTGTTATTGGTGTTTGAACAAGAATTAAGTTGATGTTTTTTTTCTTAATCAATTCTAAAATTTTTTCAAAGTAAGACCATTGTTTGCCATTTAAATTCCAAGTATTATTTGGGTATTTTATGTGTTTAAAATAGCTTAGGTCCTTTTGTAAAAAACCTCCATTAATGTAAGTGTCATTTCCATTTTTCTTTTTTTCTTTTTCTCCCTTATTTCTATTGAAAAAATCTCTATAAAATCCATATATCAAACTATTGTATATTTTAATATGATTTTGTTTTAGTGCCATTTGAATTGACCCAAAATCGTTTTTATCATTAGCAATAATGTCAAGCGATGATTCAATTCCATCACTAGTGAATGAATTCGGATAAACTTCATAAATAATTGTTTTAGGGTTAAGTTGATCGAGATATCGATTAAGTAACAAAAGCGTTTGCATAGGACTTTGTGCACTTGAACCTAAATTAAATGTTTGGAAGCCAGCTTTCTTAAATATTCTGTTATCAAATCCACGGTAAGTGTGTGAAGAGCCTAAAAATAAAATATCAACATTTTTAACTGTTTTAACTTCTTCTAATCTTGACATCATGCCACCATATGATCCTGCTCTAAAATAATTCAGATTTTTTTTAAAAATTCCAGGCATAAATTCGCCCCACACACAAATAAGTAAAATGTATGCAAAGCAAACAACCGGTATAAAAAAAAGTAATGATTTAATAAAACGTTTCATTGTATTTCGAATTATTAAAATTTAAAGTAAAGAAACGCAGTTTCATTTGTTTGCATATACATGCCAATAGTAAAAATCAAACCTACATATAAACACCATCTACCGACTCTTCCAAGTTTTTTTCTAAAATAAATCAAACCAAATTGTTCATCTCTACTCATCCATTCAAATGAAAACATGAGCATGATGAGCATCAATAGTATGATTTGCGATTTAAGTTCAGGAGGAATGGTAAAAAGAGAAAGTGAACACATTTGACTATAGTAACCAAATGCTTCCACCATATTTTTTGAGCCAAAAATAATAGCCGTAAGCATTACAATAGAAAAGGTAAAACCCATGTTCATGATTTCTCTGATTGAAGGTAATAATTTATCTTTTGCGATAGTTCGTTTTTTATTGAGAGCACCACTTAATATAAGAGGAATAAAGTAGCATCCATTAAGTAAGCCAAACACAACAAAAGTCCAATTAGCTCCATGCCACAAGCCTACCAAAATGAAATTAATAATAATGGAAATAATAATTCCTTTATTTCTTAAACTTCTAAAGTTAAATGACAATGGAGTATAAACATATTCAGTCATCCAACTTGTGAGTGAAATATGCCAACGCTGCCAGTGTTCGGCAATATTTTGAGCAAAAAATGGGTAGTTAAAATTTTGTGTAATTCGGAAACCTAATAATTTGGCAAATCCTATGGCCATATCGGAATAACCAGAAAAATCAGCATAAACTTGAATGATATAAAAGAAAGACCCTAGCAATAAAGTGCTAGCGGAGAACTGTGTATAATTTTCAAAAATTGCTTGGGTTACAAATGCACAGTTATCAGCTATAACTAGTTTTTTAAATAATCCCCAAAGTATTTGTGCCATTCCTTCAGAAGCAAGGTTGTAATTGAATGTTCTATTTTTTTGCAATTGAGGAACAAGCATTTCTGCCCTGTCAATTGGGCCTGAAAGCAAGCTTGGAAAAAAAGAAATATAGGAGAAAAATACAATCCAATCCTTGGTGGGTTCAATTTTTTCACTTTCAACATCAAGGAGATAGCTAATAGAACGAAAGGTATAAAAACTGATTCCTAAAGGAAGTATAAGTTGGAGTGTTGCTAATTTTAATTGCACTCCAAAAATTGAAAAAATGCTTGTTGTGGTGTCAATAAAAAAGTTGAAATACTTAAAAAAAAGTAAGGTTCCTACGCCAGCAACTATCCCAATTAAAACTAAATATCTTTGGTGTTTTTCATTTTGAGTTTTCCCAATATAAATACCAAGGAAATAATTTAAAGCAGAGCTGGCTATCAAAAGAGAAAGAAACCTCCAATCCCACCAGGCATAAAAAAAATAACTACCAGCCAGAATGAGTAAATTCTGTAACTTAAGGTTATTTACAAATACAAACCAATAGAGTATAAAAAATGAAGCGAAAAAAAATAAGAAATCAAATGAATTGAAAATCATAACAGCTTATTATACTACGCCAATTTAGATATAATGAGGTCAATTAAATTGCCTAAATTATTGAGTTTATTTAATTCTTTTAATTTAAATTTTACACCAAACAGTTCTTCAATATCTGTTATAATTAGCATGTGTGTTAATGAATCCCAACCTTCTACATCAGTGGCAGAGAGTTCATCTTTTATTTCGAAATTTTCATGTTTAAGTATCTTAATTAAAATTCCTTTTATTTTTTCGGCAATTTCTGTTCTTTCCATAAATTAATTGATTAAGTTTTTTTCTAATAGAATTTTTTCGTTATGAGGTAAATAGTTAAAAATTTCTGGATGATGTGAAAGCGCAGTTTGTGTTATTTTAAAACCATTTTTAAGATACACCTTGATCGCATTTTCGTTATTTCGGAATGTTTGAACTTGTACTTTTTTTAATAATGGATTTGTAGTTTTAGCACGTTCAATAAGTGCATTAATGAGTAAAGTGGGCAAACCTTTGCCTCTATGATTATAATTTACGTATAAGTATTCAAGCTGAAGGCAGCCTTCTTCTCTTTCAATTAATGTATCTTTTATAATATCGGACTTAGTTTTTAAAAAAGCAATACTTTCTTTGGATAATGTATATCCTAATAAGTTCGATTTTAATATTTTTGATGGCATTTCGCCTGGCATTGCTTCAATCCATCCTCCAAATGCAGCTACTGGAATATTATTATAAGTTACAATGTAAAAGCTACTTATGGAGAATTCGCAAAAGTCAATTTCTTCACCAAGCATGGATTCAATAGCCTTTCGGACTTCTGTTTCGCTTAAATTAAAAAGAGTTGAAAATCCCAATAGGTTAGTGTTACCTTTTTCTGCGGCAATAATTACCTCAGTGATAAACTCAATATCATTTTCATTCGCTGGTCTTAATTGATATTCATTCATGCAAAAAGTAATTCGAGTTTTTTTCTATCGGTTTTGCCATTGGTATTTAGAGGAAAAACGTCAGTAAATGTAATTTTACGCGGAATCATATAGTGAGGCATTCGACTTTTCATATATTCCTGCAATGGTTCCAATTGGAAAGGTTTTGATTCAATGATTAAACCTATTTCTGTATTACCTATATGATCAACCAAAGCCACAGCAACCGCATTGTTTTTTTCAAGAAATGCCTTTACATGAAATTCAATTTCAGATAATTCGACACGAAATCCTTGTATTTTAGTTTGATAATCTAATCTCCCGAGATATAAAATATCCCCTTCAGTATCACATAAACAAAGATCGCCTGTTTTATAAAATCGTTCATCCTTGTTATTATGATTTAACATAAAGAATGCTTCTTTATTTTTTTCTTCATTATGCCAATAACCTGGAGTTAGCTGCACACCGCCTAAACACAATTGACCGCTTTCACCCGCAGGTAATATATTATTGTTTTCGTCAATAATTATAGTAGAAGTATTGTTCATGGCTTTTCCAATTGATAAAATGCCGTTTCGCGATTTATTATTGCCTTTGTGAGCATATAAATAGTAAGTGCAAAATATGGTATCTTCGGTTGGTCCATAAACATTGTATATGGCTGCATTAGGCAGGCACTTTTGCCATTCTTCGGTAACATCAAGAGGTAAAGCTTCGCCACAAAATAAGCTATATTTCATTTGTGGTAAATCAATTTCATCGAAATATGGTCTCAAAAAGTGTAAAATTGAAGGCACCATGAGGGCAAATGTGAGGAGCTGTTCCTCCATTAATTCAAATATATAACTGTACTTTATCTTATCTTTAGGTATGGTATAAATACATGCGCCTTTGAGCAGAGGAATAAGATAAGACATAACAGACAAATCAAATGTGAGCTCAAACATTTGCAAACATCTATCGTCTTCATTTAGCTTGAAGCCTATTTTCCAAAATGCCTCCGTAAACCCATTCACATTTTTAAAGCTTATGGGAACACCTTTTGGCATTCCTGTAGTACCCGAAGTAAAAAGCAAATAGGCAAGATTTTCTTCCATTACCTTTTTTGGAACCAAATCAATAGTTGATACAGGTAATTTCTTAGTATCTATGATTTTGATATCAGTAAACAAAAGTGGTTCGCCAGAGTTAAGGATGGTTTTAATTAGTGCTTGATCAATTATTTTTTGATTTCTGTCTATTGGCGTTTCAGGACTAATAGGCACGTAGGCTTTACATTCGAACCAACAAGCAATAATTGAAGCGTAGGTTTCCAGATCGTCATTGGCAATAATTCCAATAATATTTTCTGAATTATTTGTATTTTGCTCGATTGATTTACGAATATTTGTAATGCACTGTGCAAATGCATGATAGGTATAAAACTGACCATTAATAAAAAAACAATTTCTGTCCTTAAATTTAGTAAAAGATTCTTGGAGATTGTTTAGTAATTGCATTTAATATTTTTTAGTAAAGGGTTTTAAGTATTTATGCTTAAAAGTGCTAGGGAGGCAAATATAATTAATTTTTCAAAAGGTAAATTCTTTTAATGCTTATTCAAACAATATACATAGCTATTTAATATAGCCAACTTACAAAATTAAATACCTTTTAAGTTTATTCGAAGTTTAAATAAATTACTATTGTATTATCCTAAATTGAGGCCATTTTAATAAACTTTTGCTTCAAGCTTAAATGTGAGATATGTTTAGAATATCTCTTAGATTTTTAAATTGGAATAAATAAAATAAATGCAAACTATTGTATATTTTGAAATAGGATGTTTAGGATTAAAATTAGAATTTATTTATTTTGATGTTATTATTTATATTTTTGAAGGCTAATATTTATAATGAACCCCAACATTTGTCCATATCCTGGCTTAAGGCCTTTTAATGAAGAAGAAAGCATCTTTTTCAAAGGAAGAGAGCAACAGGTAGAGCGACTGGTTAAGCGATTAGAGGAAAAGAAATTTTTGATGGTGAATGGAGCTAGTGGCGATGGTAAATCATCATTAATTTATGCAGGCGTTATTCCTTATGCCAAAGCAGGATTTTTTAAAGCCAAATACAACAATTGGATTGTAGCTGATTTTCG
>DAORKI010000060.1:0-20543 GCA_035439485.1 Bacteroidia bacterium
TATTGAATATGGCCACTAAATAAATTACATTTACCAATAATAGTAAATACTTGTAATTTTGATCCGTTATAATTTTTTTACCTAGCACCATTATGGCAATAAAAATTGCCATTACAATAAAAAATTCGAAGGAGCTAAATGGAAGCATAATTAAAATTGTTGATACACAAATTGTATGGCCGAACGTGTGGTGTTATTTGGGTGCTTATTATGTGGGGAATACAATAAATAAATTGATAAAGCAATTAAGCTGTATATGAGGGTATGTAAGATTGATTTAAAAATTAATTTAGCTGGCATTTGTTAAGTGATAATTTTCTATAATAAATTGATCGATTTTATACCAGCCATAATCAGAAAGGTGCATTACATCAAACAATAATGCTTTATCATACTTTGCTGTATCTGATTCAAATAAATTTAAATAATTAAATCCATATTTTTGCAAGCAGTCCTCAATTTGCTGAATGGTTGGATTTAAATCTTTCAAATTTTTGTAATAAAATGGATTTAGAGGGGATATAACAAAACTTGCCTTTGCATGTTTTTCATTTAAGAATTTAATAAGCATTTGCATATCCTGTAGTTCTTGATTATAATGCAAAGCCACTGGTTGAACACGCCCTTTTTTATTAGCGTATTCAGAATAAAGTTCATTTGCTATTCCTAAATGGTTATTGCTCGCATTTTTTAATACTTGACTCTTACTTGCAGCAAATAAGCTGTCCCAATTAATTTTAATATGATTGGGATTGATGGCTTTTCTTTCAAAATTTTTATGAGATAATGGATGTAACGGATTAATTTCATTTCTGATGCCAATTAATTCTTTATCGGCCACCAATATTGGTTTATATAGAACTTGAAGGAACCAACTTTTTGAAGCTTGATGTTGAGCATACATTATTCTGATTTCCAGATTGGGAGAGTTAAATTCTTGATACATATCCGACACCCTTTTGTAAACATATTCGCAATAAAAATTATGATTTTTATCGTTTATAATTTGATGTAAAAAACGATTAGAATTAAATTCTAAAAAAACAGATGAAGGACTTCCTTTGGAAGTTTTTGACTCGAACCAACTTGGTGACAATATAATCACAATTGGCGCGTGTTTAATAATTTCTGCTTTGGCTAATAGTTGCGTTAAGATAGAAAGACATTGGTTTCCAGCATGACCAACTCCTTTTACTTTAACATCAAATCGATTCGAAATAAATTGGTAAGGAATCGCATCTGAATTATGTGTCAATTCTGAAGAGCCTAGCATATAAATATTTTCTACATTTGAATTACTATGCAAAAAATCATTTTCATAAAATTCTAAATGGTTGAAGTGCTCAATAAAACGGTAATTAGTATCAATTGCCTGATTTGTTTTATTTTCTTTAAAAATAGATTGATTTAGTGGTGGATAAGAAGCAATTTGGTAGGTAAAAATAATTGATACAATAAATGGTATTAAATATATCGCAATAAATTGCTTCATCTAAATTAAATTTGGTCGAGTGTGTGAATGATTTGATTAATACTATCAAAATTTTCATCCTTCATAAGATGTTGCGGAATTTTTTTACCTGTTTTTTCCTCAATAGAAACTATTAAATCAATAATTGAAATTGAGTCTAGAAGTTTAGATTTAATTAATGATTGATTAAAATCAACTTTTTTAAAAGCTAGGTTCATAACTTCTTCTTGAATGAACTCTCGAATATCTTCCACTGCCATAAGCTATATTTAGATTAGTCAATACAAAATTAGTAAAAAATGACTTATATTAACTCAAGCCTAGGATAAATCTGAACTTTGATAAACTTTAATAATAAAAGCATTTATGAGATTCATTTTTGAGAATTATATTTGTTAAATTTAATGGTATTTATGTGATTAGCATTATTTTAATTTATCTTTGAATGGAAATTAACTTATCATTTATGAAAAATAAAAATAGCTTTTTTCTTACTAGCTTGTGTATTTTGTGCTTATCATTTATGACTGTTAAGGCACAACTATTTCCTCAACAAAAAATTAATGCAGTATTAGCAAAGGCTAATATTCAAGCAAGTCACAAGAAAAATAAAAATTTCGAGGCTAAACAACAAAATGGGGGTGCTTATAATTGCCTTACAACAATGGAAAAACTGAAAAATACGGATTGGGAAAAATTAAAAGCTTCAGCTGTTGATTCACGAGCAATTGATACTGTGTACGTGGGGGCATTAAATAACGATACCTTAGTAATAACAGGGAATTATGTTCATGAAGGGCCAATTTTTGTTTTTAATCAAGGCGTATTAATAATTCATAATTCAACCTTTGTTAACCAAGGAGATATTTATGTTTTTGGAAGTGGTCAATTACTTTGTGACTCATCATCTCTTTCATTCCCACAACAATATTTTTATCAAAGAGGATTGTATGTGGTGCATGATGCAACTGCTTATTTTAAAGATGCCAACTTTAATTATAGTGGTATGCAACATTCATTGGTGGTTGGCGATTCGGCCACAGTTGCCATGGAAAATGTGCATCAAAGCGATTGGACAACCGCTGGGCTTTATGGCAGTGCATCTATCTTTTTAAACGGAATGAACTTAGGCGGAGAGTATATTCTTAGTGATAGCTCAACTTCTGTATTTAAACATGTGGATACTTTATTACTTTGGCATAAATTCCCTCAGAGTTCAGTTATAAACCATTCATTTCCGCAGGGTGATACAGTTTACAACTATTATTTTTCAAACTTAATTCCAAACATTGCGGGTGTTGATTATGTCAATTTTACCGATAGTTGCCATACTGTTTGGTGGGGAATTATGCCAGTAAATGGTTCTGATGTTACCTTAAATAATTCAAATATTCGTGTAGCTGGCAATTGGTTTCAATTTGGTGATAGTATAAGTGTAACCGGCATTCATAATGGAACCTTCTATCCTAATACTTTAATCCCTCTATCTGATAGAACCCTTAATATGATGAATACTTTCGTACAAACATGGAGTTTTTACGTTTTCGACTCATCATATGTAGCTATTGATGATTGTACATTAGGAGAAGTTGGCACTCAGCAAACTTCAAATGTAATAGCGCAAAATATGTTGTTAGATGGCACTGGTGGTTATTTTTGGGCCACCGATACAAGTTTTACCTATGCAATAAACATTACTTCATATGCCACAACAAGAAGTGAACGCAATGGAATTTTCTTATTAGCCTATTCAGAAATGCCTTTTACAGCTCCCACTGCAACTGGTAGTAGTTTAGTGATTTCGGCTCAAAATAATACTGCCATTGATCCTATTGCTTATGATGGTGCGTTGGCTTGGAACCAAAAAATTAATAGTCCTTCTGTTGCACACGTTGATTCTTTAATACCCGTGGTTGGCTCTGCATGGATACATCAAGGCCCAAATGGAAGCTGGATGAATTTTGTTTCGTATAGTTTACACTATCAATTACTTAATGCTACAAGTTGGATCCAAATTGTGAATGATTCAATGGTTGAAGTAAGTAATGATATTCTTGGAATTTGGAATACCAATGGTTTACAAGCTGGAGATTATGTGTTACGTTTAATGGTAAAAAATAATTTTGGTGATAGCATTGAAACATTTGTACCTGTGCAACTTTTACCAAGTGTAGTGTCCAATTTCAATATTAACAATGAGTTACAATTAACATCATATCCTAATCCTGTAGATGATATTTTGATCGCAAATCTTGAACATTCAAAGCAAGAAGAGATAAATTTTTATATTACCGATGTTTTAGGAAGAAATGTAAATACGTATGCTACAAATACCAACATACAAAAGGGAAGTAAGCAGTTTAGATTTAATGTTGAAAATTTAAATGATGGTATTTATTTTTTAAATGTGAATACCGAAAATAAAAAATATATAAACAAAATTACAGTGAAACATGATTAGATTTTTTTTCAAATTATGTACTGATGAATTTGAATTGTATGATTTGGAATTAATCGCAACCTATTGAGCAAAATATTGAATTTAGTTTTTCTCGCAGAAATAATATTGATTCAAGAATTATATTATCAATTAAATTAATAATCAATTACTTGTTCTTCAATTTCAGTTGGTAAATCAATAAATTCATATTGTTGATTTCGTAATTGCGGTATAAATCCTGCCTCTTTAATCGCATTTTGAATTCCATTGGCTGTAAAACGATGTGGCGCACCTGCTGCCGAAACTACATTTTCTTCAATCATAATTGACCCAAAATCATTTGCACCTGCATGTAAGCATAATTGTGCTACTTCCTTTCCTACAGTTAGCCATGAAGCTTGAATATTAATTATATTGGGTAACATAATTCTGCTTAGCGCTAACATACGTATGTATTCAGTACCACTAACATTATTTTTAATCCCTTTGAGTCTCTTGAGTAAAGTACCATCATCTTGAAATGGCCATGGAATAAATGCTAAAAATCCTTTTGCATGGGCAGGTTTTTCGCTTTGTACCTGTCGTAACCAAATTAAATGTTCAAATCGTTCTTCAATAGTTTCAATATGACCAAACATCATTGTTGCTGATGTAGTTAAATTCAATTGATGAGCAGCTCTCATTACATCCAACCATTCTTTTCCGGTACATTTGCCTTTTGATATTAGCCTACGAACCCTGTCATTTAATATTTCGGCTCCAGCACCAGGTAAACTATCTAAGCCAGCTTTCATCAATGCCTTTAGCACTTCGGTATGTGTGCTTTTTTCTAACTTTGTAATATGAGCAATTTCGGGTGGACCTAGTGCATGCAATTTTAAATCTGGGTAAAGTTCTTTTAGTTTACTAAACAAATCAACATAATAACTTAAACCTAAATCGGGATGATGTCCACCTTGAAGCAGCAGCTGACGCCCTCCATAGCGATATGTTTCATCTATTTTCTTTTTGTATTGCTCAATAGTAGTAATGTATGATTCAGGATGTCCAGGAATTCTGAAAAAGTTACAAAATTTACAATTGGCAATACAAACATTGGTTGTATTGGCATTTCTATCAATAATCCAAGTTACATGTGGGTCATTATTTTTTTGAATTTTACGCAATTCATTTGCAGTGTAAACTAATTCGGAAAGAGCTGCTTTATGATATAAATGTACTCCTTCTTCTAAACTTAAAAAATCAAAATTAAGGGCTTTGCCCAACAATGTATCAATATTCATAGTATTTTCCTTGTTTTTAAAATTAATCAATGAGCCACCATTTAAAAAACACAATTTATAATCAAAAGTTCTTTAGCAAAATGGCTTTATTTCATTAATTTTGTCTTCAATATTTTGTAAAAGTACATATTTAACGCATGAGCAAAACAACAGAACTAGATTTTTTACCAAAAATTGGAATTACCTGTGGTGATATCAATGGAATTGGCCTTGAAGTTATTATTAAAACATTTGCCGATAACCGTATGCTGCAAAGCTGTATTCCAGTCATATATTGCAATGCAAAAGTGGCAGTTCAATACCGAAAAAGCATACATTTAAGTGATTTTGGATTTCACCAAATTAAAAATGTGAATGACGCAACCAATAAAAATGTGAATTTGCTGAATGTATATGATAAAGAAGTAAAATTAGAGTTTGGTATTTCAACTAAACAAGCTGGTGAGTTAGCTTTGGCATCAATAAATGCTGCAATTGCCGATATAAAAACAGGCTCAATTGATATGATAGTTACCGCTCCAATAAATAAAGAAAATATTCAATCTGACGAATTTAAATTTGCGGGCCATACTGAATACTTTGCAAATCAATTTGAAGCAAAGGATCACCTGATGTTTTTAGTTTCAGAAAATTTAAAAATAGGGACTGTGACTGGGCATATTCCCATTAATCAAGTTGCCGAAAATTTAAGTATTGATAAAATAATGAGCAAAACCAAGTTAATGGTTGCTTCGTTACAAAAAGATTTTGGAATTCGCAAACCGCGCATTGCAATTTTGGGATTAAATCCTCATGCAGGTGATAACGGGGTAATTGGCAATGAAGAAAATAATATCATTATTCCAGCAATTGAAAAATTAAAGGAACAAGGCGTTTTAGCTTTTGGACCTTTTGGTGCTGATGGCTTTTTTGGTAGTGGTGTTTTCACTAAGTATGATGCAGCTTTAAGTATGTATCATGATCAAGGATTAATTCCATTTAAAACATTGGCATTCGAAAATGGAGTAAATTATACCGCAGGCTTGCCTATTGTTAGAACTTCTCCCGATCATGGTACAGCCTATGATTTAGCAGGAAAAAATATTGCTTCTGAATCATCCTTTAGATTCGCAGTTTATGCAGCAATTGATATTTTAGCAAATAGAAAATTAGAATTAGCTGTCAATTCAAATCCTCTTAAAATAAATATGCAAAAGAGAGAGCGCGATAGATAAATTTGACCATTAATCTTAATTTCAAAATGTTTATGAAATTCCTTTTTAGTAAATTACCAACAGATAAATTTTTTTGGATTTCACTTGCATTAATTGTGAGAGCTGTTTTAGGAGTGCATCTATTTGTAACTCAAGATGAAGTTTATTTTAATGGAATTTATGACACAACACATAGTGATGCTTATTATTATTTACACGCTGTTGAAAATTTTATAAAAACAGGCGACTATCATCCTTCCTATAGAATGCCGGGACTTAGTTTACTTTTTTATGTACTACGTTTGTTTTTTTCAGTTAAACAGGCTATAAATGGAATAATAATTATTCACATATTAACCGCTGCAGTTTCTGTATATTACCTCGCATTATCATTATGGTTAGTTTCAAAAAATAAATTAGCTTTTTTCATATGCTACTTCTTGTTTTTAATTAGTCCATTATGTATGGCGTATGAATTTCATCCAATGAGTGAACCTTTATGCACCTCTTTATTGATTTTTTATTTTTATAATTTAATTCAATATGATATTCAAAAAAGAAACAATTTGCTTTGGATAGCTGGATTATGCATTGTTTCAGCTGTGTTTTTTAGACCAGTTTATTTACCCTTTATTGGTATACCTTTTTTAATTTTTGCACTAAGAAGTATAAATAAAGGTATTGATTGGAAAAACTTAATAAAGTTGTATAGAGTGGTGGTACCTTTTATCTTTTTTGAATTATTATGGGTGTATCATAATTATAAGAAATATGATAAGTTTATTCCTTTACAACCTGTTAATTTTATTCTTCCCGAAGGTTCTGTTAGGTATAATTTAATGCAATTGCTGATTGATTATGGTGGTGATATTGTTCCTTGGAATGATAATTCAGAAATAAATTGGTTTTATAATTTTAGTTCAATTAAAAGGCAAAATTCAATAGAAATGGAAAATGTGTTTCCATTTCCCGAAGAGTTATTTCAAAAAACTACTAAAATCGACACTTTGATTAAGTACAAGGCACTCATCCATTCTTATATTGATGATACCATTCAAACAAATAAAGAAGCCATTAGACTCGAAATAGACGGACTCACACAAAGAATGAGAGCAAATATAAAAGCCGATTATCCATTTTATTTTTATGTCACTAAAAGATTTATTTTACTTAAAAAATTTGTGATGAATAAGGGCACTTATTTTTTATATCCTGAAAGTTTTAAGGACTTAAATCTTTTTCAAAAGATATATAAAATTATTGCTTCTTTAATTTATATGGGGGCAATGATATTATTACCTTTTGGCTTGATACTAACCATTATAAGAGGTAAATCGAACATTAATTATATGTATTTTTATGGAGCTGTAATTTATACATTAATAGTTTTTCCTTTTGTGCTAGGCTATGTCGAATACAAGTACATTAGTCCAGCTTATCCAAGTATATTGGCAGTTTCATCTTTGTTTGCAGCAATTTTATTGGAAAAAATATTTTCGCGATTGCAAAAAAAATAGAAGCTTTTTTATTCCAATTTTAGCTCTTTATGCCCCTTTAAGTTTTTCAACGATGGTATTAATAACATATTCAATTTCAGCTTCACTCATAGGCACATAAAGCGGTAAAACAATGCTTTGATCTGAGGCATCTTCTGAAACAGGTAATGGCTTAATTAAGGGATAATTTTTATATGCACTTTCACGGTGCGATGTCATAACACCTCTTCGAGTTGATATTCCACAATCTAAAAGCAATTGCATCAAATCATTCCGTTTAACGGGTGAATTTGGTTTTAAATAAATTACATAGGATTGCCAATTCGTTATATAATCTTTCGGCTCAACAGGTAGTCTAATAAAATCGAATTCTTTAAACACCGATTGGTAACGCTCAGCAATTTTTCTTCGTTCTTCAATTATCCAATCAAGTTTTTCAAGTTGCTTAATTCCAACTGCTGCTTGTATATCAGTTAAACGATAATTAAATCCAACTTCTAAATGATCCTCAATAATCACAGAAGTAGCATTATGTCTAACTCTGTCATTCACCGACATCCCATGTTGACGAAGTAATTTTAATCGATTATAATAGGCTTCATTATTGGTAGTAATCATACCACCATCACCAGTAGTGATTACTTTTCGAGGATGAAATGAAAAGCAAACTAGATCACTATGTGAACCAATTTTTTTCCCTTTGTATGATGAGCCAGCTGCGCAAGCAGCATCTTCAATAAGCTTTAAATTGTATTTTTCACATAAAGATTTAAAGGCATCAATATCTGCTGGAAGTCCTATTTGGTGAACTATTAAAATAGCTTTAGTTTTCTCTGTAATCAAGCTTTCGGCATGTTTTACATCAATATTGTAGGTTGATGACTCAACTTCTGCAAACACAGGTTTAGCACCAACATACATAATACTATTTGGAGTGGCAATATAGCTCATTGAAGGGCATATAACTTCATCACCTTCTTTAACGCCTGCAACAATCATTGCTAAATGCAGTGCTGTGGTACAATTTGATAAGGCAACAGCATATTTTGAACCAACATATTCAGCAAATTTTTCTTCAAACTCTTGCACTCTCGGTCCTTGAGTAACCCAATTCGTTAATATAGTGTCGTACGCATTTTGAGCTTCTTCTTTTCCTAAATATGGTTTAGCAACAGGTATCTTCATATTGTTTTATTTTTCCCAGTTTTTAATAGTAATTTCTGATAATAAATTTTTTCCTTTTGAAATTTCTTGATAATATTTTATTGTTTCAAGCATACCCTCTTCAAAGGTAAAATTTGATTTAAAGTTGGTGATTTTTCTAAATTTTGTAGGGTTTACCCACAATCTTGGCACATCTGCAGGTCTATCTTCTAAATATGAAATTTTAATATTGCTTTGCATTAACATAATTATTTTTTCTAAAAGCTGCTTCATACTTATTTCCTCTCCTGTGCCAATATTAATAATTTCACCAGTAATGTTATTGATATCTATGAGCTGAGTTAAGGCATGAGCCGTATCTTTTACAAAGAAAAAATCACGTGTAACACTTCCATCGCCAAAAATAATTGGTGAATTTCCATAAATTAAATTAACTATACTTCGTGGTATAATTTCTCCTGCATCACCTTCGTAATGCGCTCGTGGGCCATAATTATTAAATATTCTTAATATAGTTGTGTCCATTCCATAACATGTAAAATAAGAGTAAGCATAATTTTCACCTGCTAGTTTACTTGCACCATACACAGTTTTTGGCAATGGGGTACCTAATTCATCTATTGGAAATTCTTTTATATCTCCATAAATTTCTGATGTAGATATATAAAAAAATCTTTTTACATTGTTTTTTCTAGAAGCTTCTAACATATTTAAACTTCCTTCAGCGTTTACACGATGGTTTTCAAAAGGGCTATGTATTGAATGTCGAACACCTAAACAAGCCAAATGATATACGATATCAATATTTTTGCTAGCTATTTCACAAGTTTCCGAATCAAGAATATCTCCCTTAATAAATTTGAAAAATGGATTTTTATTGGCTTCATTCAAATTAACTTCTTTCCCGTTGGACAAATTATCGAGTACTGTGACATGGTGCCCTAGTGTGAGTAATTTATCAACTAAATGAGAGCCTATAAATCCGGCTCCTCCGGTTACTAATACTTTTAAATTTTTGTTATTACTATTCATGCTTTTTACATTAAATTTTACAAGGCTTGGTTGTATCTTTTTAATACCTCTATTGCCCTTGGATACCATTTTATTTCTTCCAGATGAGCAATAACCTTGCTTATATCATAATCTATTTCAATAAAGTTTGTTGTGTTTTTTAAAGTGTCAAAAATAACAAAACTTGGTTTTTCTCCAATTAATCTTGGTTGCCCAATTGAACCAGGATTAATAATTAATCCCCCATTTTTAATTTTTTTTAATAATCTGTAATGTGTATGTCCCATCAAAAGCACCTCTCCTTCAGCGGGAAACCAATTATAATGCTCACCATTGTCTGGATAAAAACGGCCATTAAGAGGATCATCGGGAGTTCCATGACAAAGTGTAAAGTTTAATCCATCTAATTGGAGTCTCTTCATAGTTTTTAAGCTTTTAAGCCAAGTTATTGCTTCAATAGGAAGTTCTTGCTTATTTTTCACTAATACTTCCCAATATTCTGGTTTTTTTAATAATGGTTGCTCTAGTAATAATTGTGCATCATGATTTCCAATAATATAAAAAGCTTTGTCATTTATGCTTTGTAAAAAATCAAAACATGCCCTTGCCCATGGGTAATAACCAAAATAATCACCTAAAAAAATATAGTAATCAACTTCTATTTCCGACAATTTTTTCATTGCGGCTTGCAATGCAAATTTATTGGAATGAATGTCGCTTAAGATGGCTATCTTCATTAGTTAATTCTTTTGAGTAAATTTTCAATGGCCTCTTTTGAGGTAAAATTTGGCATAAATTGATGTTGTTCTTTAATTTTACTTACATCTATATTCCATCTGTCATGTTCATTAACATCATGTCCAACAAATTCATATTGGTTACCAAATTTATTAGTTATTAATTTTGCTAAATCCAACATTGAAATTGGAGTTCCAGAAGCCAAATTAAATGTGCCTGAAACATTTTTGTTTTTGATGCATTGAATATAAGCTCTTGATACATCAGACACAGAAATAAAATCTTGAGTTCTTGAACCAGAGCCAAACACCTGAATGTTTTCTTTTGCCAAACTTTTAATAATCCATTTCTTTATAACTGTATCTGGCATCATATTTAAATCAGATGCAACCGGACTAGATATTCTTAAAATGTTGTAGTTTATTTGATATTTATGGGCGTATTCCCTTATTATTTCTTCACCTAGATATTTAGAGTTAGAATAGCTTGTAGTGCACTCAATCGCTGAATCTTCGGTTATTATAGTTGGTAAAGGTTTTTTTATAATACTAAAGCTGCTTGTAAAAATTACCTTTTTTACATTGCTGTTAGCGATTTTTTCCAAAAAATTTCTAGTAAAATTTACATTCACCGCTTCAATTTCATCTTTCTCCAATTGAGTATTTCCAATTTTTACACAGGCTGCGTTATGAATCACAATATCAGTTTCACTTATAATATCATTTAAATTTTCAATTGAATCTGCAGCAATATCATGTTTTATCCAATTTATACCCTCTAATGCTAATTTTCTTTCACGATAAAGCACACTCACATTTCCAAAGGTTGATAAAAGTGATTGCGTTAAATCACTCCCAACTAATCCTGTGCCACCTGTTATGAGTATGCTATTTTTTTTATTCATAGCATTTCGCTAATAGGAACAACTACATGTTCAAATGCCCTAATAACAGCTACTTCCGATTGATAATTTAAACGATTAAAATTTTCATTATACAAATAATTACGTAGTAATATATCTGGTTCATTAAAACCAACATCAGCTCTCATAGTTGTAGTTCCTGAGAATCTTGGGTGAATTTCAAATACATAAATTTCGCCTTTATGAATTCTTAATTGAATATTCAAAGGCCCTTTACTTTTAATTGATATAGATAGCTTTTCGCAAAAATCCTGAATTTGCTTATGCTTTATAAAATAACCTTGAGAGTAACCAGTAGAAATACTCATTTTTTTTCCTTCTACTATTTTTGTGTCCAATAATGAAAGTCCTAATAATTTTCTTTTCATTACTATACTATCAACTAATTTACCTGTTTTATCTGATAAAACACCAACGGTGTATTCTTCATCCTCAGAACCAATTAGTGGTTGCATGCAATAACCTGAATTGGGAGGTAAATTGTTTAATATTGTTTTTAAGGCAACTTCAGAAGTGCAAATTGTTACTCCTTTGGAACCGCCTGTTCCAGTCGTAGGTTTAACAATAAATGGAAATTCAAATTTTGATAACGCAAGCTCCCAATCTTCAATTTTGAATGTTGGAATTACAGGTAGTCCTAATTCTTTTAATTTTAAGGTAGTGGCAAACTTATCCATCATTAATGGCATAATATCATGCTCATTGGTGATGATAGGAATATCAAATAAATTTTTATTTTTCGACAATACATTTGCTTCAGCTTCAGATCCTGGAATGATGGCATGTAAATCAAACTTCTTCACTGCAGCGGCAACAGCTTCAATGTAATTTGGCTCTCCTGCAAAAGGTAATAGCGTTCTTTCATTAACTTTATACAATCCCCAAGAAAAAGTATCAGCATCTGCCGCTATAATATTCCATCTATTGGCAACTTCTGTCGAACTTCTTGTGAGTGCATGTAAGACTCCTGATCCCACGCTTCTTCCACCAACAGCTGTGATTAAAATATTTTTTTTCATTTAAAAATTTGATTTTATAAATTTTGCTGGTGCGCCAATATAAACAGCATTTTCTTCAATATCTTTTAATACAAGAGAACCTGCACCAACAATGGATTGCCTTTTTATGTTTATGCTATCTTTTATAATTGATCCAATGCCAATAAAACATTGCTGTTCAATGTTTACCAATCCTGCAATATGCACCCCAGGAGCAATAAATGAATGTTTCCCAATGCTTGAATGATGTGCCACGATTGCTGAGGTATTAATGAGTACATTGTCTTCAATGACTACACCTAAATCTAATGTTACACCTGGCAAAATTACTATGCCTTCACCAAGTTTACAACTTTTATCAATATAAGAGGAAGAGTGTATAACATTAGCAAATGGAATTTTTCCTTTTAATTTTTCGAAAATGGCTGCTCTTGATTTCATTTGATTATATCCAATGCCAATTATTGCAGCATCAAACATTCCATTTTCAAAATCACTTATCAGTTTTTGAACATTTCCACAAACTTTGTAATTTAAAAAGAATTCATCTTTTTTAAAATCATCATAAAAACCAACAATTTCATTGCTGGAATCATTTTCAATATGCTTAGCTATCAAACGGCCTAATTCAGCAGCTCCAATTATTGCAATTCTCATTATTTATTAAGATCAAATATATTGCCATTAACTTTTCTTATTTCATAAACAGGTCTTTTTCGGGTTTCATCCAAAATTCTCCAAATATAATCTCCAATTACTCCTAAAATTAATACTTGCAAAGCTAATGCAGTAAATATTACATTAAGAATTATTGATAGGTCGGTAGGTGATTTATGCATAATGTATACTGTAAAAACTACATAAAGCCATCTAAAACATAAAATCACAAAAACAAATAGTCCTAAATTGGTTATTAGTTTCAATGGACGATTTGAAAAACCAGTAATGGCATCAATCATGATGGCAAATTTTTTGATAAATGTCCATTTACTTTTACCACCAACTCGCGCCCTTTTAATATATTGAATTTCTTTTTGCCTAAAGCCTAATGACAAAATTCGGAAAATGAATGTAGTGTTTCTTTCATCCATTTCATTAAATGCATTTAACACAATCCTATCCATACCAAGCAAATCACAACCCGATTCAGGCATATTTATTTTGGTGCTCCAATTCATAATTCGCCATGCCAATTTTGAAAAAAACTTTGAAATTACACCATGATCTAAATTATCTGCTCTTGAAGCTATAACAAGTTCATAGTTATTTTCCCAACCTTCAATTAAGGTTGATATTATTTCAGGTGGATCTTGGCCATCGCTTGCCATGATTATGGTGAAATCACCTCTACTTATATTTAGTCCAGCAGTAATGGCAATATGACTACCAGAATTGCGTGATAACTGTGCTACTGATAATTTAATATTTGTTGGTGTATTGAGAGCCGCTTTTTCAATTATTGCATATGAATTATCTGTTGAACAATCATCTATGAAAGTAATCTCAAAATTATATTTTGGTAAAACATTTTTTAAATATTCAAAAAGCTCACTAAGCACAATTTGCAATGATTCTTCTTCATTGTAAAGAGGCAAGATGATTGAAATTAAATTTCCCCTTTCTTTTTTGCTTCTATAAAAATATGTTTCAATATCTTGTTTCAATCTAATACTTGTTTACAGTTTCTATTACTTTTGAAACAGCATCATCACTCAATTCAGCAAACATTGGTAATGAAACACAGTGAGAAGCTAAGTATTCAGAATTTGGGAAATCGCCTTGCTTATATCCTAAATGACTGTATGCCTTTTGCAAATGACATGGAACTGGATAATGATAAGCAGCTACTATTTCATTTTCATCTAAATGCTTAACAAATGCTTCTTTATTTTCAGTGGTAACCACAAATAAATGATAAATGCCATCCGACCAATTAGGTTTGGCTTGCATTTTTATTTTAGGGTTATTAATTTCTGATTGATATCTTGTTGCTATTGCTCTTCTTCGTGCATTCCAAGTTTCTAAATATTTTAACTTTACAGATAAAGAAGCACCTTCAAGTCCACCCATGCGGTAATTATATCCAATTTCATCATGATAATATCGTACCACACTGCCATGATTTCTTAGCGATTGCAAATGCTTAGCATACTTTTCATTGTTGGTTGTTAAACCTCCAGCTTCTCCGCATGCACCTAAATTTTTTCCAGGATAAAAGCTATAGCAGGCCATTTCTCCAAATGTACCCACAGTTTTTCCATTATATTTCGAACCTTGTGCTTGAGCAGCGTCTTCAACCAAAAATAAATTATGCTTCTTACAAATTGCGGCTACAGCTTCTATATCAAAAGGCTGGCCATATAAATGAACGCCAATTACAGCCTTGGTTTTTGATGTTATTGCTTTTTCAATTTTTGTAGGGTCTATTTCCCAATTTTCAGCGTCACAATCTACAAATACAGGGGTAGCCCCTGCATGAGATACACCCCAAGCAGTAGCAATAAAGGTATTGGCAGGAATAATTACTTCATCACCGGGTCCAATTCCTAAACATAGCATGGCTAAATGTAAGGCAATGGTACCGTTTGATACACCGATGGCATAATTGGCATTTGTATATTGTGCGAAGGCTTTTTCAAATTCTTCTACAAATGGACCACCTGAAAAGGCAGTTTTTTCATATACTTTTTCAAAAGCTTCAAATATTTCTTTTTTTACTTGTTCGTGTTGACCTTTTAAATCTAAACAGGGAATTTTACTCATATTTTATTTATAAATTTTTAATAACTTTAGCAGGATTACCTGCAACAATACTATTGGCCGGAACATCTTTTGTTACCACTGCACCTGCACCTATGAGTGCATTTTCTCCAATAGTTATTCCACAGAGTATAGTGGCGTTGCTACCAATTGAGGCTCCTTTTTTTACAAAGGTTTCTATCAAAGTCCAGTCAGCCTCTGTTTGCGCTGAACCATCAGGGTTTGTAGCTCGTGGAAACAAATCATTGGTAAACATTACACCATGTCCAATAAAACAATTGTCTTCAATATGAACACCTTCGCATATAAATGTATGGCTAGATATTTTACAATTTTTACCGATACTAGCACCCTTTTGAATTTCTACAAATGCACCTATTTTTGAGTTGTCATCAATACTACAACCATATGCATTAACAAAGTTAAAAATACGAACTCCAACACCAACTTTTACATTTACCAAAGCCTTACGAGGCTCATCAACATTTAAAATATCCATATCTAATTTAAAATAATTTCTTTACCATTTTGTTTAATTGAAAGTTGGGAAGCCTCCAATATTTTAATTACATTAAGGCCTGATTCAAAATCCGAAATAGGCTTTTCATTGTTTAAAATGGCATTTATAAAATCGGATGCCATACCAAATAGAGCTTCTTTAACATCTACCTTAGGTATAAAAACATCGCCTGCTCTATAGTCAACTAATATTTTTCGCTTCTCCTCATCCGATTTGTAATTGTATCCAGTATCATATACCTTTATTTTTTCGGAAGGTTCAAGATCATTGAACAACATCATTTTTTGATCACCACCTATTAACATGGTCCTAATTTTTACTGGCGATGTCCAAGAGCAATTGAAATGGGATAAAAAACCTGATTTGTAATTTACTGTGAGGTAGGCAATATTCTCAATGCCATTGTGGGTATGTGAAACTCCTGTAGCATTAACACTATAAGGTGTCTCCTGAATTAAGTAGTTTAAAATTGAAATATCGTGTGGAGCTAAATCCCATAGTACATTAATGTCTGGTTGAAATAAGCCCAAATTTATTCTGGTTGAATCAAAGTACTTTACATTTCCAATTGAACCACTATCAATTAATTGTTTCATCTTTTGAACGGCACCAGTATAAAGAAATGTATGGTCAACCATGATTAACTTCTTTACTTTTTGAGCTAAATCATAAAGTTCGTAGGCTTCTTTTGAAGTTGAAGTCATTGGCTTTTCAAGCAAAACGTGTTTGCCTTTTAACAAAGCCTTTTTTGCAAGCTCAAAATGTGTAAAAACAGGAGTGGCAATTATTACAGCATCAACTTCAGTATCATTTAATACCTCATCAAAATCCTTTGTAGTATTTACATTTTGATATTGTTTTTTCACTAAGGCCAATCGCTCGTCTCTAAAATCACAAACATATTTAACCTCACATTCAGGAACCGAATTAAAATTTCTAACTAAATTAGGACCCCAGTACCCAAAGCCCAATATCGCACATTTAAGCATAAATTTTTTTTAACAAATGTAATTTTTTTTTTATAAAAAATGGAATTCAAATTTATGCCATTGAATACACTTTTGTTGGTTAATCTCTCTTTTTGAGCCAATTAAATACTGCTGGTGCCAGTTCCTTTTGCGAACGCCCTCCAACAAAAACACCTATATGACCGCCTTGAAATTTATATAATTCTTTATCCTTAGAACCAACTGCATCATTCAATGGAATTGTAGCACTTGGAGGAACTAGGTGATCTTCTGTAGCATAAATATTCAATAAAGGCATGGTTAAGTTTTTCAAATCAACTTTATGATTTCCTACAACCAATTTTCCTTTTAATAATTTATTGCCTTGGTACAAATCTTTCATAAATTGACGAAAACATTCACCTGCTTGGTCTGGACTATCTGCAATCCATTTTTCCATTCGTAAAAAATTCAAAAGCTTATCTTTATCATCTAACGAATTTACTAAACCTGAATTTTTATTAATTTTCATCATTGGTTTAAGCATTTCAAAACCAGTATTTAAAAACTCGCCAGGTATCAATCCATCATAATTATCAACTAAAGCATCAAAATCCATATCCTTACTCCAACGGAAAAGTAATCCATCATTAACACTAAAATCTATTGGAGTTACTAAGGTTATTAAATTTTTAACCTTGTTTGGATAAATGCTGCTATAAATAGTACTTAAGGTTCCCCCTTGGCAAACACTCATGATGTTGAGGTTTTTAATTTTATGCTCACTGCAAATGTGATTCACACAATTATTGATATATCCATTTACATAATCATCCATACTTAAATAGCGATCTGCTTTGCTTGGATAGCCCCAATCAATTACATAAATATCTAATCCAAGTTCAAGTAAATTTTTGATGTAGCTTCTGTCGCTCTGTAAATCCATCATATTGTAACGATTTACCAATGCGTATACAATCAACACAGGCGTTTTACATGTTGGAGGTGTTTCTCTATCGTAGCGGTATAATTTCAATTTATCTTCACTGTAAACTAAGGTTTTAGGCGTTGTGCCAACTTCAACTTCATCAATTTGTGATAAAGTATTATAACTCTTCATCAATTTAGAAGTAGTTTCTGCCATTTCCTGAATAATTTCGCTTGGATTAATTTTCATGTTTTTGATTTTTTGAAATACAAATTTAGGGTAAATTTAGGATATAAAAAAAGCCCATAGTATTTACTACGGGCTTTAATGTTATAATTGCTGATTACTTTTTACGTGAAGTAGATTTTTTTGTAACTTCTTCTTCTTCCAATTCAACAGTTGAAGCTTTCACAGCAGCTAATTGTGCTTCTAAAGATTTAACTTTGTTTTTTAAATCATGAATGTTTTGATAAATTTCATTCATATCTGATTTAAATACAAAGGGATAAACTGCCATTTGTGATTCGAATTGAGTTTCTAAATCTTTTTTAATTGCTAATGAAAGACTAGTTACTTCTGCCTTTAAGGCTGAAAAATCATCAGAATTAAATAATTCAATAAACGCGCCTTCGTTTAAGTTTACCCACTCTTGGAAAAACTTGTTAAAGCTGGTTATTTCAGTTTGATTTTTAAATTTTTCAATCACCATTTCCATTGTACTTTCAACAGCCTTTTGACCAGTGGTCATCATTAAATATTGTAGTTGTGCATTTTTAATGTGGTAAATTGCTATTTTATCTAAAGTTTCAAAACTCGCTTCAATTCTTTCTTTTTCTTTACCTGGAGCCATCATCTTTACAAATGGAGCCACTGTTTTTTGCAAGTTATCGCTCATTTGGTTGTACATGTTCATCATTTTACCCATATCAGCATTAAATAGCTGTGGAAATGATTTCATCATGTTATCCATACTTTCTTTAAATTCATTAGTTAGGTTTTGAGAGTTGCCAAACATGGTATGCATTTGTTTAGCATACATCTCAAAAAACTCTTTCATATTATTTTGAGGCATCATACTTGTAAACATATTTTCCATGTTTTTCTTGTATTCAGCTGGATCCATCATTTTTTTAAATGTTTCCATATTAAATTGCCCAGTTTGCATTGCTTTTTGAAAAGGTGCGTAAAACTCTTGCATTTTCAACATTACATTTTGCGATTGAAACATTTGCTCAAACACATTTTTATTTAAGCCACCTTTCATGGTATTGCTTAGGTTATTGTATGTGTTGTTCATGGTGTTCATCCAATTTTCGTAAATGCTTGTCCATGCTTGGTTTATACTACTAAAATTTGCATTTATTTCGTTAGCTGGTTTCCCAAAATTACTCCAAGCATTCAATAAATTCTGATTGAAATCAGTCATTTGTTTAAAAGCTGCCATTTGGTTGTTATACCAATTCTTGTAAAAATCTTCTACATTAGTATTGGCATTTTCTGCTGTGTGAGTACCTTCTTTTTGATCATCATCGTTTAATGTGATATTTCTGAAAATGCTCATTTGGTTGTTCAACCACTCTTTATATAACTCAGAATTTTTTTCAAGGCTAGTCCCGCTTAAAGCAGCTTTTTGTGCTTTCTGAGCAGTTTCTACCCAATTGTTAACGGCTTTAGATGATGATTCTACCATCGCATCCATCAAATTTTTTGTGTTTTTCATTGTAAAGGGGGTTAAAATTTTTTGCAAAGGTACACTTTTTTTAATCCAAAAAATATATCGCGTGTTAAAAAAATATTAATTAATAAGGTATTGATTATCAGTGTTTTTTAACTAATTATGGTTTCTTCTAGCTAATCTATTGGTCATTTAGCTCAATATAAAATGTCAAATTCATTTCAGATGCCTCTTGAAAATATGCAATTTAATCTATTTTATTATTTATTTTAAAAAATATTAATATTGACTAAACATTTGACCTTAATTATTTGTATTGTTAATTTAATCTTTTAATTTGAAAGCAATAGTTATAGGAAGTGGTATTTCAGGAATTGCAACTGCAGTGCGATTGGCAAAATTAGGTTATGTTACTGAAGTATATGAATCAAATAATTTTGTTGGAGGAAAATTATCAGAGTTTAAAATAGGTAAATTCCGATTTGATAGAGGGCCTTCTCTTTTTACTATGCCACAATTGGTTGAGGAGTTATATTCCTTATGTGGTTTGAATCCACAAATAGAATTTCCATATTTAAAGCTAAATGAGTCGTGCCGCTATTTTTACGATGATGGTACCATTTTTCGAGCCTTCCATGATAAACATAAATTAATTAAAGAAGTAGAGCAGGTTTTTAATGTTGATGAACATGTTTTTCTGAACCATCTTAATCGAAGTCAAACAATGTATCAATACTTAAGTACTATTTTTATGGAACGCACCTTACATCAAACAAAAAATTACTTTAATAAAGATACATTAAAAGCACTAGCAAACATACCCAAATTAGGTTTGTTCAATAAGTTAAATGATTATCACCATAAACATTTGAATCATTCAAAACTAGAGCAATACTTTAACCGATTTGCAACCTATAATGGGAGTAATCCCTATAAAGCACCTGCTACCTTGCACATTATTCCTCATCTTGAACATAATATTGGTACTTTTTTTCCT
>DAORKI010000061.1:0-20265 GCA_035439485.1 Bacteroidia bacterium
ATTTCAAGTAGTATCTGCATTAACAATTGCATATTTATTTTTTAGTTTGACTATACAATAAATGCAATTGGTATAAATTTGTTCGAAACAAGAAGAGAAATCAGATTTTTATTGGAAGGTACTTACCTTATTTCATAGTTCAATGGTTAAAGAAAGTTTTAGGCAGCCTTTTAATGTTTTTAAAATAACTACCAAGGCATTTACCTCATAAAGATGTGTCAATAGGCAAATATTTATGCCTTTTATAATTTTTCTTAATTCATTAATGTGAAATGGCTTATAATTTGACTATTTTTTAAGCATAGCTTTTATAACCTTTCCTTTTAAAGTTTGACCATCTAAAGGACTGTTTTTTGATTTTGAATAGCCTTTATCAGACTCATATTTCCAAGTTTGAGTAGGACTAAAAATGGTTAAATCAACTTTACTATTTTCAGTAATAACAGGTGTGTCAATATTAAATAATTGACGCGGATTTACAGCAATTTTCTCGATTAATTTTTCAACATTCACTTTCTCTCCAATTGCTTTAATTAATACGCTATAAAAGGTTTCTAAACCTGTTACACCAAACTCAGCAATATCAAATTCCTTCACTTTGCTTTCTGTATCTTGCGGACAATGATCGCTACAAATTACATCAATAGTATCATCCAATATTCCTTCGATTAAAGCATTAATATCATGTTGTGTCCTTAAAGGAGGAAGTATTTTAAAATTGGTATCAAAATCACTAAGTTCTTCATCGCTAAACAGCAAATTAATGGCATGAACATCGCAAGTAACTTTAACTCCATTTTTTTTCGCATTTCTAATGAGTGCCACACTTCCTGCAGTGCTTATACCGCCAATATGAATTGCTAAACGATGATGTTCGGCAAGCATTAAATCTCTTTGTAACATTAATTCTTCAGCCAAAGCAGGTATTCCCTTTAAACCGAGTGTAGTGCTCACTTTTCCTTCGTTCATTTTACCTTCATTAGCAATTTTTTTATCTAATGGAATTTGAATAATTTTTTTGTTGAAACCACTAGCATATAACATTGCTCTTTGCAAAAGTTCTGCATTTGCAATAGGGTTTTTATTGTCAGAAAAAGCAATTGCACCACTTATTGACATATCATATAACTCAGCCAAATCAATCCCTTCAGCCTTATTACTTACTGTTCCAATAGGGTAAATGTTTATTGCAGTTGCTTTACTCTTGTTTACTATATATTCAATTTGTGATTTACTGTGCAATGCTGGGTTAGTAGTTCCCATACAGGCCACCGCAGTGAATCCGCCATGAATGGCAGCTAAAGAACCACTTTGAATATCTTCCTTATATTCATTGCCTGGGTCATTAAAATTTACTCTTAAATCCATCCAACCTATTGAAACATGTAAATCATTTCCTTCAATAATTTCAGTTTCATTCAAAATAGGTTCTATGCTATTGTCTATTTTTTTGATGATTCCTGAATCTATTAATAAATCAACGTTTTTAAGATGATACTTACTTTTATTATCAATAATTTTTGCGTTCTTTATTAAAGTATATTTCATGACTAAATCAAAGTTATTATATCAATAAATTTCATCCTTTCATCCATCTAATTAATGCTATTTCAATTCCTAAACAAAGTAAAGCAAAAATCACACACCATTTCCAAAGTTGGGTTCCTTTACTCATATTTAGCATGGTTGCAGCCATATTTTTCGCTCTTTTTTCTATAATTTTATAATTATTTAATTTATACGATAAAATATCTTTTTCTAATTCATCTAAAGAATAATAATTGGTATTAGATTCAAGACGGTTGTAATTAAAACTTAAACCTTTTAAAGTGTCTTTTGTACTAGTTTTAAGCCAATAATTACCTGCGTTTTTAATTTGTTTTTCTGCATCAATTCGAGTTGAAAATCCATTAGATTTTGTTTGAGCAATGAAATCAGTTTTACCATCAGCCGAATGAATGTGGTACACGGGGTCATTTTGGGTATTTGTTTTCTTTAATTCAATATTTTGATTGTTGCCAATGGTATAAAATAAAGGCTCTGTAAAACTGCTGGTAATTGCGATTTTATATAAGGTAGGCACAAAAATGGCATGGCGAGGAAAGCTGCTAAACTTTTCATCTAGTGAGCTACTGCAAAAATACAGCTTACCTAATCCTAAACTAAATTGCAAAAGAAAAGGTTCGCCATTCATTAAATAAATTAATGATTCTTGGTTCCCTTTGTTGTTTGTTTTTATTGGATAATGTTTTGAAACCAAGGGGAAGTTTACATTCTCTTTTTTCATCTTAGCTTCTTCAAAAACGCCACTATAAATTGGATGCTTAAAATTAATTTTTTCTACTTTTACCGTCACCGTATCTATTGGTAATAAGGCGCTTGAGAAATTGGAAAGCAAATTATTGTAATCATCAAGCTTAGCTTTTGTTCCTGGAAATACAAGCACATTCAAGCCTTTTTCGATTTTTAATTTTATTTCATTAATAAGCCCTGAACTAATTTCATCTAAATTTGAGAGCACTAGTAAATTGTAATTTCCTAGGCTTCCATAGTCAATATTTTTTGGAGAGTTTTGTACTACTTCAAACAAAGGATCGTTTACGAAAAGTTTGTTTAAATAGGTGTTTTCATCCTTTTGATTCACAAATAATAAATTAATTTTTTTATTTACATGATAGGAGAAAAAATAATCATTATCATAAGTCAATGGATAATCATTGATAATAATTTGTCCATTAATAATACCACTTTCCTTGTTAGTATATGCCAATTCAATTTCAACACTGCTTTCAGCTTTAATATTAGCGCTCGCAATAGCGCGCTGTTGTCCATTAATCATTAATTTAACAGGCACATTTTCAACATCATTACTACCTGTATTCAAAATTTTAACATGTAATACTTCAGGTTGATTGAATTGACGTGCAGGGTTTACAAACCAGCAGGAATCAATATAAACATTGGGTGTTATATTTCCAACCAAAGGAATTAGCTGATGAGTGATGGTGCTGTCATTTTTTAATTTATTTAAGTTAAATGTTGGTTTTTGAAAATCAGAAATAATGTAGGAAAGCTTAACTTGGTTATTGGTATTTGCCAACATATCATGTTGCCGACTTACAATTTCATCAATTTTTTTTACGGCTGGACTGATACTAACTTCTTCAAGCATCTCAGTAAACACTTTTTTATTTACCCAATGTTGATGTTTGCCCAAAAAATCGTTCGTTAATAGCTGAAATTGATCTGTTGGTCCAAATGCTTTAATGATATCAGATGCATCTTTTTTTGCCTCATCCAGTAAAGTGCCATTTTTACCAATAGCAGCCATACTAAATGAATTATCAATATAAATACTCACAGCTTTAGCACCTTCCTTAACAATAGCGTTTTTGGCTGGAATAAATGGCTGGGCAAAAGAAAAAACCAAAAATAAAATGGCCATTAATCTGCTGATAAGAATTAAAAGATGCTTTAATCTGGATCTACTTTGGGTTTCTTCTTTAACCTCTTTTAAAAAATGAACATTTGAAAAATAAATCTTTTTATATTTTACAAAATTAAATAAATGCACAATAATAGGAATAGCCATGAAACCAAGTGCAACAAGGAAACTGGGATATAGAAATTGCATTTTTTTTAATAAGTTTTATGGAGGCTAAGATAGTTAATTTTTATGCCTGTTTGCCTGCATTTGACTTATTAGCATATTTTTACTTTTTATTTTGATGAATTTGAAAGGTATTTTAAGGCTTTTGTTTTTATTGATACTCCTAATGGGTTATTTCAGAGCCCTATCGCAGGAACATAAAATTAAAGTTTATTTGATTCATGGGCAAGGTTCAGACAGCAGATTATTTAGTAAATTAAGCTTAAGTAATGATTTTGATACGGTATGTTTGAATTTGCCCATGCCACAAAAAGAAGATAATATGCAAAGTTTTGCTAAAAAGTTAATACCACTAATAGATACTACACAGGCCTTTGTATTAATAGGCGTTTCATTAGGAGGTATGGTAGCAGCTGAGTTAAATGAGGTTATTCATCCAAAACTCACCATAATAATTTCGAGTGCAAAAAATAGGAATGAACTTCCTAGGCGATATAAATTTATGCAGGCATTTCCAATTTATAGAATTTTCCCAGCCGCTTTCATCAAAAAAAGTTCTTACTTGATGCAGCCTTTGGTTGAACCTGATAGAAATAAAGAAAAGGAAATATTCAAAAGTATGCTTCAAAAAAAGAACAAACACTTTTTAAAAAATAGCATTCCATTGATTATTAAATGGGAAAGATTGGAAAATAAAGGTACCGCGATTATTCATATTCATGGAAGTAGCGACCACACCATTCCTATCAAACATGTAAAGGCTGACATAGTAATTCCCAAAGGTTCACATATGATGGTTTTAACTAAGGCGGATGTTATTTCAGAAAGAATAAACGAAATAATTTCAAAAAGTAATTGAAATAGTAATTCACACATGTGAAATAATAATACATTCGTATCCTTAAGATTATTTTGTATTTTGATTATAAAATTAATAAAAAATAGAAGTGTAATTATTGACGCAGTGCTTTATATGGCTTTGCTATTTGTCATTTTTATTTTTAAGTTTCACATTTTAAAATATTTTAGTTTTGTTTGGACAGATGGCGACCAAGCGCTGATGTGGCATGGTGTTAAAGATTTTGCGGAAGGCAAGTTTTATGAAACAAGGTTTTATGGACAAGCCTATAACACTATGCTAGAAAGTTTATTGGCAGCCCCATTTGCTAATAGAAGTATTGGCATAAATAAACTTTTGCCACTTGTTACTAGTGTGATGGCCATTTTTCCTTTTATACTTATTTCGTTGCATGTTTTCATAAAAAAATCGAGTAAACTTGCTTTAATTATTATTTCAATTCCATTAATTTTACCTACAAACTATTTCCTTGTTACTAGTCTTCCAAGAGGTTTTGTAACTGGTATTTTTATAGCTTCATTTTTGTATTTACTTCTTGAAAATAAAACTTCTAAGTGGCAGTTTTTCTTATTTTCCTTTTTGTTTGCGATTTCATATACTCTTAACCCAAATGTAATTTATTTTTCAGTACCCTGTTTGAGTTACCTCATTTTATACAACTTACGAAATAGGATAGCCTATGTTCCCTCATCAATTGGATTTGCTATCGGCTTTTTATTTCATTTTTTGATTAATTTATTTTATGAATTACATCCAAACTATAATTTACATAGGTTTACTGTGAGTTATTCAGTTAAAAATTTATGGATAAGCTTACAAAATATTAATTTATATTTTAAAGATATTTCTATTGTTTTTGTTCATTTTGGAATTTCTATTTTGATTGTTATTGCTGTTATTGCATGCATACTATTTAAACAAAAAGAAAGGCAAAAAGCTATTAGCATATCAGCCTTTTTTGTTTTATTGCTTTTTACATTTACTATGAGTAAATTACAAGATGCATTCGATTCAGTTTTTTATTCATATTCAAGATTTTACTTGGCTATCCCTTTGTTACTGGCTTTAGCGGTTTCTTTTATGAGAGTAAGGAAATATGACTGGCTAGTTTACATTTATTTAATTATTCCTTTTGTTTGCTTTGCGCATAATGAAGCGGATTTGAAGCATAAAATTGACATTGAAACTAACATGGGAATAAACCATATGGTAAGCATTAAACCTGTAGTTGAAGTTAAGGATGAATGTAAAAGACTGAAATTGCTTTCAGAAAAAAATAATATTGATTTGATAATTATTGGTTTTGATTGGCGCAACACTTTATGCACCTATGGCTGCACTGCTTGTGTTGATGATTTTCCCCCAACTCTATTTCCTTTTTATGAAAGAAGAACTTGGCGGATGATTGAAGATGAAAACAAAGTATATCAAAACGTTTTAATTATTGATGTTGCTATACGTGTAGATACGATACTATCTCATGTTGAAAAGCTAGAAGAAAACTTTTATCTTATTAAGAACAATCGTTTAAAAACTTTTGCCTTAATTGATACTATAGGGATGACGTATCGACCTTTTAAGTGATGAAATGAAAATTAAAGGTTGTAAATTAGGTAAATTACATCATATATATATTCAAAAATTTCATAAAAAATAAATATTTTTACAAAAAAATAAATTTCATATGGACTCTTTTCAAAGATTAAAACTGGATGAATTGTTTTTTGAAGCAGACCAGTTAATTGCCGAGAAAAAATTCGCTGATGCCATCAATATGCTCGAATCAATTCTTATTGAAGCACCTGAGTATGGTAAGGCTTATAATCACTTAGGTTGGATTTATGAAACCAAATACAAAGACATTAAAAAAGCCGAAGAGTTTTATAAAAAATGTGTTTTGTATTCACCTGATTATCCTGCTATTTACATTAATTTAGCTGTTGTATTATCTTCCCAAGGCAAATATGATGAATTGGAGGCACACTTAAATAGAGCCTTGCAAGTTCCAGGAGTTGATAAAGCAAGTATGTATAATGAATTTGGCATTATGTATGAGCTGCAAGGGAAGTTTAATCAAGCCATTGAAAGTTATAAAAATGCCATTAGAAATACTTTAAGTGAAAGTACCTTGGAAACCTACAGCAATTCAATAAAGCGCTGTAAAACTAAAATGGAATTGCTCTAGTTTGCATGAACTTCAGCTAATACTTCTATTGATTTTATTTCTTTAAAACTAGGCAAATGTTGACCATAGTAAAAGAGTATATTTTCGAGTAATTTATTCCTGGAATTTGTATGAAGAGCCAAACTTTCCATGGTTAAATAATTCAGGTTAATTAATTGAAAAAACAACTTACTTTGCTCTTCGTCCATCATCAAATTATCTGATTTAAAGCTATCGAATACACCTTCTCTATAAAAAAAATATTTAGCATAATTATTGTAATTTTTGCTAGGCATAAATCCTAAGAATTGACAAAGTTGCACCAAAAATATCAAATGAAAATTGTGGCAATTTTGTTCTGTTTTATTGAGGAATGTGATACTTTCAATAACAAAATTAAATAAAGGTTCATCAGCTTGTTCTTCCCTTAAACATTTGTATAAAACTTCATTTAAAAACATTAAAATTGATCTTTTAGCATGATGCAGGGTGGCATTCATGATAGATTCAGCAGCAGTTATTTCACCTAAGCGTGAAAGTTTAGCGGTTTCAACAAAGGAAGTTTCTAACCAAATTGGTTGCAAAGCTTGCAGTAGTGCTGATTTTTGTCTGCTACTTTTTGAGTTGCCTGAAGAAACAATAAATGTTTTTAAACCAAAATGCTCGGTATAAATTTTTACAATTTTGTTTTTGTCGTTAAAAGGTAAAAACCTTAAAACTATTCCTCTAGTTTTTTGACTCGACATTAATTGGCCAAAAATATTTTTGTAGTTTCTGTTTTCGAACCATCAGGATTGGTTAAAAATACTATGTAAACGCCTGATTGGGCCTTACGTCCATCAAAACTTTTTCCATCCCATATGGCTTGACCTCCAAGTGCTTTAGTAGTATAAATAAGTCGGCCCGAAGTATCTGTAATTTTTACATCACAATCGCGAACTAATCCTTTTATAGCGATTAGGCCCTGATAATCGGGTTTCACAGGATTAGGATATGCATATACACTATCAAAATCTTCTTTTGCAGTGGTGGCTGTATATTTGTAGGAAATTATTCCATTGGCAGTGGCAATGTATATTTCACCAGTTTCTCCATCTATTTCAAGGTCGTTGATCGTATTCGAAAATAGTGGGCTATTATCAATGGTAAAATGTTCTAGTTGTTGTGTGCCATCGGCATTTATTAAGTATACGCCACTATTCGCAGTACCAATCCATTTTCTATTTGCTCCATCAACAGCAATACATTTCACAATTTCACTTTCAAGTAAATATTCAACATATCCACCTTGTTCAATTTTTATTTGTTGCGCATCAAAGCCAGTATCATCAAATATGTTTGCTGGGGAATAAAAAACACAAATTCCTTTATCGGTTCCAACCCACATTGCTCCATTTAAGTCTTCTGCAACAGCAATAGCATCAGCACCAGTAATTGCACCTGTACCAATGGTGAATCCAAGCTTTTTTATTTTATCATCAGTTTTAACGTTAATAGTTCCATTATCATCAAACACTAATAAACCTCCGCCTTCGGGTAAAATAAACCATTTTTGATTTAATGAGTTAATGGTAATTTTGCTTATTCGAGTGTTACCAATGATGTTTTGTGTCACAATATCATCCCATTTTTTTAACTTATTATCGTATACACAAATACTATTTGGGCTATAAGCATTGCTAACCCAAATATTACCATCTTTATCAATTTTTGAACCACCTACGTAAATAAAAGGTGCTCCAGCAATAGTATCAAGAGTTGAATTATTGTTGTCAAAGTAATTTGCTACCTTATTGCCATTAATTTGAAGTACTCCTTTACTCCAGCTGGAACAAAATACACGTTGGGGATCTTGAGGGTCAACACAAACATTAATAAGGTCAAAAATACCATATTGTTGATAAAGACTGTCACCAGCAATCACATGCCAATCATTATTATAAAAATGTGAAACACCTTCTGCATTAAAAAGGTTTGACCAACCATCTAAATCACCTGGTACTACCCACAAGTGGCTTTGTGAAATACCTATATCAAATGCCTTGTTTGAGGAGGGACCTTGCGGTTTAATAATTTCAAGCGCAGCTTTTTGAAGTTCAGTTTTTACTAAACCATTGTTAAAATCAGCCAACCAAAAGAAATTATTATAAAAAATACCATCTCTTGGATCACATTTAGGATAATAATTTTTAATATCGAGATATTGAAAATTACCTTCGTACAATGCTGCACCAAATTGATAAAAAACCATTAATTTATTATCTGAAACTTTTAATCCAAGGCATTTGTAATCAACTGCCGAATCTACCCAAGACCATTGATTAGAAGATAAATCCAATTGCCAAATCCTTCCGTTTAGAGGTTCAATATCTTGATTGGCATAAATTTTATTATTGTAAAAAACAATGGAATTGAATTTGCTGTTTGGCAGCGCAGATTCATTTATCCAAGCTGAAAAGTCAGATAGAAATTGATTGTTTTTTGCAGCTTTAAAAACACCATTTACAGTAGAAGCATAATAAAAAGTTCCATCACTAGTAAAATCTTTTACATCAACAGCAACACCATTCACCCCAATATTATAGGTGTCTTTAATTTCTAATTTATTTAAATCAATAACCACCACACCAAAGCCACAGGATAAATAAGCGTAGTGCTCATTCATATAAATATTATTGATAATTTTATTTCCAAAAATTTGTTTACTTTTTATATCTGAAATATTAATAATTTTATTGTTTTTTACGATATCAATATTAGTATTTGCATAGGCAATCACCAATGCTTTTGCTGCTTCGTTATATGCAACTTTAACTGCAGAAACATCTGAAAATCCTTTTACCTTAGTGGCTCTTTCAAGTGTGTTATCATCTAAATTATAAATAAACAAATTATCGTTAGCAATGCAGTAAATTAGATTTTCGGCTTTGGTGATTGAAGTTGCACGATTATAGGCTAAATGATCTCGCCACTGACCAATTGCAATGTCTTGTGCAAAGCTTTGCACTAAGCAATTAAGAATTAGAAAAGTTATTATTTTTGAAATTTTTGTCATCATTTTTAGCAAGCACAAACTTAATAGTAATTTACTCAAATTCAAGTGCATTGTTTGAATTTTGCACTTGAAATCAAAGGATAAACGTAAATTTTATTTTTTTATTGATTAAATTCAACGATATCAAGTTATTTCTTCTGAAGTATAGTTTGACGCTTTGAAATTTCAGAAATTACATCAGTGTAAATAGAGTCAATTGTTTGTGTTTGTTGAACATAATAGTTGTAGCTTTCAAAAAATCTCTCTTTGCTGATGCCATAATCCTTGTATATCTTACTTTTAATAGCATTTCGTGAAGTAATTATTTTTTTATCATCAAAAATTTTAATTCCAAAAGATGATTCAAGCAAATGCATTTCTGCAATAAGTTTCACCATTGTATCCCTAGCAATTAAATTTGAAGGAGGAACTTCCTTAATTTTTTCTTTACAACTGCAAATCGTAATGAATGAAACTAAAATAAAAATGAGCCCATTGCCAACACCTCCTCTTAATACTTTTACATCCATACAGGGCAATTTTTTGATTTAATAATTAATGTTGGTGTTTTTTTGAATATATAAATTATCGACACTTCAGCGCCACCGCGCAGGTTGTTGGCGGTTTTCAATGGAGAGAGTGTAAAATCATAGCTGAGGCCAACTCTAAAATTTTCGTAATCCATTGCAGCTGCTATAACTGCTGCATCGCCCAATCTATAAAATAAACCACCGTAAACTGCATAATCAGATACGCCTGTGCTTCCTAACCAATATTTTATCCATGTGCCTACATTAAGATCAACATATTTATTTTGATATGATAATTGTAATTCGGGAATAATATCTAAATAAGTTGAAATAGGCTTCACTAAAGAAATATGTGCATTAAACTTAGGAGAAACAACCACTGCATTTTCAGTAAAGAATGATTTTTTAGGTTTATTAAAATGTTGAAATGAAAGCCCTGTAAGTAAGGTATTTCTTTTGTTTTTGAACATGTACCACGAGACACCTGTGCTAAAATCAGCAAAAACAACATTGGTGTTTGCATATGATTCATTAGGAGCGATATTACTATTGTAGCCATCTCCATCATACTGGTTATCGAATGTTAGTGCATCGGTTTTTATACCTCTATTGGCAATTCCAGGTTGAAAACCAATGGCAATAAAATGTGCCGAATCTTTGCTTACTTTTTTAATGTATGAAAATGATAAACTCAATTTATTGCCACCATATCTACTATCGCCCGATTTGTCATTTTGAATAAAGGCACCTAAGCCTAAAACATGATTTTTGTAGTTATATTTTGTATCACCTGCAATTGTAGTTGAATTATAACCCACAGTTAGTGTTTTATATTGATTTCTAAAGTTGCCAGCAATACGATGATTACCATCAAACAAACCTGTATTTCCTGGGTTTTGAAAAATTGAAGCACTATTAAATTGAGAATAATGAATATCTTGAGCTACAACAAATTCAGTTAAACTTGTTGAAAAAAAGTAAATCAACAGGTTTAAAAGAAAGTTGCTATTATAAGGTATTACTTTTTTTGTCATATTTATCTTATTAAAGTAATATTCCCTTTCATTTCTGTAATTTCACCTTCTTTACAGGTTGCTTTTAGGTACCATCCAAAAACTCCAGGATCAGCTAAATTCCCTTGATAGTATCCATCCCATCCGATATTTTTATTGTTAGTTTCAAACACCTTTTCACCCCATCTATTGTAAACGGCAAAATAAAGTTGTGAAATATAATTTCCTCTCACCAGTAATTTATCGTTTTTACCATCACCATTTGGGGAGAATGTATTAGGAATAAAAATTGACGATTCAGTACAATCAGCTTTAAAAACAGTTATGGTTACTTTTTCATTTTTACTACAAACTCCATTTTCAGATACTGTAAGTGTATATTCTGTTGTTGATGAAGGTGTAACCACTATATTATCGGTATTTGGATTATTAACACTTTGGCTAGGTGTCCATGAAAAGGAGTAATTTCCACTATTAATTTCAACATTAATAGAGGTGCTTTCTCCAACAAAAATGGTGTCTTTTTCGGCATCAACACTGAGGCTATTTTGAGCTAAACTTGACACTATAATGTTAGTATTATATAATTTTAAACACGTATCACCTTCACTATTTATTCTTCCAATAATTACTGTAAATGATGTGTCGGAACTAACGTTTACCAATTGGTTTGAACTATTAGGGTTATTGAATGATGAAGAAGGTTGCCAAATGTAAAAATCTCCACCTTTTGCTTGTAATAAAATTTCGGCTGGTATTGAACACAACAAAGTATCATTGTTAATAGCATATGGTTCATATGGTTTAATAGCCACTGGTACCGATACAGTGTCAATACAGCCATTTTCGGCAGTAACTATTAAAGTTGCTGTATAATTTCCAGGATTATAAATGTTGTTTGGATTTTGAAAAGTTGAATTTTGTCCATCACCAAAAGTCCATTCCCATTGTACACTAGGATTGTCGGGAGTATTTGTGGTTTCAGTAAATTGAACCAAATTACTGCAACTATCTTGATTGAAAACAATTGAAGCCACAAATGGGGGATTAATACCAACATTAAAAAAGGAAGTGTCACTGCATTCATTGTTATTTCCCCAATAAACTACAAGGTAGGCATTATAAATACCAGTATCAGGATACAGATAATTACTTTGCTGAAGGTTTGAGGTGTTACCAGGGGAACTTGGATTGCCAAAATTCCATAAATACCCTCCAGCGCTGTCAGGTAGAGCCGAAAAAGTGACATTATTGTTTCCACAAAAAGTACTCAAGTTTTGTTGAGCTTGTAAGGAATTTAATGAAATTATAGTGTCAGTTGTTCCTGTGCATCCTGCTGTATCAGTTACAGTGAGTTGTACTGTATAACTACCAGATGTTCCGTAAGTATGACTTGGATTTTGATTGGTTGAAGTGGTGTTATCACCAAAACTCCACAGCCATGAGTTAATGGCAGGGAAATTATTTATTGATAAATCGCTAAAGTTTACAGTGTTTTCACACGGAATAACAGTATTTGTAAAATTCGCATTCAATCCTTGATTAACGGTGATGTATCTTACCACTGTATCTGCTTGGTTACAACTATTAATATTTCTAATAATTAAAGTAACCGGATAAACTCCAGGTACCGTAAAAACCCTAGTTGGGTTTACTTCCGTAGAGGTCGTATCATTATTCCCAAAATCCCAAAAGTAATTACTTGTGTTTGCTGTTGTAAAATTAACTGTTAATGGCGAGCAGCCAGAAAATGGAGAAGCTGTGAAATCAGCATTAACAATGCCTATTTCAAAATCAAATTTAAAAACACCTTCATTGCAATTGCTGCTGTTATTGGTGTTGCTCCATGCTCCTGGCGTAGTCGGAAAATCGTCATTACTGCCACAGCCTGCGCAAACCGCTTGATACACAATTCCTTTTTTATCGAATCTACTTGTACCACCATCAACATGCTCATGACTGGTGCCTCCACCAAAATAAGTGGCATAAATCAAGCTATCCATATCATGTTCAAATACAGCTAAATAAAAATTAAAACCATCGGTAGTGCTTTGAAAAGCATTATTGGTTAATGGCATATTATTGGTGGGTATTCCTGTTAAAATATTTCCACCCCAACCTGAAATGTAAATATGCCCACAATCATCAACTAAAAAGGCCGAAGGTGAAATATTGGGAGTTCCGCTACCATTTCCAAATGTGCTAGAAAATGCGACATTACTTAATAAACTATCTAATTTAAGTATGAATTGTCCACTATTAACATTTTGATAAACACCACCAATATAAGGAAATGAAGGGCTATTGGTTTGTCCATAGAGGTAAACATTTTCAAGTGCATCTAACTGAACAAAAAAACATTGATCGTAATCAGCTGTGCCAATATATGAAATTCTGGTGCTGCCGCTTGTTCCAAGGGTAGAAAGCTTTACAACAATTCCATCGGCAGAACCACCATTATAATTTGGATGATAACTATCAACATTTGCTTGAATATCAGTGCTCAATGTTCCACCAGTAGCATATACATCAGTACCTGAAGCAGCTATAGCATAAATAGCATCATCGTTATTACCACCTAAATAGGTAGAGTACAGCAGAGTTTGCAAATCAGCATCCATTTTAAAAATACAACCATCTTGCAAATTTCCTTTTGTGTTTTGGGCGGCATTTGGCGTTACAGGAAAATCAATGGAACTAGTGCATGAGCCAATAATAATATTATCATTTTCATCCACATTAATTTCGCCACGATAAAAATCACCATAATTGAAAGTTAATGCTGCAGTTGTATTTACACCATCATTATCGGTGCCCCCAAAATAGGTACTGGCCAATAATTGCGAACCATCAACACTAAATTTGCTCATAAAAATATCAGTACCATTATCAAAATAAGTTCCATTGCTTTGCGCCTGAAAATTGAGGCCACCGTTAAACGAACCATCATAGGCATTGGCTGTTACTGGAAAATCATTTGAGCTGGTTGAACCATAAAGACACAATTGATTTTGAGAATTCACTACCATACTTTGCACCACTTCGGTATTATTTGCGCCACCTAAATAGGTGCTATAAAGCAAGGTTGCTCCTGTACTATCAAATTTTGATATAGCAATATCAGTTCTTCCATACTGTGCCACGCCATTATAACTATCGTCATAGGCACCAACAGTGGTTGGATATCCCACATTATAAATCAATCCACCAGCATATAAGTTACCACTATCATCATAGGTTGCAGTTAATCCAAAGTTATCGGCTGTTGAACCTGTATAGCTTGCAAATACTAGAACAGGATCAATAATTAATTCATAATTTGGATTGTAATTACTTTCAATTTTAAAAGAAATAGTATTTTTATTAAGTATATATTTACACTTGATGTTTACTTTTTTACCATCAATTATTTGCCAAACTATTGGGGCTTGATCAACCATTTTATTTACAGTTGTTTTAAGATGTAATTCGTCATTTTGCAAGTCTATTTTCTCGAGACCTTCAAAATTGAGTTGAATAAGATTATAATTGGCATTTGGAGCAACTATAAATTGATATTTTATTCCATTTTGAATACCTTCAGTTTCCATATCAATACCAGGATAAATGCTTTTTGCAGTAATTTTACCCCAAGAATTAACATTGCTAGCCCAATTTTGAGCATTTTTTCCTATAAAATAATTTTTATGAGCCTTGCTTTTTTCTGATTTAACAAATCGAACAGATGGATTAGCATTCAAAAAATTCATTTTAAATGCATGACTATTCACTTTTTTAAGCCTTCCAGTTTTATTAATATGATTTTCATGAAGGGCCGATTTATTGTAAAAATTATAGGTAAAACATGAATTTTCAACAAATAAGGCACCTCCATCTAAATCGGCTTTAAAAGCCACTTTGTTTAACCATTGTCCTTTATTTTCAGTAAAATTTACATGTTGCTGATGTGCATAAACATTGGAAATTTGTGTACTAAAAAAATAAATCAGTACAAGGCAATAAATATATTTCGTATACTTGAACAACAAAGTCATTTAAATTTGAGAAAATAAAAATACAATTTTTTCTTTAAAAAATGATAGTAATATTAGTTTTGCAAAAAAAAAGATTATTAAATTTTTTAGGTACATATTAGTTTGCATAGTTTTTTTTGGCCTAGTTGTCGAAATAAAGGGACAAGAAATTGAAGATAGTCATGGTTATCCATTACTACAAAATTTCACTTCTAAAGATTTCGAAATAGCGAATAGTACTTCATGTTCAACCCAAGACGACATTGGCAATATGTATTTTGGGAATACTTCCGGAATTTTAAAGTATGACGGTAAAAAATGGACAATAATTGAAAGAACTACTGTAATTTCAATGAGTTTTGATGCCTCAAGCAAAATGGTTTTTATAGGAGGGATTGATAATTTTGGATATATTACGATCAATAACGAAGGCGTTTCAAAATATGTTAAGTTGTCTGATAAATTAAGTAATAGAGAAAAAATTGGATATGTGTGGGATTGCTTTTCAACCAAGGATGGCGTCTTTTTTTTAACACCAAAAAAATTATATCGTTATAAAAATGGAAATTTAAAAATTTGGGATACAAAAAGTGAGTTTCATGCTGCATATGAAATTGACAATAAAGTTATTGTAAGAGAAATTGGTACAGGCTTGCTTTGCATTGAAGGGGATTTAATTTCTTTCGTGAATGGTTCTGAAAGATTTGGAAATAGCCGTGTAGAGTTTATAGGTAAAGACATTGAAAATCCAAATCAATATAGCCTTTATTCTAGAGAAGAAGGTCTTTGTCGTTTTACTTTATCAAAAGAAGGTACAAATTATACTATATATTTAACTTCAATTAATAATACTGTTTCTAAGCTACTTCAAGAAAACGAAGTGTACAGAGGAATAGTTTTAAAAAACAATCAAATTGCTTTTTCCACTATTGTAGGCGGACTAATCATAGTTGATAAGAATGGAAGAGTAGTACTGCAATTAAATAAGCAAAATGGTCTAAATAGTGATGTAGTTAATCATACCTTTGAAGATAATCAAGGCAATTTGTGGATGTCTACCGAAAATGGGATTAATTTGGCCATGTATGCCTTACCAATGCGAACATTCAGTCAGTTTGGGAATATTAGTGGTAAAGCAGAACGCTTTGTAAAGTTCAACAACCAAATTTATTTAGCTACTTCAACCGGTATTTACAATTTCAATAAAGATAAAAATGTATTTGAAAAAAATAAATTTCCTGCTATTCAAGTTTGGGATTTAACTGTAGCAGAGCAAAATAAAGTGCTTCTGGCAGCAACAGCCAATGGAATTTACAGTTTAACAACTGAAGGATCAAAATTAATTTTTTCAGATTTTCAAAATATTTTTAAAATTTTAAAATCTAGAGTTGTTCCTAATTTATATTATGCAAGTCACTGGAAAGGCATATTTGCTTTTTCTTTTAATAAAGGCGTGTTCGAGTATAAAGGCGAAATATCAAACTTAAATGCTGCAATAATATTGATTCATGAAGATAAAAAAGGAAACCTTTTGCTTTCGAGTCAAAATGATGGATTATATTATGTGGAAACTTCTAAATCAAGTTTTAAGAGTGAAAAAAATCATTGCAATATGGTTCAATTTACTCAGGAAAATGGATTGCCAAATTTATCCTATAATTGGGCTACTGAAGTAAATGGAGAAATACTTGTTTCAACCTCCATAGGCGTTTATCATTTCGATAAAAATGTTGCACTAGAGGAGTTAAGCCTTCAAGAAATTTCTAAACTTAAATTTACAAAGTATGACGATTTAAGTCCTTTCGACAAAAATTTCGAAGTTCAAATTTACAAAGAAATTGAAAAAGATGATAAGGGTAATATTTATGCGAATTTTTCATTGTATAAAAATGGTTCCTATGTATTAGGTACGTATAATAAGGCAAAAAAATCTTGGCAGTTAAAACCCTTTTCTATTATTGCTAAAGAAAAAATTGAAAATATTTTTCCTGATAATAATCAGGTGTGGTATGGTGGGACCGATGTTGTATATTGTTATAATAAACTATCAAAATATAATTACGAAAATACCTATAATGCCCAAATTAACGAGGTGTTTTCCACCTCTGACACTATTTTTTCGGGAAATTATTTTACAACAATATCGGTTGGAGATAGTTTAATGAATAAAATTGCTTTAATTCAACCTGAGGAATTAATAAAATCATTTTCGTACAAGAATAATGATTTTACCTTTCATTTTTCAGCCACATCATATATTGCAAATAACCCTACACAATATTCTTGCTTTTTAGAAGGAGAGGACCAAAAATGGTCTGACTGGTCAATTGAATCATCTAAAACTTATATGAATTTGTACGAAGGAAAGTATATTTTTAAAGTTAAAGCAAAAAATGTATTTGGTACTGAAAGTACAGTTGCAACATATGAATTTACAATTTTACCGCCTTGGTATAGAACCATTTTAGCCTTTATTATTTATGCAGTTTTAGCTGTTGCCTTTGTGATAGGTGTGGTAGTTCTTTTTACCAGAAACTTAAATAGAATTATTAAAAAGCAAACAGCAGAATTGCAGCAACAAAAAGATGAAATTGAACATAAAAACAAAGAAATAACTGATAGTATATACTATGCAAAACGCATACAAGATGCCATCATGCCCAGCAATGAATATATTAAAAATATGTTTGCCGATAGTTTTGTTTTCTTTAAACCCAAAGATATAGTAAGTGGTGATTTTTATTGGGCAAATTTAAGAGAAAATACAGCAATTTTAACAGCCGTAGATTGCACAGGACATGGTGTTCCTGGAGCATTCATGAGTATGATGGGGAACGATTATTTGAGTGATATTATTGTTGATTCAAAAACAAGTGACCCTGCTGAAATATTAAACCTGCTTAGAAGTGGTATAATTAAAGCACTTAAACAAAGGGGAGAAAGTGGTGAATCTAAAGATGGAATGGATATGGCTTTAATCAATATCAATAAAGAAACATTGATGCTTGAATATGCTGGAGCCAATAATCCACTATACATAGTTAGAAATAAAAATTTATCAGAAATCCCAAATGCTATTGTTTACGGTGAAGGCGATAGCAAGCAAAATTTGTATGAGATAAAAGGAAATAAGTTTCCTGTTGGAATACATATGGGAACTACTTTACAGCAATTTACCAAACATCCTATTCAATTAATTAAAGGCGATGCAATTTATTTATTTTCTGATGGCTATGCTGATCAGTTTGGTGGTCCTTCAGGTAAAAAGTTGAAATATAATCAATTTAAAAAGTACATATTGGAATCGATGTTTCTTACTATGGAGGAACAAAGAATTTATTTGGAACAAAAGCTGAATGATTGGCAAGGAGAACTTGAACAAGTTGACGATGTGTTGGTGATTGGCATTAGAATTGTATAAAATGCCTAGCAATAAAGATCATTTTCTCATTCTGAAAAAAATAACTGTAAGTCGATTTTTTAATGGCTTAAAGTTATATGTATCATACCTTTTTTCTAAAATAACAAAAAAAAATTATCATTGGGGTTTGCCAGCTAGTATAGCTATTGAGCCTACTACATCATGCAATTTACGATGTCCTGAATGCCCGAGTGGATTGCGCTCATTTACCCGACCAACAGGCATGTTGCAAACAACACTATTTGAAAAATTAATTGATGAATTACATCCATCACTTCTTTATTTAATATTTTATTTTCAAGGTGAGCCTTATTTAAATACATCTTTTTTAGATATGGTGAGTTATGCTACAAAAAGGAATATTTATACAGCAACAAGCACCAATGCACATTATTTGAACGATGAGAATTGTAGAAAAACCATTCAATCTGGCCTAAATCGATTAATTATTTCTATTGATGGCACTACACAAGAAACCTATCAATCATACCGAGTTGGAGGTAAATTAGACAAAGTAATTGAAGGAACAAAAAATATCGTGAAATGGAAAAAGGAAATGAATGCAAAAACACCTCACCTCATTTTTCAGTTTTTGGTTGTAAAGCCCAATGAACACCAAATAGAAGATGTGTTAAATCTTGCCGAAGAGTTAGGAATAGATGAGGTTAGGTTTAAAACAGCGCAGGTTTACGATTACAAAAATGGAAATGATTTGATTCCTGATAATGAGGCCTATTCAAGATACTACAAAAATAATGATGGTACATATTCCATAAAGAATAAAATGTTGAATCATTGCTGGAAAATGTGGCATTCATGTGTTGTTACTTGGGATGGGAAGGTTGTGCCATGTTGTTTTGATAAAGATGCCAAACATAACTTAGGCGAAATGCAGCTTTCAACCTTTCGTACAATATGGAAAAGTGCAGCCTATAATAAGTTTAGAGCTTCGGTTTTAAGGAGCCGTTCTGAAATAGAAATGTGTAAAAACTGTACCGAAGGGACTAAGGTTTTTGCCTAATTTAACCAATTAAAATTCCTTTCAATTGAAAATCAAAGTGTTAAAGAGAAAATATTTTTTTAATAAATTTTGCGAATTTTCGATTTATCATGTAGGTTTGTAAAGTGTGTAATAATAATTTTGTTTAAACTTTAAAAAATTATGGAAGATTTCGATAACAAGGATGCGGAAAAAAAAGACAAGAACTTAGTTTTTGGACAGCAAGTAAAAGCAGGTAAGAGAGTTTACTTTATTGATGTGCGTGCCACCAATAAAGGTGATTATTATTTGTCAATTACTGAAAGTAGAAAAAAAATTGCCAATGATGGCAAAATGATTTTTGAGAAGAGTAAAGTCTTTTTGTACAAGGAAGATTTTGAAAAATTTTTAAACTCTTTAAATGAAGCTGTAGATTACATTAAGAAAGAACAACCTTTCGATCCGGCTGAATATGCTGAACGCAGAAAGCAGTACATGGAAGAAAGAAACCAAAACAATGGCTATGAAAGCGGTGGATCATTTAAAGAAGTTTCCTTTGATGATTTAGGATAATTTAATTTTTAATGATAGAAAAGACCTGTAATAAATAAATTACAGGTCTTTTTTTATTGGGATAATAAG
>DAORKI010000062.1:0-20157 GCA_035439485.1 Bacteroidia bacterium
GTTTAAAATTAAATAACCTCAATATACAATATGAAGCGGCAAGCAGTCAAGGCCCTGAAAAAATAATTTGGGGTAAAGATGATAATATAGCGTCAGGACCAATAGGGGCCCCCTTATTCCCAAGCACTTGTATTGACCCATTGAATATAGAAAGGGTAAATGTTTATAATGGTGGTGCAGTGTATAAAGTAAAGTCATTGGTGCAAAATAGTGGTTTGTGTAGCGCAAGTGACCCAACGTTGTATGTTGGGCTTTATGGCTGCAATGGAGCCATTGAAACCAACCAAATTGATGATAATGGAAATCAAGCCTACTCTACTAGCAAATTGCTCATTAATACGCTTTGTGGTAAGGATGTGGTGGTTGGCAATAGCAATGGTGGTAATTTAATTGTAAATCATAATTTGGGGATTGGTGTCCTTAATCCAAATCAAAAATTAGAAGTAAATGGAAATGGGTTAATAACAGGCACATTAGGTATAGGAACAAATACACCTCAAGGAGTATTAGGTATTAAAACAGATGTAAACAATAGTGTTACAATTGGTTCAGCTGCGGGCTCTAGCATGAATTGGGGGACTTCCTATATTGGTTTTAATACCAGTAGAAATGGAAATACATGGACCGTAAAAGGCGACAATGCTAACAATGGTGGCAATATTATATATACAAATGCCGTTGGCGATTTAATGTTTTGTAATTTTGGTACCACAGGAGGTACAGACCAAACCTTTTCTGACCAAACTGTTGTAAGTTCTAAAATAAAAATGAAGTTGACAGCCGATGGAAAATTAGGCATTGGAATTGATCCGAATGCCAGTAACTTAAGTGATTATAAATTTGTAGTAGATGGTAAAATAAGATGCCGAAAATTAAGAGTTGATTTAGATTCTTGGGCAGATATGGTATTTGAACCAAGTTATGAATTAATGTCAATCAATGAACTTAACACTTTTATTGCTACAAACAAACATTTGCCAGCTGTGCCAAAAGAAAGTGAATTGAAAGAAAAGGGAGTTGATATTAGCAAAATGCAAAAAATTCAAATGCAAAAAATTGAAGAATTGGTACTTTATGTAATTCAATTAAACAAAGAGAACGAGGCTTTGAAAAAGCGGATTGAGTTGATTGAAAATAGTAAGTAGTTTTTGTCGAAGCATTCAAAAACAAATTACTTGGATGAAAAAAATCATTTTTATTAGTCTTTTATTGGCCAGCTTTATAGCAAATGCACAAGAAGAAGATTACAAGAAAAAGCCTCCTGTTTTTAAGCGTATCCTCAAAAATATGTCGTTTGAAGTGATGGGCATGAGGAGTATTACGCTGCAAAAGGAGCCCTATCCCTATATGAAAGTAACACCTACTACAGGATTTATAAGAACTGGCTATATCCCGCGCCCTTCATACTCTTCACAAATTGGTGTATTTAAATGCATCAAGTTAAATAAGTCATTTTATTTAAATACAGGCATTCAGTTTAAAATGTTGAATTATAAATATGAATTGGTTGATACACCAATTATTGTTCCTGGTATTAATACAACACGATTGAAAATAAGAAATTATGATGTTTTAATATTAACAACTTATTTTATATATGAGCACAAAAAGGATTACATAGGAATAGGAATTGGCTCGCTTGAACATCTCTTCCCAAATCGTTTTAGTTACTTAAATTTTAAATATGTTAGAGTAAGATATGCTTTAAGATATGAAAGAACCCTATTTGAATTAATAAAAGGTGAAGTGCATGCTTTGGTTGAATTTGAGGTTGAAAATAAAGAATACTTTCAAACGAAAATAGGGTTCAGTTATAAAAATTTATAATCATGAGAAAATTAATAGTTATTTTATTGTTAGCACCAAGCTTAGCAATCTGCCAAACTGAGAATTTAATTCGTAACGCTGGCTTTGAATATAAAACCAATGAAGCTGAAACTTATGAACCTAATAATTTATCTCAGTTTAAATTTGTAGATTATTGGGAAGAGGATATATTTAAAGCCCCCTCAAATAATTCTGAGTATCCTCCAGCATTAGGAACAGATCATCATTCGCCAGATTTTTTTTCGTCTTCAACAAACTTCAGAGCCTTTGATGCAACTACAGGATTTGTTGTTAGTCCACATGGAGGAAACAACTATGTGGGAATGGGTCAAGCAGAATTGATACAACAAGAATTTAGTGAAGTAGCGGAACTTATAGAAGGTAAAAAATATACAATTAGCTTTTATATTCAACCACTAAAAAATAGTCCTTCTGGCGGTAATTGGTCTAGTTACACCTTACTAAGTATTATGTTAAGAAAAAAGAAAATGAAATATGAAGACCATACAAATAATCGTATCGAATGGTGCACAGATTTAGCCAATGATCATAAAAATGAAGATAAACCAACTTACCACCTTGCAGATATACCAATTAATCTTAGTTCATACCCATTGGGCGTTTGGACAAAAGTTTCCATTGACTTTGATGCTCCAAGTGATGCAGAGGATTATAATTATGTTATTTTCGAAACCAATGATAACCTTGATATGTGCGATAGTTATATTTGTTTAGATGGCTTTAGGTTTTATCAAACAGGATGTGCAGAAGACAATTGCAGCCAAACCAGTGGTGTAATAAACGCAATTTCTTCACCAGAAAATCATAATGTTTATACACCTTGGTGGGTAGACGGACTAGACAATGTATCACATGTTAAAATTGATATTATTGCGGCTACAGGTGCAGTTGTTAGAGTCATAGAAGTATTTGCAACCAATGGAATTAAAAATAGAATTTATTGGGATGGAACAAATTCAAATGGAGCTTACATTGCTAATGGAGTTTATATTTTTAAAGTCACTTTAGAAAACGAATGCAAGACTACGCATGGAAATGTGCAAGTATTTGTCGATGACGAATCATATTCAGATCCAGATTTAATCAATCCATTTATTATTCCTCCTTTCATTAATGATAATTCAGGTATTAAAATTCCTAAAGAATGTTGCGAGTACGATATATATATAGATAACGTTACACTTGGAGGCCCAGACCAAAAAAGATTTGTTGCCACACATGCTGTTCATGTTGCAACTTTACCCGCTAGCGTAGTTAGTTTAACATCCAATGCCGATGTACTTTTTAGAGGAGGTAGTTTTGTTGAAGTGGGGCCAGGTTTTGATCCTAATGATGGGACTTATGATGTTGACGTTGTTCCTTGCCCAGGAAGATATTCGAATTACGAGGAAGAAGAAAGTACCATGACACCATTTAATTTTGATAACCTAAAACATGATAAAGATGAAATCAACGAAGCAATTAAAGAATCTGCAAAAGAAATAACGTTATATCCCAATCCAACAAATGATAAGCTTTATTTCGCCAATTTGATAGATGAAAACTATGCTTTAATTTTGAAAGATGGCGTAGGGAAGATTATTTTAAGTCAAATTCTAAATTCAAGAATGAACAATATAGATTGTTCGATTTTTGCCAATGGAATTTACTTTATAACACTTTCCAGTGAGCATAAAATACTATGCTTTAAATTTGTAAAAAATTGATTGAAAGCATTAATAAATGAGACACCGTCAAAGGGAGTCATATTGAAAGAAAAGGGATTAGACATTAGCGAAATGCAAAAAATTCAAATGCAAAAAATTGAAGAATTGGTGCTTTATGTAATTCAATTAAGCAAAGAGAACGAGGCTTTGAAAAAACGGATTGAGTTGATGGAAAAAAGTAAGTAATATTTATAAAATCAATTAAACTTAATTTTATTTGATGAAACAAGTTATACCAATGTAATTTATAAATTATTGGTATAATTCATAAATCTTATATTGGTAAATGCCGATAAAAAGGAAATTAGTACAAATTTAGTGAAATGAATTTGGGCTATTACCTACTTATTTCACATTGGTATGATTTTTATACATTTTTTAGCTGCATTCATAGTAAATGCACAAGAAGATAAGTACGAAAAAGCCTCCTATTTTTAAAAGGGTCATAAAAATATGTCTTTTGAGGCAATGGGCATGAGCAGAATTACACTGCAAAAGGAGCCATATCCATTTTTGAAAATAACATTATTAAGCTTGTCCATTTCATTAGTTTAACATAAATACAGATACAGCTCATCATTCTTAATCAAATACAATTAGAATTTAACCTTTCTATAAAATCTATGTAAATCATTCACCGCGCACAATTAAAAAATTAAGCAAATTCATATATCTTTGAAAATGAAAATCACAAACCTAAATGTATAGATTTTTTTGCTTATTTCTTCTACTACTTATTTTGCCAATTTACCAGCTTAGTGCCCAAAACTTTTGGAAGGTAGATTCGCTTAAACAAGTCATAAAAAGTAATGCAAACGATACAGCAAAAATTGATGCCAACATCATGATAGCTGCTGAATACATGAACACATCTATTGATTTATCAATCAAATTTTGTGAATCAGGTTTAGCTTTAGCACAAAAATCAAATAACCCTAAATATATTATAGAAGCTATGGGTTGGTTAGCCTATTTACAAGAGCAAAATGGCAACATACAAAAAGCAATTCAATATAACACACAAGCACTTACATTGGCGCATAAAAACAATATGCTAAAACAACAGGCTACTATTTTAAATAACCTAGGTGCTATTTATAAAGACAATGGCGACTTCGAAAAAGCATATCAAACCCATGTTCAAAGTTTAAAAATTAAAGAAATAATTCATGATTCACTTGGCCTTGCTGTAACAAAAAACAATATTGGGATGTTGTTTCAAGGGCAAGGTAAAATTGCTGAAGCGCTCAACAGCTATATGAATGCATTAAAAATTTATGAAAGTGTAAAATTAAGTAAAGATGATGAAGGCCTTGCCGTTGTTTGGATGAATATTGGCAGTATATACCGCGAAATAAAAGAATATAATGAAGCGCTCAAATGTTTCAAAAAATGTTTGACCATACATCAAAAAATTAGAGATAAATACAATGCAGCATACACATTGAATGCTATTGGTGGTTTGCTTGAAGAAAAAAATATGCTGGACTCGGCACTTTCATTTTACAACGCTGCAATTACCGAACGCACCATCATTGACGATAAAATTGGGGTGGCAAATTCATTAAAAAATGTAGGTAATATTTATTTCAAGAAAAAAGAATTTGCAAAAGCCGAGGAAGCTTTTCAAAAAAGTCTTGCAGTATTTGAAAGTGTAAATGACAAATGGGGTTTGGCACGTGTTACAAATTTATGTGGTCAGCTATATTTACAAACCAATCAAACCCAAAAGGCCGAGCAATTTCTTAATCGCTCTTTAAAACTCTCTCAAGAATTAGGTTACCCTACCGACATTAAGAATGCCGCTTATAATTTGCAACAATATTATCGCAATAATGGAGACTGGAAAGAGGCTTTACTTATGAATGATTTGTACACCAAAATGCGCGACAGCGTTGAAAATGACAACAATCGTAAAAATGCTATCAGAACACAATTTAAATACGAATACGATAAAAAAGAATCCTTACTAAAAAGCGAACAAGATAAAAAAGACAGTATCAACAAAGCCGAAATAGCGAAGCAAAAAACTGTTCGAAATGGCTTTATTATCGGTTTTGGTATCGTTTTATTATCAGCCCTTATTTTTCTTAAACAAAGAAATCGCATCGAAAAAGAAAAAAAACGAAGCGAAGAATTATTACTCAATATTTTACCTGCCGAAGTGGCTGATGAATTGAAAAACAAAGGTTATGCCGATGCGCGTAACTATGAAAATGTTACCGTTCTTTTTACCGATTTTAAAGGCTTTACCAACATTGCCGAAAAGTTAACTGCACAAGAATTAGTAAAAGAAATTAATGCCTGCTTTAGCGAATTCGATAGAATTTGCGAAAAATATAACATCGAAAAAATAAAAACAATTGGCGATGCCTATATGGCTGCAAGTGGCTTACCAACGCCTAATCAAACACATGCCGAAGATATGGTAAACGCTGCCTTAGAAATGCGAAACTTTATGCTAACACATAAAAATTCTTCTTCAAACGATTCTTCCAATAACTTTTTCGAAATTCGTATAGGAATTCATACTGGAAATGTAGTAGCAGGAATTGTTGGAATTAAAAAATTTCAGTACGATATTTGGGGCGATACGGTTAACACTGCCAGCCGCATGGAATCGAGCGGTGAAGCAGGAAAAGTAAATATAAGTGAAACCACTTATGCATTGGTAAAAAACAAATTCAATTGCGAATACCGAGGTAAAATTAAAGCAAAAAATAAAGGTGAAATTGACATGTATTTTGTAAGCGATGCAATAAATGTGATTTAAACGTATCTTTAGGCGTTTTTATTTCAATTATGCAATTCATTTCGCAATTAAAAATATACCTCATCATTTTTGCATTTTATTGTTGTAACACATTGTTTGCTCAACAAAACAATTCCTATGATTATTTAGTTAACGCAAATTACGCTATGCAACGTTTTGCGCTAGATTCAATTATTAATAAATTAGGCGATAAGTCCAAGGAACAACAGGTTCAAAGTTTTAATCAACTTAAAAATTGGGCAGCAAAGCAAAATGATGAACAATTAAAACTCAATTTCATTTTGTACGAATTCCGAATCATGCTTCGTACCAATGATAACAAATTAGATAGCCTCTCTGAATTAAAATTATTAGAAATTATTAATTCAAAAAACGCTGAGAAATTAAAATATGTGCACACCGATGCCATGTTTTTACTTGCAACATCCTATTTCTATAAAAAACAATATGCATTAGCAATGCGCTATCACTACAGTGCGCATGAGATGTACAGCAAATATAAGGTTAATGATTTTCCTCACCTTGAGGACTATTACTACGAATACGGAAGGATTTTTTATTTCTTTAAAGATTTCAAAAAAGCAGCATCTATTTACAAAGAAGCTTGGAAAGCAGTTCCACCAAATATGTTTCAAAGTGGCAAAGCAACTCGAATGAACACGCTTGCATTATGCTACAGAAGTATGAAACAATACGATTCGGCTATCTATTATTTCAGTAAAGCACAACAAATGGCGATAGAAAATAATGAAGAAGTGTGGGAAGGCATTTTAAGTGGCAACGTGGCTGATGTTTATTCCACCCAAAAACGCTATGATGAAGCTGTGCCTTTACTCATGAAAAATATTGAAATAAGTAAAAAATATCATCAATATGGCGATTTAGCGCATGCTTTGGCAGGCTTAGCTGAGATTTATTTAAAAACAAATAACATTCAAAAAGCAATTGAATATCAAAAGCAATCACTACATTTTTACAACTTAAAAAAAGATAAAGATTTTCATACCAAAGCACGCTTGTTTCCAAAGTTCGCGAAAATTTTGGCAGCTAATAATCAAATTAATGAAGCCTATCTTTTTTTAGATACCGCCATTGCAGCCATTGATAGTGCTCAAAAAGAAACCAACCTCATGATGATTGCTGGTGTGCAAGAAAAAATTGAACTCGAAAAACAACAAGCTGAATTATTTCAAAAAGAAACTGAAATCGAAAATCAAAAAAAATTCAGAAATGTTTTAATTGCACTTTTTGCCATCACCTTAACATTTTCAATCATTGTATATAAGCAAAGAAACTATATCAATAAAGAAAGAAAACGTAGTGACGATTTGTTGCTCAACATCCTTCCAGCCGAAATTGCTGAAGAGCTTAAAACACATGGCACATCTGAAACAAGGCTCATTGAAAATGTAACCGTGTTGTTTACCGATTTTAAAGGTTTTGCCGATATTAGTGAAAAACTTTCACCAAAAGATTTAGTAAATGATTTGCATGAATGTTTTACCAACTTTGACAACATTATGCACAAATATGGACTCGAAAAAATTAAAACCATTGGCGATGCTTACATGGCTGCTGGCGGGCTGCCAACACCCAATTATACGCATGCTTTTGATGTGGTAAATGCAGCCTTAGAAATAAAAAAATTTATTGATGATGCTAAAATTAACAAAATGAAAAATAACCAACCATATTTTGAAATTCGTATTGGGGTGCATACAGGGCCTGTTGTTGCTGGTATTGTTGGAGTTAAAAAATTTACCTACGATATTTGGGGCGACACTGTAAACACGGCAAGCAGAATGGAAAGCAGTGGCGAGGTAGGAAAAGTTAATATCAGTCAAACTACCTATGAAATAGTAAAAAGTAAATTTAAATGTGTTTACCGAGGCAAAGTAAAAGCCAAAGGAAAAGGCGAAATTGATATGTACTTTGTGGAATAACCATTTTTTAGATTTTTTTTTGCAAATATAAACTCATAGTAAATTTAAGCATTGATACACTTGGATTAGCTCAATTTCATGAAATAAAAAGTTCATTTTTTGTACTACACAACATATTTTCATATCATTGCATCTCTAAAAAGTGAAAAAAGCATTTATATATCTGTTTTTAGGTTTTCTGTTATTTAACTTTAGCAGTGTAATGTTGGCATTAAAGTTATTGCAATTAGATGCAAAGTACGAAATGTCGCACCAATTAATGAAATCATCAAAAACTGAAAAACTTGTTTTTCATAAAAACACCTTTAAACAAACTTTAAAACAAGGAAGTGAATTTGATTGGCAAGACAAACGTTACGATGTTGTAAATGTAGTCTATAAAGCAGACAGTGTTTATGTCAACGCCATCAACGATACACGCGAAAAAGGTATTTTACATTACATTGGAAAATTAATGCATCAGCAAAATAAAAAAGACAATGATGCATCAAAAATGAGCACTTTAAGTTTATTGCTTTTTCAAGCGCCATTATCTGAAAATATTGAAATTATAGCGCCTTACTTCTATACTAAAAAAACAAAATATTATCATAGCTTTAATATCATAAAAGTTTTTAGCGCAACGAAAACTCCCCCACCCTGGTTGGCCTAAATCAAATATTGGATCTTGGTATTATACAAATCCACATTTGATTAATTCCATAAGTATAAATAAATATTAATTTTTAAAGGCATCAACCTATTAAAAATTTTGCTTTTTTAAATTGTAGCAATACTGCTATCGTTTCATAATGCAATTTTTTATCACTTATTTATATTTATAATGTATTGTTTTTGTTAATAATGCAAATGAATGTTTTTTCGAACCCATTAATCCAAACAGTATTTTTTTTACATGAAACTTTTTCCTATTTCAATTTTGTTTGTTTTGTTATCAGTTGTAGCTCAGGCTCAATTGGTTACCATTATTGACAAAACCACACAACAAACTATTCCAGGCGTATCAGTTTATTCATTAAATCCAATAAAAACAATCATTTCAAATTCAAAAGGTCAGTTTAATATGGCTGAATTTGCTTTTAGCGACAGTATTTATTTTAAAATTCTTGGCTATTTACCAAAGGCAATAGCTAAATCAGAGATTGAGTCAATGAAATTTAAAATATTATTAACTGAAAATCCTATCAATTTGGGTGAAGTGATTGTTTCTTCAAGTAGATGGTCGGAAAGTAAAATGGATACTCCTAATAGAATTGAGAAAATTAACATGAAAGAAGTAGCATTTCAAAATCCCCAAACAACTGCCGATTTACTTGGTACTAGTGGTTATGTATTTATCCAAAAAAGCCAATTAGGTGGCGGGTCGCCAATGTTAAGAGGTATGGCCACTAGCAGAGTTTTAATGGTTATTGATGGAATAAGAATGAATAATGCCATTTTTAGAGCAGGTAATGTTCAGAATGTAATTTCATTAGATGCAAATGCCTTGGAAAGTACTGAAATACTTTTTAGCCCTGGTTGTGTGATGTATGGAAGCGATGCTATAGGTGGAGTAATGGACTTTAGAACCCTTTCACCAAAATATGCAGATTCTACTAATAAATTTATTTCTTCAGGAAATGCTTTAATGCGTATGTCAAGTGCAAATAGTGAAAGAACGGGTCATTTGGATGTTAAAATAGGTACAAAAAAGCTTGCATTTGTAACCAGCTTCACTCAAGCTGATTATGGTGATTTACGATCAGGTTCTGCGGATAGTGTAACATTTGCAAGTAAACGAATAAATCGCTTCCCGTTTTTTGCACTTTATACTAAGCCAACACCTGGCGTACATTCATTTTACAGAACAAAATATGTTCAAACTATTGATAACAAAGACTATGAGGTTAAAAATGAAGACTCAACATTGCAGGTCGGTTCAAAGTATAGTCAAATTAATTTCATGCAAAAAATAGGTTTTAAACCAAATAAATATTGGGATATTGACTATGCCTTTCATTACTCTGAAACTTCAAAGTATAATCGCTATGATAGACTTTATGTTATTCAAACACAAGGCGGGCCTTATAAAAACAAAATGCGATGGGCTGAATGGTATTATGGACCTCAAAAATGGAACATGCATAGAATTGGAATTATTCATACAAAACCTAATATTATTTATGATCAGGTAAGAGCAATTGGGGCTCTACAATACTTTGAAGAAAGTCGTTACGATAGAGAATTTGGATTTAGGCAAAAACGAATGCAAAAAGAAACAGTGGATGCCCTCTCTTTAAACTTAGATTTTGATAAAAAAATTGGAAAAAAATTGGATGTATTTTATGGTGTTGAAACAATTAAAAACACAGTTGGTTCAGAGGCAACCTTTACACATACATTGACCAAAAAAGTTGACTCAACTGTCACACGATACCCCAATGGATCAACCTGGGAATCAAATGGCGCTTATGTTAATTTAAAGTATAAGTTGACAAAAAAACTGGTTTTTAATGCTGGAGCACGATACAGCAATTATTTGATTAAGGCTAAATTTGATACCACTTTTTTCCCTTTTCCATTTACAGAAACAAAAATGAAAAATGATGCATTTAATGGTTGTTTTGGTTTTGTGTTTAATCCTAAAGAAAATTGGCAAGTATATTTAAATGGTTCATCAGGATATAGAGCCCCAAACATTGATGATATGGGTAAAGTATTCGAATCAACTCCAGGCTATTTAGTTGTACCCAATCCAAATTTAAAGCCCGAAACAGTATATAATTTAGAAATTGGTTCGGTTAAAACATTTTGGAGCTTTCTAAGGCTTGATTTTGCAGCTTATTACACTTGGCTAGAAGATGCAATGGTGCGCAAAAATTTTGAATTCAACGGTCAAACCACAATTAAATATTATGGGAACTCAAGCATTGTACAAGCTATTCAAAATGTAACAAAAATTTATGTCTATGGAACTCAAGCAGGTCTTGAATTTATGTACAAAGGTGTAGGTTTAAAAAGCACATTTTCTTATCAAAAAGGTGAAGAGCAAAGTCCTGACAGTTTAGTTTATTACCCTCTAAGACATGCAGCTCCTTGGTTTGGTAGTACTCATTTAACATACCAAACCAAAAAAATAAAATTAGATTTCTATTCGTTTTATAATGGAAGAATGAACTATGAAGATTTAGCACTAACAGAGCGTGTTGCAACATCTTATGCTAAAGATTCATTAGGATTTAATTATTGTGCAAGTTGGTATACCTTAAACTTTAAAGCTGCCTATTTTGTGAATGAGTTTGTGATGATTTCAGCTGGTATCGAAAACATTTTAGACATCTTATATCGACCTTACTCTTCGGGTATAAATGCTCCCGGAAGAAACATTATTGCATCGATTAGAGCAAGATTTTAAATAACAATTTTAACAATCAATGAAATGAAAATAAAATACTTAAAAATTACATTCAGTTTAAAATTACTTTTTTTAATAATAACCAACTATACAATGGCACAAACCATTGCTGCTGGCGGTTGGCACTCATTAGTAATTTGTAATGATGGAACCGTAAAAACATTTGGAGAAAACGATACTGGACAACTTGGAAATGGTACCAATGTTGACTCAAACACGCCAATAACACCTGGCTTATCTAATTGTGCTGCAGTTTCTGGTGGTGGAGATCAGTTAGAAGCTCATTCTATGGCTTTAAAAGATGATGGTTCAGTATGGTCTTGGGGTAGTAATCTGTATGGTGGATTAGGCAATGGCTCAACAACTAGTATAAGTACACCTGCTCAGGTGACTTCTATTTCTAATGTGAGTGCAATATCAGCAGGTGGTTGGCATTCAACAGCACTTAAAAATGATGGTACCGTTTGGACATGGGGTTGGAATGCTGATGGGCAATTAGGTGACGGAACATTGGTAGATAAATTAATCCCTACGCAGATTAGTGGACTCAATGGAGTAACTTCAATTAAAGCAGGCACATACCATGTATTAGTTTTAAAAAGCGATGGAACAGTTTGGGCATGGGGTGATAACGAATATGGACAAATTGGAAATGGCACTACAATTACTGACCAAACTACCCCTGTTCAAGTACTTTCAGGAGTTACTAAAATTGCAGCAGGAAGGTTTTTTTCAATGGCACTTAAAAGTGATGGAACCGTTTGGACTTGGGGACAAAATTTGTACGGTCAATTAGGAAACGGAACTACAACCGACAGCCCTTCCCCAATTCAAGTGAGCGGAATAAATAATGTTATCGATATTACTTGTGGTGCGTTTGAGTGTCATGTTATTAAATCAGATGAAACCGCTTGGGCTTGGGGTCGAAATACTTATGGCAACCTTGGAGATGGAACAGCGGCAAACAGTTCAACCCCTGTTCAATCTGTTGGTTTGACTAATGTTGTAAGAATAGCAGCTGGAACTAATTTTGCTTTATTTGCAAAAAGTGATGGTACTTTTTGGGGATGTGGCAGAAATTTAAGTGGGCAATTGGGAGATGGAACTTTTACACAAAGAAATTCTCCTTTTCAATCCACTATAATGTGTCCAATACTTTTTTTAGGTGTTGAGAATCAAAGCCAAAATATACACACTAAAACTTATCCCAATCCATCAAATTCAGGAATTTTCAATGTTGAATTAAACCGAATAAATCCGCTTGATAATAATGCAACAATACAAGTGTACAATTCAATTGGTGCAATTGTTTATCAATTAAATCCAACAAATAACTTAATCCAAATCGATCTCTCAAATGAAGCAAATGGCCTATACATTTTGAGTGTATCTAATGGAAATGAAACAATTTATCAAAAGTTGATAAAGCAATAACTAATAATTTTAAAAATTCTAAAATGAAATACAACAAAATACTTAAATCAACATTTTTATTCCTACTTATTTTTTCTGCTATTAAAGTTAATGCACAAAAAATAGCTGCCGGATGGTCACATTCACTTTACATTTGCAATAATGGTAGTACTGTTAATGCATGGGGGGCAGATACCTCAGGACAATTAGGTAATGGGATCATTGATTTGAACCCACATGATTTGCCTAAAACAGTTAATAATATTACAAATGTAAAAGCCATAAGGGCTGGTTATCAACATTGCCTTGCATTGAGGCAGGATAGCACTGTTTGGACATGGGGAAGCAATACATTTGGTCAATTAGGCAATGGAACAAATATTACCTCAACTTCACCAGTTAAAGTTGTTGGAATTAACAATGTAATCGCAGTTTCTGGCGGCCAAGCCGGATATCATTCTATTGCTTTAAAATCAGACGGAACTGTTTGGACATGGGGTAAAAATACGGAAGGGCAATTAGGTGACGGAACACTTAATAACTCAAACACTCCTGTACAAGTTTTAGGACTCGCAAACGTTATTGCAATAGCAGGTGGTGAGTACCATTCGTTAGCATTAAAAAACGATGGAACAGTTTGGGCGTGGGGAAGAAATAGCAACGGTCAACTTGGTGACAGTACAACAACAAATAGTTCAGTTCCAGTGCAAGTGATGTATCTTTCTGGTATCACTGATATTAAAGGGGGAAGATATTTCTCATTTGCATTAAAAAATGATGGAACAGTTTGGTCGTGGGGTCAAAATGCTGATGGGCAACTTGGCGATGGAACAACTATACAAAGACTTACACCTGTTCAAGTTACTGGCTTAAATCAAGTAGTAGCAATTGCTGGTTCTGCTTTTCACTGCCTAGCATTGAAAGATGATGGAACAATACGTTCATGGGGCAGAGGTGTTGATGGACAACTTGGTGATGGTCTTCAAACAGCATCCTCAACTCCTGTTCAAGTATTATCTATTCACAATGCTGTTGAAATCGTTTCAGGTACAAACTATTCTTTTGCATTAACTGCAACTGATTCAATTTACGCTTGGGGAAGAAATATTTATGGTCAATTAGGTAACGACACCTCTGGAAATTACTATTATAGCCCAGTTCCAACAATTGGCTTGTGCCCAAATATTGATGCAAATCCTACTTCTCATAGTATTGCTGCTGGCTGGTCACATTCATTGTACCTATGCAACAATGGAAGTACAATAAATGCTTGGGGTGCTGACACATGCGGTCAGTTAGGAAATGGTGTTATTGATTTAAATCCACATCCTACACCAAATCAAGTCAATGGTATCGCAAATGTAAAATCAATTAGAGCCGGATATCAGCATTGTTTGGCTTTAAAACCTGATAGTACTGTATGGACTTGGGGCAGTAATGTTTGGGGGCAATTGGGTGATGGAACAAATATTACCAATACTTCACCAGTTCAAGTATTAGGGCTAAATCAAGTAATTGCAATTTCTGGTGGACAGGCTGGTTTTCACTCATTAGCATTAAATGCTGATGGCACGGTTTGGACCTGGGGAAAAAATACGGAAGGTCAACTTGGTAATGGAACATTAATTAATTCAAATGTTCCAGTTCAAGTGAGTAATTTAACCAATATCATAGCCATTGCTGGTGGTGAGTATCACTCTCTTGCTTTACGCGCAGATGGAACAGTTTGGGCATGGGGAAGAAATAGCAATGGTCAACTTGGTGATAGCACTACCACAAATAGTTCAATCCCTGTGAAAGTAAAGCATCTTTCCAACATAACTGATATTAAAGGTGGAAGATATTTCTCCTTTGCCTTAAAAGGTGACAGCACAGTTTGGTCATGGGGTCAAAATGCCGATGGTCAATTAGGAGATGGTACAACAACACAAAAATTAACTCCAGTTCAAGTAGTTGGACTTAATGAGGTAACAGCAATTGCTGGCTCTGCATTCCACGCATTGGCTTTAAAATCTGATGGAAGTATTCGCGCTTGGGGTAGAGGTGTTGATGGACAGCTTGGGGATGGCCTTCAAACAGCTTCTTCAATTCCTGTTCAAGTGCTTGGAATAAACAATGCAGTTGAAATTGTGTCAGGTACAAATTATTCTTTTGCTTTAACTGCAACTGATTCTATATACGCATGGGGCAGAAATATTTATGGTCAATTAGGAAATGACACCTCTGGAAACTACTATTACAGCCCTGTTCCAACTGTTGGATTGTGTGTGACTCAAACATCAGCAGCAAATCCAATTATGCACAAAATTACAGCAGGTTGGTCTCATTCTTTGTACATCTGTAATGCAAATTCTTCTTTAAACTCATGGGGTGCAAACAGTTTTGGACAATTAGGGAACAACACAACAAATTCTGCTGCAACTTCTACACCTGTTCCTGTAGCTAATTTAACTGGTGTAAAATCTGTTGATGCAGGATATCAACACACCCTTGCACTTATGAATGATAGCACAGTGTATGCTTGGGGTTCCAACGTATATGGACAACTTGGCATTGGAACAAATGTTGAAGATAGTATACCTGTTATGGTTGTAGGTTTGAATAATATTATTGCAGTTTCTGGTGGAACAGCAGCTTACCATTCAATTGCACTTAAAGCTGATGGTACAGTTTGGACTTGGGGTCGTAACTCCGAAGGACAATTAGGTGATGGGACAAACAATAATAGTAATGTTCCTTTACAAGTGAGCGGTATAAGTAATGTTATTGCAATTTCTGGTGGCGAGTATCATACTTTAGCCATTAAAGACGATGGAACAGTTTGGGCTTGGGGTAAAAATACCAATGGACAATTGGGAAATGGAACTACTGTTGATAGCAATACTCCAGTTCAAGTAACTGGGCTAAACAATGTGGTTGATGTTGCTGCTGGAAGATATTTTTCCATTGCTTTAAAATCAGATAACACAGTTTGGTGTTGGGGCGAAAATTTGTACGGACAATTAGGAAATGGTAATACTGTGGATTCAAGCATCCCTGTTCAAGTTAGTGGATTAACAGATGCCACTGCAATTGCTGGTGGCGCTTTTCATGGGATAGCTATTAAAAGTGATAGCACTGTGGTTACTTGGGGAAGAAATACTTACGGAAATTTAGGAAATGGCACTACTACAGATAGTTCTACTCCTGTTGCTGTATCTAACTTAACGGGAATTGTGGCAATTGATGGAGGCACTAATTACACCTTGGCAATGAATGCAAATGATGTTTTATTTTCTTTTGGAAGAAATGTTTTTGGTCAATTGGGAGATGGAACAACATCCACTCAAAATACAGCTGTAAATGTTATTTCTCTGTGTACAGTTGTTACTGAAGTTGAGAACAATTCAACTAATCCAGAGAGTCAAATTTCTATTTTTCCAAATCCTTCACATGATGGTAAATTTAAATTAAAATCTACAATTTTAAATGGTCAAGAAAGGCTTTTTAATAATAACCAAATCAAAGTATATAGCCTTATTGGAGATAGAGTAGTGTATGACTTAAATAATAATATTATTGATATTGCAAATCAACCTAATGGAATTTATTTCATTTCCATTTTGGAAGATGGCAAAAGCATTAATTTTAAAATTGTAAAGCAATAAGTAAATAAATCGTTATTGTGTACTAAGGCTTGTGGTATTATTACTGCAAGCCTTATTTTTTACTCCTCATACCCAAATTGGCGCAGCATGTAGTCGTTATTTCGCCAATCTTTCTTTACTTTCACAAACAATTCAAGAAATACTTTTTTATCAAAAAACTTTTCAATATCAATGCGGGCTTGTGTACCCACACGTTTTAATCCTGAGCCCTGATGTCCAATGATAATACCCTTTTGCGACTCGCGCGATACAAATATTAATGCCCTAATTTTTAAAATATTAGGTTCATCTTTAAAACTCTCAACATACACTTCGCAACTGTAGGGAATTTCTTTATCGTAATTCAACAATATTTTTTCACGAATAATTTCACTCACAAAAAACTTTTCGGGGCGGTCAGTTAATTGGTCTTTATCGTAAAAGGCAGGCGAATCGGGCAAAAGCGCCACAATTCTTTTAGTAAGATAATCGGTATTAAATTTCTCTAAAGCCGAAATAGGAATAATTTCTGCTTCGGGTAATAGCGTGGCCCAGGCAGTGCTGATTGTTTCAAGCTCTTCGGGTTTTATTAAATCTATTTTATTGAGTAATACTACAATTTTACTTCCCGATTTTTTCAACTTTTCCATCAACTCATCTTCTAATTGTTCTTTGCTTGTAACATCAATAATGAGTAATAGCACATCAGCATCCGACAAAGCAGTGTAAACAAACTTCATCATGGATTCATGCATTTTGTAATGCGGTGTAAGTATGCCGGGTGTGTCAGAATAAACAATTTGATGTTCATCAGAACTTACAATACCTAATATTCGGTGACGCGTGGTTTGCGCTTTTGATGTGATTATGCTTAATTTTTCACCTACTAAAATGTTCATTAAAGTAGATTTTCCTGCGTTTGGTTTACCGATAATATTTACAAATCCTGCCTTGTGTGCCATGCTTTTTTTTGTTACAAAGTAACGATTTTTTAATGAGTAAGAAAGTTGAATTGCTTAACTTCTAAAATGAAGTTTATGTTTCAATTATTCTCTTTGTTTCTTCAATCCCTAAATTAAACAAAGTATCCAAAACCGATAAATTAGGCATAAAATGATCACTCACTTGCGTATAAGGTGGCAAAACAAACGCTTGATAATGTATATTTATTTGTTGGTTTAAAAACAAGGCTTCATCATTATATTTTTTTGCCCCTTGCCCCGATAAATAAATGGTGGCATTCAATTGTTTGCATAAATCTAAATTACGTTCGTTTTTCGTGAGTGCTTTATCTAACAAACTTGATGCGAAATAAATTTTGGTATTAATATCAAGCGCCTTGCTAATTGACAAAATTAGCGAAACATTTAACGCACATAAATGCTCGTGTGTATTTAAAATACTTTGCTCAATTAAAGGAAAAATTTCTTCAAAAAAAGGTGCTTTTATATAGGCATCTTTTATTTTATTGAGGTGGGTAAACTGCCATTTTTTTGAATAATCAGGAATTGCTTCAAGATAGTTGCTCAACACCCCTTTCGATTTATTTAATGGAACACTTAGCATCACTTTTGCACCATCTTTACCTTTAATATAATTTCTGTTGGATAAACCCTTTCCAGGGATTTGCACATTGTCTAAAAAAATAAAACCATCGGCCTTTTTCATTTTATGAAAGTAACCAAGCCAAGGCAGGTAATTTGGTTGATGAATAGCAACAATCATGCTTATTGATGTTGTTCTAAAAAATTGAATTTTAGTAAATTCATTTCTATTAACTGTGTACCGTTTTCGTTGGTAAAACTATTTCCTGTTTTAATAAAACCCAAATTCGTAAAAAATTGAATGGCTCGTGTATTTGCCTCAAAAACGGTTAAATAAACTTCATTCAAATGAAGTATTTGAAAGGCAAAATGCAAAAGCATGTTACTTGCTGACTTAGCAACACCAGTTCCCCAATAGTTTTTTTCGCCAATGGTAATGCCAAATTCAGCTTTATGTTGCAATAAATCGATTTTCATTAAACTCACCATTCCTACTGGCTTTCGGTTTGCCTGATGAATGATGATATATTTTTTTTTAGTACTATCGTGTAACGTTTTTTCTAGCCATTTTAATTGCTGTTCATAGCTATAGGGTGGGCGTTTTGAGAAATAAAAATTTATATCAGTATCGTAATTCCACTTGGATACAATGTCGAGGTACTTTTTTTCTAGAGGAACTAATTCAACCAAAATACCAGCAAATTACTTTACACTTCGCAACAACTCAAAAGCCTCAGCATATTTAACTGCAATTTGAGCACCTCTAACACGCGCTAAGCCTCTAATAAAATCATCATCACAATAGGTGCGAAAATTTTGGGTTTCATAAAACTTTAAAGCTTCGCATTTTTTTTGAATATGTTTTTCTTCCAACTTATAAAACGAGGTAGTGCTAAAATTAATGGTATCCCATGGTAAATCGTATCCATAACATGTAAAATGCTTAAATGCGCGCATTCCTTCTTCATAAATGGTTTGATGGTCTTGATGCAAGGAACGACTTGAAGGCATAAAAACAGTGGTAGGATTAATAATTCCCCTAATTTTTACCAAGTCTTCTAAAATTTCTTGCCTAAAGCTTTTAAATTTTCTTACAGGATAATCTTTAAGAATTAAATTCTCTGCATTTATTCCTAAATGTGCTGTGGCTTTCTTAACTTCTGTTTCTAAAGCATTTTTAGGAAAGCCTTCAGGCACTGATTCTTCACAAATAGAAAATGCCAAATAAAAAACCTTGTTTCCTTCCTCTAACAGCCTCGAAATAGTGCCTCCACATCCCAATTCTCCGTCATCGGTATGTGGAGCTAAAATTAAAACATTCCCTTCTTCTAGCATTTTTATCCTTTTATGGCTCAAATTTAAGTTAAAATTTCTATGCTTCAAAACCCCTTATAGTAATAATCACCAATTATGTTGTTGCTTATTTAACAATTAAACTATTTTTGCACGTTACATCATTTGAAAAAAAAATACCTCATATTGGTCAGTGCCTCCTTTCCTTACGGACTTCGGGAGCCTTTTCTGGAAACGGAATTAAAACACCATGCACTACATTTTGATAAAATTTATATTCTAGTACCAAAGTTATCGAAAGAGGCCAGCCATCATTTTAATTTTCAACTACCACCAAATGTAGTGGTGGCTCAATTTGAATATACCATAGGATTTTGGGAAAGATTAAAAGGTTTAAGACACTTTTTTGGTTATAATTTTTGGAAAGAAATAAGCATCATAAAAGTAAATTATCGCCTAAAAATAAATAGAAACATCGTTAAAACATTGTTCAGTACGCTAATTAGAGCTGATCATTTTGCTCATCAATTAAAAAAATTTTTGAAGGCAAACCGAATTCCATTTCATCGCACTACCTGCTACACCTATTGGTGCAATGAATACACATTAGGCATTGG
>DAORKI010000063.1:0-20145 GCA_035439485.1 Bacteroidia bacterium
AAAAAAGTGAGATTGAAACAAATTATAAGAATGGAATATCAAACCATATATTGTAATGAAATTATAGAATATAAACAACTGAGAGATGAAAATGAATCGCTTTTTCATTTGCATAAATTTTGGTTTTTACATACAAATAATTCTTTGAAATTTGAATTTGTTTAGCCATAGATTTTTTAAACGAACTACTTTAATTATTAGCAATGCAATTAAGCAGATTTCATCGCAATTAATTAATATCATTGTTTCGATTATTATTATAAAAAAATTTGACACCACTTTTTGGGGAGAGTTTTCATCATTTCTCATTTATATATCGTTTATAGGCATTATAGTTTCTTGGGGAAATAAAGAGCTGTTATTACGCACATTTAGTGAACAACCTTCAAAGATTTCAAAAACATTTTATGCAGTTTTCAATACAAGAGTTTTATTAATATTAATAGCAACGACTATTAGCTTTTTCATATTTGCACCTAAAACTGCTTTTTTGTTATCCATATGGATTACTGCTATTCATGTATCACAATCATTAGAAGCATTGCTGAATTACAAAAGAAATTTTTTGGACGCATTGATGATTGAATTTTTTATGTTTGGTATTTTAATTTTGGGGCTGTATAGGCTTGAAATTAATCGGATAAATGATTTGATATTTATTTACACTGTTTATCATGCCTTAAGAGCTGTTTTGTTTATAATATTGTTTAAGCAAGAACTGAAGTCACCTAAGTTAGGTTTCGATATTGTTTATATAAAAAAGGCAAATAGTTTTTTTTTACTTGGGATGGCTGGTTTTCTGCAATCTAGGGTTGATTTCATTATAATTAGTTTTTTTGAATCAGATATGAATGTGGGCTTATATCAAATTATTAATGCCTATTTTATTTTGGTTCATGCCATTGGTACATTCCTAATTTCACCTTTTGTAAAAAATATATATAGACTTTCATATCAATCTATTGCTGAGCTTCAGAAAAGAATTATTATGTGGGCACCAATCATAGTGTTGTTTTCAATGCTATTACTATATGTTCTTTGTACTTTTGTTTATCATTTTGAAGTTTCATGGAATATATATTTAATAGGTATTGGAATTGTTTTGCCACCTTACTTTTATGCGGTTAAAATTTTTGAAATTTATAAATTCAAGCAAGAAGAATTTGTGTTAAAAACAGCGTTCATTGCTATTTTTATTAATACTATTATTTCTATAGTGTTATTAAAATTACAGTTTGGATACTTAGGTGCACTTATAGCGGCAGCAGTATCGCAAATATTTACGGCAATACGCTACAGTAAATTTAAAATTAATATTGGCAAGTATTAATTTAAAAAGTCAGGTTCAAAAAAGGAAGATTCACGCATTTCGTCAGTAACAGCAATGCTTTTAAAAGGGGCATACTTTTCAATGTCTTTTCGATGGTAAACTTCTTTTAAAAATGGATATTCATGATTTTGATGTAGAGGAATTCCAGCAAGCATTTTTTTTACAGTATTTTCGTTCAATTGCCATTCCTGGCTTAATCTTGCAACAGTTGGCTCATAAAATTGAAGATAAATTAATTCGCCCTGACTATGATTTTGTTTTTGACTAAAATCTAATTTAGAGTTGGTGTTTTTATGAAATTCCTTTAAGCGATTGGTAAAAACTTTTTGGTCTAAAGTAAAAGTTTCACTGGTTTCATAACCACTAATATCAGGTGTTGGAAATATTAATGTTGCATACCACTCTCATGGCACCACATGCATTTAGCGGGTTTTCCAGCAGGGTGTTCAAGCGGATTATTTGGCGCATAAAGTTGACCAATTTCATTATATATAGCAAATCGCGGTTGACCGTTTTCCATATAATCAAAAGCTTCAATTATTTCAGATTTTACAAAATTTCCTTCAGAAAAATACCCTTTACCCTCTTGTGCAAAGAATAGGTTTTGAAAAATACTTGAGTTTTCAACATTGTAATATAAAAAGCGAGAAGAGTATGCTACTGCCGAGGTATCACAAGCAAAAGTTTTGTACACAAAGGAATTGAATTTAGACTTAAATTGATTAAAACTATTTTTAGCGCCAGTAATTTTATAATAATGAAAGGAGCTATTAAAGCATAACCCAAAAAATCTACCTGCATCAATTCCTCCGGTTTTCTGATATTCTTCGGTTTCTTTTATCAAGTACGTCAATTTCTCTATATGCTTTACTGAAAAATCGGGGAAGCCAAGTTTTTCAAAATTGACTTCTACCTTATTGGAAGCTATAAATTTTATAGCTTCACCAAATTGGTTTTGAGGAAGTTTAGCACCCAAATAAGAAAACAGCCATATTAAACCAGTAGTGAATTCTTCTTTAGTTTGATTTGCGGGTTGAGTATACCAATTTAATATAATTTTATTATTGCTTTCAGGCAAATGATTATAAGTACAAGATTCATTAAGCAATAAAATTAAGGCTATAATACATAATATATTTAGATAAAAAGTCGCTTTCATTTCACCACAAGAATAAGGTAATTTTTTAATTGCAAAAATTTAATTGTATTTTTAAAAATTATAATAATGATACAAAAAATTTACTTTTTATACCGCAAATTTAGGTTTATTCTACTATTGCTTTTGATTTTTCCTTTTTTTTATTTTGGCATAAAAGCCGGGTGGAATCAAACAAATAGCGATTTCCCAAATTATTATGTGAGTTCAAAATTATTGCTCAATGGGCAGCTTGATGAAGCCTACGATATTCAAAAATTTTCGCATCATATTGAAAAGTATAATCAGCATGCTGCGGGATTGTTTGTGATGTACCCACCTACCACTGCGCTAATGACAATTTATTTAAGTCCTTTTGAAATTTTAATAGCTAAAAGAATTTGGATTTTACTCAGTATTATAGCTGCTTTTGGTATTATCTATTTTATGTCGGAGCAATTAAAAATTGATTTAATTGATGCATCCATTATGTTGTTGATTAGTGGCTTTAATATTTACAATGATTTAATGCTAGGTCAAGTTTATATTTTGATGGTATTTTTTATAGTATTTGGCTGGTATTTATATCATAATGATAAACTCTTATCTGCAGGAATGATATGGGGCATTGTAGCTGCAATGAAGTTTTTACCACTATTTTTTATTCCATTTTTTATTTTTAAAAAGCAGTTTAAAATTTCAGCAGCCATTTTGTTTACTTTTTTATTTTTTCATTGTATAACTTTTTATTTTGGCGGTATTGCATGTTATAAGGCTTTTATTCAAGTTTTTATTGAAAATTATATACATGGTAAAGTTGCCAACGAAATTGCCACAAGTTCACAATATCAAAGCATAGAAGCATTAGTGAATTTAATGCAACAACATTATTTTATCAGTAATTTGAGTGGTTCTATCATTAAAATATTATGGAAATTATTTTGGATTTCGCTTTGCTTTGTATCATGTTACAAATATATTAATGGCAAAAAGTTTGTACCAGTTGCTATTGCTTCAATTTCTCTTTTGTTGCTTTTGTTTGAGCATGGCTCTGCAACTTATCATTTACTTTTTTGCTTGATAGTTTTGCTTACTGTTTTTGAGTTAAACTTTTCGATGTTTTGGAAAATATGCATTTTATGTGCTTATTTCCTTTTAGGATTTTTACCGTATTTTGTTCATTTCATTCACAGTGAACATCTTATATTAAACTTTATTAGATTATGGAGTTTATCATTATTTTCGTTGTTGTTTTTTCTGGCATTGAAATGGCATGATAAGAGTTTTGAAGTTTAGAATGAGCAATAAATTTATTAAGCTTAACCTTGAGATTATTTTAGTAGAAGTGTAAACAATTTTTTAATACTTACATGGCTTTTTGAATCCAGTATAAAAGTGGAGGTTAAAAAGAATACTTGATGTTACTTTATTGTAATACCCAGATTACGCATTAGAAATGCGTAAACGATAAAGAAATTGTAAATCAGATTTTTACAAATCTGATAACATTTTCTAAATCGGGATTAACCCAACTAAATCAAGTAGTTCGATTTTTTAAATCTCCTATTGATTAATTTGGGTTATACTGCTGCGGCAGGGATTGCAGCGGAAATCCTTTTTGCCTACGCAAAAAGATTGGAGTGAAAAGCCAGGTGCCTCCCATGGGAGGCAGCCGCCCAAAATATGTTATAGTCCATAAACTTTTTTCCAAACTGCAAAGGCAATAAACTTAAATGTTCTTGTATCATCTGGTCCTAAATTGTGACTAAACATTTGATTAAAATCTCGATTAATTTTGTGCATATCAAAGTAGTCATTTAGGCTGTTATCAAAATAGGGGCGCACAGCCTCTTTAATACTTTTTATCCATTGTGAGTTTGGTGTAGCAAAACCCATTTTGTCTTTGCGATTTAATATCACCTCCGGTACTGTGCCTCTTAATGATTCACGTAGAATGAATTTGTTTACTCCATTTTTAATTTTGAATGTTGAGGGCAATTGAAAAGCATATTCAATTAAATTAATATCATCGGCAAAAGGGGTGCGTGATTCAACACTGTGCCACATACTGCAACGATCTTCACATTTTAAATAAGCCTTTAAACGTGTATTAGTAAATTCCTGCGCTAACATTTTATTCAAATTTTTGGGTACAGGTTCACTTTTTAAACGCATTTTATTTTGATTTAAAAATTGTGGGTTGAGATAATATAAATCGCCAAAATAATTGCGATTGATTTGGTATTGAATGAAAGCAGGCATTTTTCGAATGGTGGAAAATCTTAAATGTTGTTTTGCAAAAAAGTTGTATCGCAAATGCCATGGTAAAAATCCTTTCATTTCGTGATGCAATGTACCCAACTTAAAAAGTTTTAGTAACTCAGCCCAATAGTTGTAAAAATAGGTATGATAGCCACCAAACAATTCATCGCCTCCTTGTCCATCTAGCACCACTTTTACGCCTGTTTCTTTAGCCTTTTGCATTACACGATATTGTGCATATGTACTTGTGCTCCAAATAGGCACGTCTTGACAATAAATTAAATTTTCTAAATCATTTAATAGCTCATTTGCTTGAGGAAAAACCCTATGAAACTTGCTGTGGGTTTGCTCAGCTACACGCGCTGCAAAAGGACTTTCATCAATTGTAATATCATTAAATGAAGCGGTAAATAATTGAATTTTTTCATTTACTCCAGCCTCTGTATTTAATTTATTCATTAGGGATACTATGGCGCTGCTATCTATTCCACCACTGAGGCAAGCACCAACAGGAACATCGGCCCTTAGTCTGAGTTTAATAGCATGAGTTAACAAGGCGTTAACTTTGTTTTTTGCTATTTCAAATTTTTCATCTTCAAATTTTTCAAACTTTGTTGCAGATTCCAAAACATAATATCTGTCTTCTCTCAAATTACCAGTTTCGACATGCAACTCAAAGCTGTGCGCGGGAAATAATTCATTGATATGTTTAAAGAAGCTTAATTTTTCAAATTCAATTTCGCCCTTTACAAAATAATCATAAACGGCCTCTTGTCTGATACCAGTTTGAATAAATGGCATTTTTACCAATGCTTTTTGTTCTGATGCAAAAGCAAATACATCTTTATCTTTATAGTAATAAAAGGGCTTTACACCAAAGCGGTCGCGGGCACCAAATAGTATATTTTTTGTTTTGTCAAAAATTACAAAAGCCCACATTCCATTGAACTTTTGCAAACATTTTTTACCCCAAATTTTATATGCGTACAATACCACTTCGGTATCGCTTTCAGATTTAAATATACAACCTTTATCTTGTAGTTCTTTTCTAATTTCAATATAATTGTAAATCTCACCATTAAAAGTTATCCAGAGATTGCCATCATCTATACACATGGGTTGATGCCCACTTGCATTTAAATCAATAATTGAAAGTCTGCGATGCAGTAAAACCAAATTATATTCTTCATGTGCATCTTCAATATTTATTTGTGAAGCATAACTTAATTGGTTGTTGATGCAGTTTTGAGGAGTATCTTTTCCGAATGCTGTTATGGTGTTTTGCTGATGTTGTAGAAAATATCCTTCCCCATCAGGACCGCGATGAGCAATCAATTTATTCAATAAAATAGCCGATGATTTGATATCATTTACTTGTTTATTAAACCTTACTATACCGCCAATACCACACATTTTATCCTAACTTTTATTTTTAATTTTTTCGACCACTAATTTTATATCTTGAATAGTTGGAATTAGAATTTGTATACTCCATTGATTTTCTTTTAAAAACAAACGTACAAAATATATCATAGCTACCATGGCGCTGCTACTGATAATAAGGCCGGGTAACAAAACAGATGCTGTTTTTAAATACAGTGCACCTGCGCCAATTGAAACAAATAAAGAAATAAATCCTACTGTTGCGTTTACTTTAAATTTTCCTAATCCTGAATAGTAATGACTAATTACCAGACTAATACTACTAGCCAAAGCTCCTGGTATAAGTGTAAAAATGATTATTTTAATGCCACTAAAATCTTTGCCAAAGATAGCACTCATTGCACTTTCAGGAAAAATACATAGTACAAAAAGAATACAAAATGAAAGGAGCAATGAAAGTTTAATTAATTGAAGGGTAGTGTTTGCAGCCTTAAATTTATCAGCTTGATTTGAAACTGTACTGGCTGTTATAAGTGCCACACTGCTGCTGAATAACATAGCTGCTTCTGTAATTGAAACTGCAGTGCTCAATACACCTACAAAAGATAATGATAAGAAATGACTAGAAAAATAAAAAGTAATTCGGCTACTTAATAAATGGGTTAAACTGGCCAACTGTGTGAGGAAACCATTATTAAATAATATCTTGAAACTAGGTTTTTCTAATCTCTTTTCAACATTTTTCCAAATAAATGCGGTGTATTTTAATCCGAATAAAAATGCCATGCTATAAGCTATAAATAGCGCATAAAAATATACCTGAATTTGATACTGTTTTTGAATTATAAATCCAATAAAAACAGCAAATAGTATTGAATTTTGCAGCAATGCGATACGATTAAAGGCACTTATTTTTTGATGACCAAGTAATAAAAATTGATGCACAGAACCCAGGCATAACATTAAGCTACAAGTTGCCACAAATGGGAATAGCGAGAAGTCGTAAAAATTAAATAATCCTAGTAATAAACTACATGTTAGACTCGTAAAAGCTGCCCACATGTATGAAAACTTAACTATGCTGCTATTTTGGAATCTAGGTACTAGATAAACTGCAGCAGGACCTCCAATAATTTCGTTTATTAAACCTGCTATGGCGATAGCCAACATGCACAAACTAATGCTTCCTCTTACCTCTGCACCCATAAGCTTAGCTGTAAGAATTATAATTGAAAAGTTAAATACAGACACTGTGATCCTTGTAAAAAAAGTGCCGGTAATGTTTTTGAGCATTAGAGTTAATTTGTAAAAGTAAATGATAACGCAAAAAAAGGCAATTTCTTTAACACTCTATGAAATAAGTAGCTTTAATTTAACGAATAAAATTAATTTTGCCGATTATTAATCAAATTCTATGTCATTTAAAACAACAACTTTAGGTATTTTAGGCGGTGGACAACTTGGAAAAATGCTTATACAAGAAGCGGTTAACTTGAATATAGAGTTATTTGTTTTAGATCCAGACCAACATGCACCATGCAAACATTTAGTACCACACTTTACCTGTGGTAGTTTACAAGATTTTGATACTGTTTACGCATTTGGCAAACAAGTAGAAGTGCTTACTATTGAAATAGAGCATGTAAATGTAGAAGCGCTATTTAAATTAGAAGGAGAAGGAGTAAAAGTTTTTCCACAGCCTAAGGTGCTGCAAATGGTTCAGGATAAAGGTGCGCAGAAACTTTTTTATCAGGAACATGATATCCCAACGGCAGCTTTTCATTTGGTACAAAATAAAGAAAAGGCTAAGATGCTTTGGCAGCAGCACAGCATAGGATTTATGCAAAAATTACGTAAAGGTGGATATGATGGAAAAGGCGTAACTAAAATAAATAGTGAATTCGACTTTGAAAATGCATTTGATGCGCCTTCTGTGATGGAGGAACTGGTTGATTTTGAGAAAGAAATTGCCGTAATTGTAGCACGCAATGCCAATAGTGAAGTGGTTGTTTATGATGTAGTGGAAATGGATTTTAATCCACAACAGAATTTAGTGGAGTTTTTACAAATGCCCGCTAAGCTCGACAAGAGTGTTGAACTTGCTGCAAAGGAAATTGCTCTAAAAGTTGCCGAAAAGGCTGGTATTATTGGTATTTTGGCTGTAGAAATGTTTTTAACCAAAGACAAGCAAATATTAGTAAATGAAATAGCCCCGCGGGCTCATAATAGTGGTCATCAAACTATAGAATGTTGCAGAACATCGCAATATGCACAGCAATTGAGAGCAGTATTAAATTTACCATTAGGAAGCACCAGTTGTCATACTCCATCTATTATGGTTAATTTGTTAGGCGAAGCAGGTAAAACTGGTGATGCTATTTACGAAGGTCTCGAAGAGGTGCTTAAATTGCCTAATGTTTATGTGCATTTATATGGGAAAAAAATAACCAAACCTTACCGAAAAATGGGGCATGTAACTATTCTCCATGAAAAAATTGAGGAAGCAATAAAAAATGCTAGATTGATTCAAAATACATTAAAAGTTACATCTTTGTAAAAATTAATTCAAATCACAATGCAAGCAAAAGTTGGAATAATTATGGGAAGTCAATCTGATTGGCCTGTAATGGAAGCAGCGGCTAAAATATTAGAAGAATTTGAAATTCCATTTGAGGTAAAAATTGTTTCTGCTCACCGAACGCCTGATTTGTTAATGGAATATTCATCAGATGCACATAATAGAGGCATTCAGGTAATTATTGCAGGTGCTGGTGGGGCAGCCCATTTACCTGGAATGGTGGCATCTAAAAGTCCTTTGCCTGTGATAGGTGTGCCAGTAAAATCAAGTAATTCTATTGATGGATGGGATTCAGTTTTGTCAATTTTGCAAATGCCAAGTGGTGTGCCAGTAGCTACAGTAGCGCTTAATGGCGCTGCAAATGCAGGTATTTTGGCAGTACAAATTTTAGGGTCAAATGATAAGGGGCTACTAAAAAAATTAATTGATTACAAATCAGAATTAAAGCAAAAGGTGTTAAGCAGCCAATTGTCTTTTCCAGCTTTTAAATATAGGGTTGTATAAAATGGTGGCTATTTTTGGAGCTCATCATTTTTGTAGTTTTGTGTACTCATCAACTTACCAGTTTTATCAAATTCTTTCCAAGTACCATGCTTTTTATCGTTTAAATAGTTTCCTATAATTTTTGTGGTTTTTCCATCTTCAAAGTACTCTTTATACTCACCGTTCATGGCATTCGATTTATACATGGTTTCAGTATTCAAGGTGCCTTCATTAGCATAAAATGTTTTTTGTACGCCTTCAAGACTGCCCATAACATAGTTATATTCGATACTTAATTTTCCTTTGTCGGTGTACCATTTTGTTATACCATCTCTTTTATCATTAACATAGACTGTTTCTTCCTGTAATTTGCCACTTTGATAATAAACTTTTTTTGGACCATTCATTACACCATTAACATATTCTTGTTCCATCTCTACTTTTCCATGATCGAAGTACATTTTATAGCTACCATCAATTTTATCTCTTTTATAAAAGCATTGTTTTCTAATTTTTCCATTATTTTTTACATCAATACTCAACCCATGTTTTAAGCCATTTTCGTATTCTTCTAATTTACTGAGCAGGCCATCGGGATAATATGATTTGAATGCACCATGTTTTTTATCATTGAGATATGAACCTTCAGTTTTAACATTACCTGACATTTCACGCCAAACTCCTTGTTTTAAGCCATTTTTATCAAATTTATTTATGCTTGTATCAATTTCTTCTTTGGTAATTTTAGGTAAAGCTGATGTTTCTTTTGTTTGAGCAACAGCGAAATTTACAAATAGTGTGAGTGCAAAAATTGAATATCTTTTAAACATATAGAAAATAATATTAAAAAAATTAAACAAAATTTAATTTGAAAATCTCATTTGAATAACTCCTAAGATAGCTTCTTTAAAAATTCCTTTACTCATTTTAGATTCACCGGCAGTGCGGTCAGTAAAAGTAATTGGTACTTCTTTAATTTTAAACCCAGCTTTTTTTACCTTATATTTCATTTCTATTTGAAAGGCATAACCTATAAATTTAATAGCATCAAGATTAATAGTTTCTAAAACTTTTCTTTTATAGCATTTAAATCCAGCGGTAGTATCATGAATGTTAATCCACAAAATCATACGTACATAAAGCGAAGCAAAATAGCTCATTAAAATGCGGTCAATAGGCCAATTAACAACCTTTCCACCCTTAACATACCGTGAACCAATGGCTAAATCAGCCCCTCCTGTGTTACAAGCATTAAATAAATGAACTAAATCATCAGGGTTATGCGAAAAGTCGCAGTCCATTTCAAAAATATAATCAAACTTATTTTCAATGGCATATTTGAAACCTGCAATATAGGCGGTACCTAATCCTAATTTTCCTTTTCTTTCAAGTAAATGCAGTTTTGTACCAAATTCTTTTTGAAGATTTTTTACAATTTGGGCAGTTCCGTCCGGGGAACCATCATCTACAATCAATAAATTAAAGGCTTCTGGTAAGGAAAACACCTTACGTACCATGCGTTCAATGTTTTCTTTTTCGTTATAAGTAGGTATGATTACTAAATTACTCAAGTGCCTTTTTTGTTTTCACAAACCTATATTAATTAATGCTATTTTACAACAGTAAAAACTTCTTTTTAGGAATATTAACGTAGAATATTTACCTTTATACTTATGAAGCTTGTGATTTTAACCTTTATAAGTGTTATATTTTTTCAGTTTTTAGAAATAAAAAACTCAAATGTTTTGGCACCTTTACAGCAATTATATAAAGCTAAAGGTAAAGCCAGTTATTATGCTAATAAATTCAATAAAAGAAGGACTTCAAGTGGTGAAATTTTTTATAATGACAGTTTAACTGCAGCGCACAAAACTTTGCCCTTTGGTACTATTTTGAAAGTAACAAATTTGTCCAATGATTCGGTAGTTGTGGTTCGTGTGAATGATCGTTTGCCAAAAAAATCGAGTCGTATCATCGATCTATCAAGGGCTGCAGCTCAAAAACTTAATTTTATTAGTAAGGGCTTGACTCAAGTATATTTAGAAGAAATTGTAAAAAAGTAACTTTATTAACTATCTTCGTTTAATTAAATGTGTGAAATTTGTATTCAAGATTATAATTTTGACCTACCTTGCTGCTGATTATCATAGATGAAAACAGTTAACTTCTTGCCTTTTTCAAGGTATTTCATATTAGGATTCATATTGGCTATTCCAATGTTTTCGTGGCATTGTAAAAGCACCAGACATGGAAAAGACAAAGAAAAATATAGTGCTTATATTGACACCACTGACATAAATTATAAAGTTAGCACCCCAATTTATCGTGAAACACCAAAGCGGGTTAATGACATTTTACATACTAAATTAGAGCTGAAATTTGATATTCCAAATGCCACAGTTTTTGGTCTTGCAACAATTTCTTTTAAACCCTATTTTTATGATATAAACCATATTGAGCTCAATGCAGTAGGGTTTAAACTGAACAAAATAAAAGGATTAGGAAAGTTAAATGGAAAAGAATTATCGTACAACTATGATGGCAGTATTTTAAAAATTGACTTAGGTAAAACCTACACTGCAAAGGACACTTTAATGATATTTATAGATTATGTGGCTAAACCAGATGAAGTTTTACAAAATTCAGGTGAAGCAATTTTAAGCGATAAGGGTTTATATTTTATCAATAAAGATGGAAGCCAACCCAATTTTCCTACACAAGTTTGGTCGCAAGGTGAAACACAGGCCAATAGTAAGTGGTTCCCAACAATAGATGCTCCAAACGAAAGAATGACCCAAGAAGTTATTTTAACTGTTGATAAAAAGTATACCACCTTATCAAATGGATTACTACTATCTCAAAAAGAAAATGAAGATGGAACTAGAACCGATTATTGGAAGCAATCACTTCCAGCAGCTCCATATTTAACCATGATTGCCATTGGGGAATACAGTATTGTAAAGGATAAGTATAAAAATATTGAAGTATCATATTATGTTGAGCCTGAATATGCTAAATATGCAAAGCAAATTTTTGGTGATACGCCAGAAATGATGGCTTATTTTTCGAATTTGTTAGGTGTTGAATTTCCTTGGGAAAAATATGCGCAAATAGCAGTTCGCGAATATGTTTCAGGTGCCATGGAAAATACTACTGCAACAGTGCATGGTGATGATATTCAAAGAACAGAAAAAGAACTGTTAGATATTGATGGCAATGATGTAATAGCCCATGAGCTTTTTCATCAGTGGTTTGGCGATTTAGTTACATGTGAAAGTTGGAGCAATTTGCCTTTAAATGAATCATTTGCCAACTACTCAGAGTATATTTGGTTTGCCCACAAATATGGTCAAGATGCAGGCGATGAACATTTGCAAAAGGATTTAAATGTTTATTTAAACGAATCAAAAATGAAGCAAGTTAATTTGATTCGCCATTATTACAACGATAAGGAAGAAATGTTTGATGGTCATTCTTATAATAAGGGTGGAAGAGTTTTGCATATGCTCAGAAATTACGTAGGTGATGAAGCCTTTTTTGCCTCTTTAAAGCTATATTTAAATACAAAAAAGTTTAGTTCGGCTGAAATAGCTGACTTACGTTTAGCATTTGAAGCAGTTACTGGTGAGGACTTAAATTGGTTTTTTGACCAATGGTTTATGTCTAGCGGACACCCTGAATTATATGTAAACACACACTATAATGATACTACTAAAAAGGTGGTAGTGACAGTTCGTCAAAATCAAAATTTTTCAATCGCACCACTATATCAATTACCACTTGCCATTGATATTTACACCGATTTAGGAAAGGAACGACATAAAATTACGGTAACCAAACAAGAAGAAAGTTTTTATTTTGATTTAAATGTTAAACCCAATTTAGTTGAATTTGACGCTGACCGCATGTTACTTGCAATTATCAATGAGGAAAAGCCAGCAGAAGAATGGATTTATCAATACAAAAACTGCAAATCTTATTTTGCAAGAAGTGAGGCCATATCAAAATTAAGTGTTTTAAAAGGAAAGTTAGTTTATGATTGTTTGTTAACAGCTGTAAATGATAAGTTTCATGGAATAAGAACGCAAGCACTTGATGCCTTATATGATAATTTTAGTAAGGAAAATTCTGCACAATTGAAACAAACTTTTTACGGACTTGCTTTGAAAGAAGAAAAATCTTATTTGAGGGCAATTGCATTAAAATATTGGTTTAAACTTGCTGAAAAGGATGAGTCCACAAAGGAAGTTTTAAGTAAGGCCATAAATGATAAATCATTTTTAGTGCAAAGTGAAGCATTGGGTTTATTAAATAAAATTGATCAAGATTTGGGCTTTGAAATGGCTAAAAAATTCGAAAAGGAAAGCAACTTATTTATTGTTGAAGAAGTAGCAAAAATTTATGCTGAGCTTGGTTCTGATAAGGAAAATGAGTTTTTTGTAAATAATTACAATATTATATCGGGTTTTGATAAATATAATTTTATTGAATTGTACGGTAAGTATCTTTTAGGGAGAGGCGATGAAACTATTAATATTGGGGTTAAATTACTTGAGCGTGACGCAAGAAAGAATAACATTTGGTTTATTAAGTTGAATGCAGTAAATAAAATAAATCAGATTATTGATGTTTACACCCAACGTGAAAATGATTTAAAAGGAAAAGCCGATAAGCAGGCACAATATCAAGCTGCAGTTTTACAAAAGGAAAAAATAAAGCAATTACTTTCCGACATTAAAAATGCTGAAACAAATGAAAATTTGATTAAGATTTATAAAAATTAGAGTACCATTTTTTGCCTGTTTTTATAAAGAATACTTCATAATTTTGATATACAAAATTGCTTATCACCAAGGTTAAAAATACTGATATGCATATGAGTAAATAATTTGATGGAGGTATTGATACACCTAACAGAATTAATTTTCTAATTAAGCTACAAATGATTTGATACACGAAAGGATGAAGTAAATAAATGCTATAACTTATTTCACCCAATCGTTGAAAAGGCTTATTTATTTTTTCAGGCATATTCAAATCTAACGTATAAAATCCAATACAAATAAGGATAGAAGCTATCGAAAATATCCAACGATTTATACCATAAAGCAGATGTATTCCATCGTTTTCACTGGGTGAAGTGAAAAGTATAATTACGCCTATACAAATCAATATTGAAGGAACAATAGGTGATGTTGTTTTGCTCTTTACAACAATTGGAATCGTCATTCCAACTAAAAATAGAAAGAGATGATTTAAAGGATTTACAAAGTTTTTCCACTGATTATGTAAAGTATCGTTGGGATTAAAAACATGAAAAGCAAAATGATTAAAAATTAGAAGAGTACAAAATAACAAGATGAAATACATTATTTTCTTTTTCCTATAAATCATTAAGAAAAAAGGAAATATCAAATAAAACACAAGTTCATTTCCAATACTCCAGGTGCCAGGAGCTATATATTTTTCCCAAGCAAGCAAACTAAACAAGCCACTTACATTTAAAAAAAGAATGGAAAAATTAGTTTGTTTTAAACCAATAACCAAAGCAATAAAAATGCTTAACCAAAATAGAGGAAAAATTCTAAAACATCTTTTAGAAAAATAGTTTAATAAACTTTTTTTATCAAAACAAATAGTTTCATGATAAACACAATATAATGTTGTTCCACTTAGAATGTAAAATATTTCAACTCCATAAACACTCATTCTTCCCAATATAGAATTAGCACCTTCGTATATGTATAGCCATTTAAAATAATGATATAACATTATAGCACTAGCGGCTATTCCTCTCAGATAATCGAGTTCTTTAATTCTTGACATTGTAATTAAATTAACAATTAATTTAAATTGAATTAACAGCGAAGCTATAAAAATGAAGTGAATAATTATGTTTAAAACTTATTCATTTGCATATAATTCTACCTATACTTAAAGCTTAAGTTTATGCTGTTCTTAATATTAAGTTTTACCAACCATTTAAAATAACATGGCAATGGCTAAAAGGAAAGAAAAAAAAGTGTTTGTACTTGACACTTCTGTTTTGTTGTTTGACCACCGAGCAATTAAAAATTTTGCTGAACACGATGTGGCAATTCCTATTACAGTGCTTGAAGAAGTTGACCGATTTAAAAAAGGGAATGATGTAATAAATTTCGAAGCAAGAGAATTTATTCGAATGCTTGATGAGCTCTCAAATAGTAATTCATTGCAAGATTGGTTGCCAATAAATGGCCCAACAAAAGGGAAGTTTAAAGTGCAAATGAATGAGAAAAGCCGTACAGATGCCAATCATATTTTTGGAGAAAAAAAAGCTGATCACAATATTTTAAATGCTACAATGCAATTGGCAGAAGAACGGCCTGAATGCACAGTGGTTTTGGTTACCAAAGATATTAATTTGCGTTTAAAAGCTCGCTCTTTAAACATAGTAGCCGAAGATTATGAAACAGGCAAGGTTAAGGATATTGACCAACTATATAAAGGCAATACTACTTTAACTGTACCACAAAGCACCATATCAAAAATTTACACATCGGGTTATTGCTCTTTGAAAGATGTAAAATTGAAAACCGCCATTGCAAATCATTTTTACGTATTAAAAAACGGTGACGCTTCTGCCTTAGTATGTTTTAACCAAGAAACGAATCAATTAGAGCGAATCAATAAGGAAAACGCATATGGTATTAAACCTAGAAATGTAGAACAAACTTTTGCATTGCATGCAGTATTAAATCCAAAGGTTTTGCTGGTTACCATTCAAGGAATTGCTGGTACTGGAAAAACTTTATTGGCATTGGCAGGAGCTATGGCTCAAAAGCAAAATTTTCATCAAATTTATTTGGCCAGACCAATAGTCCCATTGAGTAATAAAGATATAGGATTTTTACCTGGAGACATTAAAGCAAAGATTAATCCTTATATGGAGCCACTTTGGGACAATTTGAAATTGATACAAAATCAGTTTAAAGAAACCGACAAGGAGCATCAAAAAATAAAAGAAATGGTGGAAAAAGAAAAATTGCACATTACACCATTAGCATACATTAGAGGAAGAAGTCTCAGCAACATTATTTTCATAATTGATGAAGCCCAAAATTTAACCCCTCATGAAGTAAAAACAATTATCACAAGAGCGGGTGAAAACACTAAAATAATTTTTACTGGTGATATTTTTCAAATAGACACACCTTATCTTGATACTCATAGCAATGGTTTATCATATTTAATTGACAAGATGAAGAATCATCCACTATATGCGCATATGACACTTGAAAAAGGTGAACGCTCGGAATTAGCTAATGTTGCTAGTTTAATGTTGTAATAATTTAATTAAAAATGATTTTTACCTTTGCATCCTTAAACAAAAAGGCATATCAATTGCTTAGAGGAGCATGGACATTGAATCATTAAAAGAAAGATACCGAAAAAATATTCAGGTTGTTGAATTAAGCAATTATTTACAACAAAGTCATAGCTGTAACATTCAATTAAAGGGTATGGCTGGTAGTGCCATAGCGTTTATTGGGCAAGCAGTAATACAAAATTTAAAAGGGACACACTTATTTGTATTACCCGACAAGGAGCAATCAGCCTATGTTTTTAACGATTTGGAAAATTTATGTGGAAAAGATAAAGTTTACTTTTTTCCTATGAGTTACAAAAAGCCTTATGAGCCTGAAACAGTTGATAATGCTAATGTTTTGTTTAGATCAGAAGTCCTCAATCATTTGGCAAATTCGCACGAAACCAATATCATTGTTACCTATCCTCATGCTCTTTTTGAAAAAGTGGTAACTAAAAAACACCTAAGCGAAAATACCTTTAATTTAAAAAGAAAGGAGAAAGTAGATCTAGACTTTATGTTTTCCTTTTTAGAAGAGTATGGTTTTGAAAGGGTTGACTTTGTGGTGCAACCTGGTGAATTTAGCGTGAGAGGTGGCATTATTGATGTGTTCTCATTTAGTAATGATTATCCATATAGAATTGAATTTTTTGATGATGAAATTGAAAGCATTAGAACATTTGATACTGCTACGCAACTTTCAGTATCACATTTTGATTTTATTAGTATAATTCCAAATATTAGTGAAAAGTTATTGGTTGAAAGCAGAGCATCATTTTTAGATTTTATTTCGTCAGATTCAACAATTTGGTTGAGCCATTTAGATCATTCAGCTGATTTGCTTCAAAAGTCATATGAAGCTGCAGAAAAGGCGCATTTGAAAGCCGAACAGGGTATTATAAAACAATTACCACCACATGAATTGTTTATTGATAAAGAAGTATTTCTTACAACATTATCGCGATTTAAAAAAGTTGAATTCGGTCATCAAAGTACATTTAACTTTGATAAAGTTTTTCAATTTAATTTTTCACCACAACCTAGTTTTAATAAAAACTTTGAGTTGCTTATTGCCAATTTAAAGAGCAATGTTGAACAAAAGTATATCAATCTATTATTTGCTGATACGGCAAAACAAACAGAGCGTTTATTAAGTATTTTAGAAGATGTTAAAGCCAGTCATGGTAAACAATTTTCTAGCGATGAAGTTACACCAATGTTGCTTTCATTGAGTGAAGGATTTATTGATGCTGATTTAAAGATTGCTTGCTATACTGATCATCAAATATTTAATCGCTACCATAGATATAAATTAAAGGACCAATTCAGAAGTAAAAGCGAAGCACTGACTTTAAAAGAGCTAAAATCGCTTAATCCAGGTGATTTTGTTACCCATATTGACCATGGTGTTGGTCGTTTTGCAGGTCTTGAAAAAATAGATGTAAATGGTAAACAACAAGAGGCCATTAGATTGGTGTATCGTGATAATGATATTTTATATGTTAGTATCCAATCATTGCATCGAATTGCCAAGTATAGCGGGCAGGAGGGAACTTTACCCAAGCTAAATAAATTGGGTAGTAATACATGGAATACACTCAAACAAAAAACAAAATCCAAAGTAAAAGCAATTGCTTACGATTTAATAAAATTATACGCTAAAAGAAAGTCGCAGAAAGGTTTCGAATTTAGTCCTGATAATTATTTGCAAACCGAACTCGAAGCTTCTTTTTTATATGAAGATACACCCGATCAAGTAAAGTCAACTGCAGCCGTCAAAAAGGATATGGAAGCGCCTTATCCAATGGACAGATTAATTTGTGGAGATGTTGGTTTTGGAAAAACAGAAATTGCTATTAGGGCAGCATTTAAGGCTGTTTGTGATAGCAAGCAGGTGGTAATTTTAGTTCCAACCACTATTTTGGCGCTTCAACATTTCAAAACATTTAAAGAGCGTCTGAAAGATTTCCCATGTTCGGTAGATTACATTAACAGATTTAGAAGTGCAAAGGAACAGAAGGAAACACTTAAAAATGTAGAAGAGGGGAAAGTTGATATTTTAATAGGTACACATCGAATTGTGGGGAAAGATGTAAAATTTAAAGATTTGGGTTTGATGATTATTGATGAAGAACAGAAATTTGGAGTGGCAGTAAAAGATAAACTTAAAACGATTAAATCCAATATTGACACCTTAACATTAACAGCAACACCTATTCCTCGAACATTACAGTTTAGTATGATGGGCGCTCGTGATTTATCGGTTATTGTTACACCTCCTCCTAACAGGTATCCAGTGCAAACCGAGTTGCATACTTTTAATGAAGAAATTATTCGTGATGCTATTGCATTTGAAATATCAAGAGGTGGTCAAGTTTTCTTTGTGCATAATAGAGTGCAAAATATTCAAGAAGTAGCTGGTATGATTCAACGTTTATGTCCTGATGCAAGAGTGATAATTGCTCATGGTCAAATGGAAGGAGATAAACTCGAACAAGCTATGATGGATTTTGTTGATGGTATTTTTGATGTGCTTGTAGCAACAACAATTATTGAAGCAGGTTTAGATATAAGTAATGCAAATACCATTGTAATAAATAATGCTAATTTATTCGGATTAAGTGATTTGCATCAAATGAGAGGAAGGGTAGGTAGAAGTAATAAAAAGGCATTTTGCTATTTGCTGGCACCTCCTGCAAGCATGTTAACTACTGAAGCTCGGAAACGTTTGAAAGCTATTGAAGAATTTGCTGATTTAGGTTCGGGATTTAATATTGCGTTACGCGATTTAGATATAAGAGGGGCAGGTAATTTATTAGGTGGTGAGCAAAGTGGCTTTATTGCTGAAATTGGTTTTGAAATGTATATGAAAATATTGAATGAGGCTATAGAAGAATTGAAAGAATCGGAATTTAAAAACCTTTTTGACGATAGCAGTTCCGCTCATCAAATGATGCGAAAAGCAGGAGTAAGCGGACGTAATTTTATCAAAGATTGCCAAATTGATACTGATATGGAAATTTTATTTTCTGATGATTATATACACAACATTACTGAAAGAATGAGTCTGTATAAAGAACTTGATGATATGGAAACAGAAGAACAAATACAAATTTATGAGAAAAATTTAATTGATAGATTTGGGCCCTTGCCCCCTCAAGCAAAGGAATTGCTTAATGCCATAAGATTAAGATGGATAGCAATTGAAATTGGTTTTGAAAAAGTAATCTTAAAAAACAACAAAATGGTAGGCTTTTTTATCGCTAAACAAGATAGCCCATTTTATGAAAGTGACGCATTTCACCGTGTAATCGATTTTATGAAGCAACACCCAAACATGGCAAAATTGAAAGAAACACCAGGCAATAAATTAACCATGGTTTTTGAAAAAGTGAATGATTTGAAAGAAGCTTTACATGTGTGTAATATGATTCTTAAATAATCACAACTATTACCGAAGCCCTATAAAATTTATTGCATTAATTGCCATTGATTCCTGACTCTATTTTCACGAAGCCAATTTATAAATGGTTGCCATTTATTGAAATATAGTCTCTAATTTTTCTAGAAAAAATTAATTAGTCGTCCCTCAAAAAGTCATTTTTAAACGGGAGAGATGTTGGCCT
>DAORKI010000064.1:0-19938 GCA_035439485.1 Bacteroidia bacterium
AATGTCCTGCTAATTTTTCTTGAGTTAGTTCGGCAATAACATGTTGTGCTAAATCAGGTCTTCCTACATCACCGATAAATAAAGTATCTCCGGTAATAATACCATGTTCTTTGCCATTTTCATCAATCAGCAAAAAGGTGGTACTCTCCATGGTGTGCCCGGGTGTATGTATCACTTTTACTTTGTAATTTCCTACTTCAAATAGTTGATTGTCTTCAGCTGTAATGGCTGCATAGGCTGGTTTAGCTGTTGGTCCGAATACAATTTGAGCTCCTGTTTTTTGCATTAAATCTAAATGCCCGCTCACAAAATCGGCATGAAAATGTGTTTCAAAAACATATTTTATTTTGGCATGATCTCTATTGGCGCGATCAATATAAGGTTGCACTTCTCTGAGTGGATCAAAGATGGCTGCTTCGCCATTACTTTCTAAATAATAAGCTGCATGAGACAGGCATCCTGTATAAATTTGTTCTACTTTCATGATATCATTTTTAAAAGTTAATTTGTTTTTTACTTAATGCAAATTTCGGTAAATATTGCGGCTCAAAGTGTTACAAATGTTACCTCAAAATATGATTTATATCATATAATAATTCGGACAGTTTTATTATAAAGAAGATTAATTTATTTTGAAATCACTTAAATGAAGATAGAAAGTACAGACTCATACATTGGGCAAACATTTTAATAGAAATGAACCAAAGTACTTCTAAAAAAGCCTCTATTTACTTAATTACGACTTGCCTTTTTCTTACTCAATTTAGCCACTTTGTTATAGGACAAACACAAATTAATCCAATAATCAAAATCTTTTTTGCTTTTCATACCTTCAGCATCAATATAAAAATAGCCTTTCATGGGCCTTCTCTGAAAATCCATAACTCGACAACCATTTCTTGAAAGTACTTCTTCTGCCAAATTAGGATCAATTCTTATCATCATATCGTCTTTGATGACCCCAATACACATTTTTTCATTTACCATAAAACAAACACCACCAAACATGTATTTTTCAACCACATTATTTTGGTCAACAAGCGCTTCTCTGATGCGGTCAGCTGTTTTTTCGTTGAATGCCATATTCAAATGTAAACAATATTTTGCGAATAGTACGAAAGTGAAATGGTCTTTAGACCATTTCAAACTGAGGTAAATGCCGATGATCATTTGTTAGACCAAATTTATTTGGTCTATTACAAATATCATATCGGTATAAGAGACAATATACTATAGTAAAAAAAGGCTTGGTTATTTAGATTTTAATCTAACAAGGCAGTGCACATCCAAATCATCATAATTTTTATATAGTTCTAAACAATAACCATTTTGATCAATTTGAGGATGTTTTAAAAGCGTTTGAAAACAGTCACCAATACTGTTGCTGTCTTTGAAATGGTTTACAATATATTGACTAATAAAGTTGCCTTTTTCAATACAATAATGTTGTAGTTCAGAAGAAACAAATTCCTCATCTGGCAAAATTTCTGCTGCTGCTTTATATTGTATTTTGCCATTTGGATCAGGATGCGAAATGCCAAAATATCTTCTGTTCGGTTTATTTGGAAGCAGGGCTTTTAATTTTTCGTAGGTAGCCGGTACATCATTTGGAAATTCTGGTGCTGTAATAAAAACTACATTCACGTTTTCAATTAGGTGGTATACTTCCATTTTAAATAAATAATATTTTTAGTGAAGTTTTATGGATAACAAATATTCATCAATACTTCAATATCAAATTTTTTCATTTTTAAAAAAGCCTCCATTACCTGTTGACCTTTTTCAGGATGGCTCATAAGTTTACCAAGCATTGAAGGAACAACTTGCCACGAAACACCAAATTTATCTTTACACCAACCACACCTGCTTTCTTGTCCGCCATCGCTGGTAAATGTATTCCAAAAGAAATCGATTTGGGTTTGATTATCACAATTTATTACAAATGATATGGCTTCATTGAAAGTAAAGTTATGATTTCCGTGACCATCCATTGCTCGAAATTCGTGTCCATCAAGTATTATTGTGGCGTGTTTTACAATACCTTTTTGAGGCATTTCCTTTTCTGTATAGAAAGATTCACTCACTATTTTAGAATTTGAAAATACTTTAGTGTAAAAGCTTATAGCATCATGCGCTTGCCCAAATTTATTATCAGTAAATAAAAAGCAAGGGACCAATTTTTGATCATTTTTACCAAAATCTCCTGTCATTATTTGCCACGAAAATCCAAATTTATCTTGCAAAAAACCATAGTATTCGCTCCATTCATAATTATTTAATGGCATCAATATTTTGGCGTTCATGGTAAGTTTATGCCAAATTTGATCAGTCTCTTCTTTACTATTACAGTTTATAAAAAATGAAACAGAGGGATTAGGTGTGAATTGTGGCCCTCCATTAAGACACATTATTGACTGGCCAAATATTTCCAACATGGTAACCATTGGGTTTGTTGAAGTAATTTTTGTGTTTGGAAAAGTATCGCAATAAAATTCAGCAGCTTCTTTTGCTTTACCATCAAACCATAAACAAGGATATAGGTTATTATCCATTATTTAATTGTTTTGTGGTTGATTCATTACGTTAAACATCCAACGTATACCAAACTGATCGAGGCAGCAGCCCCAGTAACCCCAAAATTCATCCCTCATGGGAGCTTTATCACTACCACCTTCTGATAAGGCATTATAATATTTATCTGCTTCTTCTTTGCTGTCAAGTTGCAAACTAATTGTAGTATTATTTCCTACAATTAATTTATGGCCCATTGATTCTAACATATCGGTGCCCATAATTTCAGTCCCACCAACAATTGGTAAGGCTACATGCATCACACAATTTAAATCTGCTTCAGTAAATTTTGGACCATTTGGATTTGGAGGTAAGTCTTTGATGTACATTATAGGCATTGAAAATTCAGTACCAAAAACTTTTTTGTAAAAATGGAAAGCTTCTGAAGTGTTTCCCTGAAAATTAAGATAAATAGCTATTTTACTCATGTTTTATTGTGCTTTATTTGATATTAAGTTTTTTCTCAAAGTTAATAAAAATGTAAACATGATTCATCACACTGTAAGGTAAAAAGTAAAAATATTTAATCACTTGATAAATAATAATGTTTTGTACAAAGTTGAAATAAAAAATTTGCATTTTGGATGGGTATAAATGACATGCTTGGTTAGTTTTACTACAAAATTATTTTAGAATAATTACCCCTATTAGTGTCTGCAAGTATGTAAACATTTAGTTTTCAGATTCTTGAATTTTCTTTAATGCATTACATTGCCGCCAGCTATATTTATTCTCTGAGTGTCAACCAATTATTGAGTTTACAGGTAAAAAGCCGTAATTTTAAAAGCAAAGATTAAGAAAAAAGAAATTCTATTAAATATTATATTATTCCTAGTGCGTCACACTTTTCAGATTTATAGTGTTAAGCAAAATGACTTTATAATCATAACAACTTTGTTTAAAAAGATGGTTGTTGAGGTAGAAAATATAGCTTGACTATTATCTACAACGAATACCTTTAAAAGGAATTAATTCAAGTGAAGTAAATATTGCCTATACCAATTTCAAGATATAAATTTTCTAGTAGAACAGGGCTTCTTGAATTACTTTTTATTATGCAATCACTGAATACATTTAGGCCTGAACGAGCTTTTAATGATGGCTATTAACTCATGTTTCAAATAATTAATGTTGAAATTCAAATGAAAAGAAGCTGAATATTAATACTTTAAGGAATGCTATTTTTTCTGTATGGTATTTTTGTTCTAATTTATAAAAGAATAAATTTTAATACCGATGTTCTAAAAAAAAATTGAAGATTATAAATGAATTTAATTCGATTAATTACAAAGTTACTATATGTTGAGACAAACAATGAAGTTAAAAAGAATGACAGTCTCACTTTCGTAAAACTGTCACTGCTTCTTAATTTCAATAAATATCAATCGATTCAACAGCTAATCCAATGGTGGATTTTTATGTCTGTACTTATAATTTTGTTTAACAATGATCTCAATAAGCAGTCCCTTCTGAATTTTTCTGAGCTGACGAATACTTAATTTATTAAGATCCTGCTCCTTAAAAACAAAAGTATGAGTTAAGATACGCCTTATCATTTTCCGCTTTAAGATATCTTCACTTCGTTTTACCATTTTCTTTTATGACGATATGTTCTAAATGATTAGTTAAATTACAGTAAAAACATTAATGCATGCTTATTAATTGAATTCAGACAATCGTTCAATTAAAATCGCTTCCGAAATATCCAAACAACGTTTCAAGGACATTTTATTTTTTTGAATGAACTCTGCAGTTCCATTTAGAAAAGGAGCTATTGATGTTTGAATATTTTGTAATCGTGACATGATAATTATTTTGCAGTTAATACCTTTTTTATGCAACTCTTCCACTAGTAATGAAGCACTAAAACCATCATTTAAATAATAATCTGAAAATACGATATCAATGTCTTTTTGTAAATTTAGGCAACAATCACGATAGGAGGTGTAAGAAGAAATGTTAACCGTAAATCCTTTTATCATACCTAAGTCCTCTAAATTTTTCTTCAAAAAATGAGTTAATACTCGGTTGTAAAAATCGTCATCCTCTAGGATGACGATTTTAAAATTGGTAGCCTTCATGAGTTCCTATTTTACTTGTACTACAAGGTAATTGGTGCTTTGCCAAAAACTATCGGGATCTTTTATTTTTAGTTTACTCATATCTTCGTCAATCTCTTCAATGGTGTAACTACCTGCAGGGTGTAAACTAAGTATTTGTGGATTTTTGCCAGTTACTGAAAGTTCAGTATTGTCGTACATATTAATACTTAAAAACGCATTAGTATCTAAATCAGGATTGATTTGTTTTGATTTACTGAATGATAATAACCCTGATTTAGGCTTAATCACATTTCTATTTTTTAAGTACTTTTTGGTTCCTATAGCAACATATTTATGCTCTAGTTTTTTACGTTTTGCTTCTTTTTGAGCAAGTACAGTTTTAATTGAATCACTCTTTATAACAATGCATTGATTTAATTCTTCAATTTTAAAATCTTTCTTTAACAACTCTTCTTTCATAGTTTCCATCATTTTGTTCTGCTCTTCAATTCGAACTTTTGCAAAAGCCAATGATTGTGCCAGTTCATTTTTTCCATTTTTAAATTTCTTTAGATCTTTTTCCAAACGACTGATTTTCTCCTTGTTTTCAGCCAATAAATTATTTATTGCTGTTATGTTGTTAAGGATTTGTTCTTTTACAACTCTTCCGTCATCAGCATTTGATCTGGGCCCTAAAACAATAATTCCATATTGATCACGTACCTGATCCAAATTTTTATCAATTTCATCAATGGTAGTCATGAACTCATTCTTTAAAGAATCCATATGATGTTCTTCCATTATGGCCATCATCTCTAATTCTTTATTGTGATCTTCTCTTAGCATAATGTTATCACAAGATGACATTAGGATTACTGTTTGAATCAACAGAACAGCAACGATTGATTTTTTCATTGTTTTCATAGTTTCTATAAATTTAAATGATTAATACTGAATTATTTTTTAAACTTTTTGTGCTGATTTAAGTTTTAGTACTGGCTTTAAAATATACTTATCATTTCCTGTTTCAACAACCGAGGCACTGGCATCAAAATCAATCAATAATACCAGGTGATCTCTTGATGTAATAACTTGTCCAACTTCTATTTTTAATCCACTTTCAGAACCACTTGGAACTTTAAGTTCATGAACTGAAGTGTATGTTTCAATGGTATTTCGTTCACCAAGAATTAACCTTATTTGAGTAAGAGTTCCGACTGGTACTTTAACTTGATCGGCAAGCACTACAGAAATATTATTTTGCAAGGCCAATAAATTATAGATTCCTTGTTCACATGGAATTGTAATCCATCCTTCATTTTCATGAAAAATTTCCATACCTATCACTTCGACATTAATTTTCGAATAATTGGCAGGTGCATCAGTCATTCTAATGGTAAGTGAAGCTTCATCTTTTTTCAAACTAATTTTCTTACAGGCTGGTGTATTAAGTCCTAGAAGTATTCCTGTAATTAAATATAGTACGTGTATTTTTCTGAATGTTTTCATGTTATTGGTTTTTATATTGATATGCATTATTTTATTGTACGCATTAAAAAGTAAATTTAATCCCAAGCCCTGGGTCCAAAGAAATATGAGTATATCGATACGGACTTGTTTCAATAAATGGTTTTAAATCTGCACTAATCGCAAATGGTATTGGTTTAAATTTGTATTCAATTCCAATTATTCCATCAATACCAATGGCATAATTTGCTCTATCTGCCACGTACACGTAATTATCATAAGTTCGGTAATATACTTTTCGACCATAATAATTGCCTGTGTTCAAATGGCCACCAATTCCATAGTATAAATTCAATCCTTCAGTTCCAGTTGTTGCAATTTTCTCATACAATGCAGTAACACCTAACGAATATGGCCACAAACTCACAATACCTTCGAAAGCATTACCACCATTGAATTTATGCTTGAATGTTAGACCTGATGTTACACCCGCTCTTATTCCAATTGCATTTTTGTAATTAAACGTATTCACTTTCGGATTTAACTCATTCTGAGCCTTTACCTTAGCACTTAATATTAATCCCAACATTAGTAGTGCAATTTTAAATTTTGTAGCTTTCATATCTATTGTTTTTAAGGTTTGATAACTGATTGTCAAGGCCTATGCCGTCAATTTAATATCTATGAATATCAAGCATTTAACTTAATTCTAAATTTGATTATTTTCTCATTTTGAGAAAAACAATGCTAAAATGGAAATGCCATCATCAAGCAGCGATAGCAGAAAATTTATTAAAATAAGTTGAAGTAATTCTTAAAATGTAAGCCACAGAAAGAGTCTATTCTATTTTGAACTCTCTTTTATAAACCAACATCGAACCTTTTGGCGCGTGTTTAGGTAAGTCAATAAATCTATAGGATCTGCATTTATAGCTTATATTGTTTAAGCACCCATTTTAATTTATCAATGGAGTGACATTTTTAATAAGGTTGTTTGATAATTTTACAATAAGTAGTATTATCTGATTTTTTAGTAAATGAATTATAGAATTTCCGGTTGATCCTGATGGTGCATTAAATAAAATTTCAGAATGCGTTTAACTAGTTCCATTTTTGGGTGCTACGGTATATTTTGTTTATTAGTTTTTGTATTTGATTTCTTAATTATCCATATCTTCCACAATCATCTTTTTGATAATTCGTGAACTTCTATCAGGGTCGCTTCTGATAACTATAATTTTATTCTTAATGTATGAATGTTTTTGTTTATGAATCATTCTATTCGCGAAAACAATGGAACCTTATTCTGTTTTAACTGATAGGTTCTTGAAATTAAATTTATACTACACTTTATGCTATTTTAATTTAGCTATTTAAACATTAATGGCACTTAATAGCCATTATTAAATAGAAATCTAAAAATAAATTTAAATGTACTTTTACATATTCATTCTACATTCTCTAAATGATTTATAAGAGCTAATGATAATCTAAAAACAGTTGTATCAAGCATAACTAAAATTAAATTTTTTGACTTGCAAAATTTTTAATTAAATATTTTTGCAAATTGAGAATACAATAGCATTCATAAATTATTAATCAACGATGAATGTTTAGAAAACAAAAAGCAGGACCTATACTTTTTAGATACAAATCTATTTTGAATAAATTATTATTATTGATCTTCTTCTTTAAGTAATCTGTAAATGGTAGACATTCCCATGTCTAATTTTTCGGCAACAACTTTTACATTATTGTCATAACGTTTCAAAAACTGTTTGATTATCTTAAGCTCATACTTTCTCATAGTAAGTTCTTCACTCATTACTTCAGTGAAGGTATCTGAATAGGATAAATTGAGATGTTGCTGCTCAATTACCTGTTCATTTGACATCACACATGAAAGTTCAATAATAGATTTTAATTCACGCACGTTACCTGGAAAATTATAATTCAACAATAGTTTTTGAGCATTATTACTTAATGTCTTTGAAGGCAATTTATTCTCTTTACAAAACTCATCAATAAAAAACTTGGCCAATACTAAAATATCCTTTCCACGATCTCTTAGCGGAGGCAGTTCAATTGTAAAGCCGTATAAACGATAATAAAGATCTTCTCTGAATTTACCTAGTTTTACTTCAGTTTTTAAATCACGATGTGTAGCTACTACAATTCTACAATCGACCTTAATAGGAGTGTTGGAACCTACCCTGGTAATTTCTTTTTCCTGAAGGGCCCTTAGTAATTTGGTTTGAAATGTAAGATCCATTTCACCAATTTCATCTAAGAAAAGTGTTCCACCATGAGCCTCCTCAAACTTACCAATTCTTCTATTTAGGGCCCCTGTAAAGGCACCTTTTTCATGACCAAACAGTTCGCTTTCTATGAGTTCAGATGGAATGGCGGCAACGTTGATAGCCACAAATGGCTTGTTTTTTCTGATCGAATTATAATGTATTGCCTTACTTACGATCTCTTTCCCAGTTCCTGTTTCTCCGGTAACTAAAACAGTAATGTTATTATTGAGAGTTTTCTCAATTAATTGAATTACACGTTCCATAGGTTCACTATTACCTATGATTGCAGAAGTAAATGAATGCTTCTTCTGCAATTCTTCTTCTAAATGTGCTACTTTTAGTTTGAGACCAACATTCTTGTGTATATTATTCAAAGTTGCAATTAATCGGTCTTTAATTGATTTTTCCTTAACTAAGTAGTCGTAAGCCCCATTCTTTAAAAGCCCCAATGCTACTTCAATATTTTGCTGTTCTGAAATTATTATAACTTCAGTATCGGGCAAGGTATTTTTAATTCGTTCCAACACTTCAGCACCATTTCCATCTGGTAAACGATAATCAATAGTAACAACATCTGGCTTTTCACTGATTGCTTTATTAAAAGCTGCAACAGTTAAAAAGCTTTTAACCACAAAATCAGGATTCAATGAAGCTGTATGAACAAGTAACTTATTATACCACTCATCATCTTCTAAAATAAAAACTTTAAAGGTGTTTTTTGACATCAGAATTAATCTAAATAGGGTTGCAAGGTATGGTTTATATTATTCAACTCTTCATTCATCATTTTCACATGATGCGCTAAAGCTACATTGTCAATCTCATTCAATTCTGGAAGTTTTTCCAAAAAACGCATTGCAACCAATAATTGATGTGTTTCCATATGTTTACATGAAGGAATAATTTTATGTGCCTTTTCGCTTACCATTGAATAATCATTGGCCTTCAAAAACTCGTGAATTTCAGCAACGCAGGTATTGATGGATTTATGAAAAACTGAAATCAATTCTTTATTAAATGCTTCATCACCCTGTGTAGATTCATTTAAGGCTGCAACGTTAATGCTGGATTGAGTCACTGTAATTTTATTTGAAACATCAGAGTTATTTTTACATTCACTGGCAAAAATCTTTGACAATTTTTCGGCTAAATCAGCTTTAGAAAATGGTTTAAAAATTATTTCATCCATACCGGCATTGGTACAGCTGGCTATTTTCTCTTCATTTAATAAAGCTGTTGCGCCAAGAATAGGAATTTTTTTATCCTGTTTTCTGATTTCTATTGTGGCTTCAATACCATTCATAACTGGCATTCTTACATCCATAATTACTAAATCATAAGTTTCCTTTTTAAAAGCACTCAATGCCTCTTCACCATTGGTACATTCTACTATTCGTATTCCATTTATATTTAATAATGAACGCATTAATAATCTATTGTATTCTTCATCATCAACCAATAATATTCTTTTATTACTCATAAAACTCAAATCTAAGTCGACTTTAGTAATAGAATCAGCAGAAGATATGGTACTTTTGGAATAAGGAACCTTAACCAGTATTGAAGTCCCCTCATTTAACTTACTTTTAATTTCCATGCTTCCACCCAATTGTTGCACCGTTTTTTTAGTAATCACTAGTCCCAGCCCGGTACCTCCAAACTTTAATTGAGTTTGTTCACTTCCTTGTTCAAATTCCTGAAACAACTTAGGTAGTATCTCCTCAGCTATACCAATTCCAGTATCAATAAATTGAATTTGCAAATAAGGATTATCATGACCTTTGTTTTCTACCTGTAAGGTGACACTTCCTTTATCTGTGAATTTTATAGCATTTCCCAATAAATTAAACAATATCTGCTTAAACTTTTCAATATCAATCTTTATGAAATTAACTTCAAGTTTAGTGAAATCAAAATTCAGCGACAAACCTTTATTGGAGGCTTGAATTTGAAGCATGGTAACTATTTCCTTAATTTCATTTACAATATCAACATCAACAGGATTAAGTTTAACTTTTCCTGAATCCAAGCGCGCATTTGATAGTATGTTATTAATTAATTTACTTAAATAACTAGCAGAGTTTTTAATGATAGTGATTTGTTGTCTCTCCTCAGATTTTAATTCTGCCTGGGCAAGTAACTCTGAAAAACCTTGTATGGCATTTAATGGAGTTCGTATTTCATGACTCATGTTATTAAGAAATCTCACTTTAGATTGAGCTAGATTTTCGGCTTCGTTGCGTGCCTCAATCAACATTTTTGTGTATTCTGAACGCTTCTTGAAATAAGCAAGTACAAAATAAACGATCACTATTAAAAAGACAGTGAGCAAACTTGTTGAAGTGACTGTAAACACTTTTAATTTCCTTAATTCACTATTTGCATTTCGGGCATTGGAAATTTTCCGTAAATCTTCGCGAAGTAAAAGAGAATCTATTAAAGAAGTAATGTGCTCACGATAAAAAAAGATGGCCCTTGAATTTTCATATTCTAATTTTCTGTTAACTTCTATAATTCGCTCCTGATTTGTCTTAGTATTACTAATTGCCCCTTGTAAAGTTCCTTTAATGTCTTCTTTTTTTGGTATTACTGATTTCTTTGTAACAATAATCGGTGCAACATTTTGAGGAGTTTCTACTTTATTATTTTTGGAGAATAGCCGTTTAAATAATCCTTTCTTTTTCTTATCGGGGTCACTTTTTTCAATAGATTGTGGGGCTTCTTTAGGCGTTGCCTGAGGTATATCAATTTGATCAATTTTTTTTGAAAGCTCATCTAGTTCGCTTATAATCTTATTTTGATCTTTCAGGTATGATTGCTCCTTTAGCTTATTTATAAGCAATTTGGAATACAAAGATATACTGTCAATGATTTGTTTATCGGCCTTATATTTATATGTATTCAACTCTAAAAGTAGTAATCTTAAATTGTAAGTGGCCTTGTAGTATTGGTCCAAATTCTGTCTTTCATTACTAAGATAATAACTTTTCGCATTATTTTCGGCTGAACGTAATTCAATCATAACTTGCTTTGCAATCAATGATGCAGGTTCTGATTGTTTTAGTGTCAAGGTTATTTTATCGGAAATAATACTTATTTTCTGAAAGGAAATGAATGCAATAATGTTTACTGCAATTATAAGGAGCACGGCAAAAGATAAATAACGATATTTTCTTAATAACTTCATCAGTATGATTCAGAAAATTTTAATTATATAGTAACCATTTGTTCTAATTTAAACCAATGGTACAAAAATACTCACTTTCTTCAGAACTAAATTTAGATAAATAAATTAATTTGTCTTTTTATAATTTAAAATCGCCCAGCCATTAAATAAAATGGCAAAACCAAGCATAATAATGAAATGGTTTTTAATATCATTAAAACCGCTTCCTTTTAAAACTACCATCCGCATTACTTCAATAAAATAGGTTACAGGGTTTACATTAGCTATCCAAATAGCCCATGTTGGCATACTGTCAATAGAAGTAAATAAACCACTCATAAGCATAAATAACATCATGCAAAAAAATGCTAAAGACATTGCTTGCTGTTGTGTTTGCGAATAGGTAGAAATTAGTAATCCAATGCCTAATATGGCAATTAAAAATAGTCCTAAATATGCATAAAGTAAGGGTATACTTCCTAAGGGTACAATGCCATATACCAAACGCCCAATGCCAAATAACCCAAGTGTAAATACAAAAACACCAATTACCCAAAAGGGAATTAATTTTCCTAATATAAAATGATATTTTTTAATTGGCGTAACGTTTATTTGTTCAATAGTGCCAACTTCCTTTTCTTTAACAATATTGAGTGCACACATATACATGCCAATCATTGTAACTAAGGAAACTAAAATACCTGGCACCATAAATATAGGATAGTTTAATAGCCTATTAAACCAATTTAATGTAGTTACTTCTACAGTTGGTGATATAAATGTTTTTGAAGTTTGAAACCAATCTTGCCTTATATCAGCATTAAAATTAGTAATTATACGATTCAAATAACTACTTCCTACTGATGCTTTTGTCCCATTAATTGCGTTTACTGCTAAAAATAAGGTGTTAGCATTCTCGCGTACTAAGCCTTTTTCAAAATCTTTCGGAATTTCTAGTATTAAATCAGAATGATCGGTTTGAAATTGTTGAAATGAATCATCAAAAGAATTACTATAATCATTCAATTTAAAATATCCTGAAGCAATAATTTTATCAATCAACATTCTTGAATAACTAGAATGGTCATGGTCCACAATTGAAATATTAATGTTTTTTATTTCAAAATCTGCTGCTAAGGGCATCACCATTAATTGCACCATTGGCATCACAAGTATCATGCGCAAAATAGTTTTATTTCGAAATATTTGTTTAAACTCTTTTTGTAACAAGAATTTTAAAGTACTCATGTTAATCTATTTTTAAATTTTTTGACACTAACTAACAAGAAAAATAATGCCATGCCAGATAAAACGAGCATTTCTCTCCAAATACCATGTATGCCTAAACCTTTAATCATTACACCTTTTACAATGATGTAATACCATTTTGAAGGGACCACATTGGCTATTATTTGCAAGGGCTTAGGCATGTTTTCCAAAGGAAACATAAATCCAGAGAATAACAGTGTAGGCAACAACATACCCATGAGAGAAATGAGCATCGCGGTTTGTTGAGAATCGGTAATGTTAGAGATAAGTAAACCTAACGAAAGTGCTGTTATGATTAAGATTGAACTTGCAAAGTAAAGCAACAGAATACTTCCATTAATTGGCATACCCATTAAGTTGGTGCTTAAAATAAGTATAACACTTAAATTTACTAACGACAAAAAGAAGTATGGAACTGCTTTTGCAATAATAACCATTAATGGATTAAAAGGTGAGACCAATAGAATTTCCATAGTTCCTAATTCTTTTTCCCTTACAATGGAAACACTTGTCATTAATACACAAACTAACAATAATACCAAAGCCATAACACCAGGTACAAAGTTGTAAGCGCCTCGCAACTCTGGATTGTAAATCATCCTTATTTGCGTTTCAACTTGTAATGGCACAGTATTATTTAAAAGCATTTCTTTTTGATAGGACATAATAATATTGTTCGCATAACTACTTAAAGTGCTAGCTGTATTTGGGTCTGAAGCATCGGTAATAATTTCTATTTGTGCTTTGTTTAGATGCAGTAAGTCATGATTTAAATTAGGGGGTATTTCAATGGCCAATTTTATTTTTCCTGATTTGAAGGCCTCATCAATTTGTTTTTGACTATTAACAAAATGTGCTATTTTAAAAATATTACTTGCTTCAAACTTGTTAATTATTCTTTGTGAAGAGGCATCATGCGCTTGATCTAAAATTACAATATCAGCATTTTTAATCTCATTGGTTAATGCAAAGCCAAACAAAACAATTTGTATTATAGGCATTCCAAAAAGCAGTAACAGCGTTTTGGGGTCGCGAAATACATGGTAAAATTCTTTTCTCACAAAGGATAGAAACTGTTTCATACTAGTCGGCTTTACGTTTTGCTCCTCTGGCTAATTCAAAAAATACATCATCCATTGAATGAACATTAAATATTTTTTTAAGGTTACCTGGTGTATCTAATGCTTTTATAATGCCATCCACCATCATTGAAACTCTGTTGCAATATTCTGCTTCATCCATATAGTGAGTGGTTACAAAAATGGTAATTCCGTTGCTAGAGGCTTTGTAGATCATATCCCAAAATTGCCTACGTGTTACAGGGTCAACACCTCCAGTAGGTTCATCTAAAAAAACTATTTTTGGTTCATGTAAGATTGCCACTGAAAAAGCTAATTTTTGTTTCCAACCTAACGGCAATGACCCCACTAATTTTTTAGCTTCATTGGCTAAGCCTAAGCTATCAATTAATATTTCTGATTTTTCTTTGATTTGTTGTTTGCTAAGTCCGTAAATACCTCCAAAAAACTTAATGTTTTCTAAAATAGTTAAGTCTTCATACAAAGAAAATTTCTGACTCATATAACCAATGCTTTTTTTAATTTCTTCGGTTTGCTTGTAAATGTCAAAACCAGCAATAGTAGCTTTCCCAGAGGTCGGAATTGAAAGTCCACAAAGCATTCGCATAGCAGTAGTTTTACCAGCACCATTGGCACCTAAAAAACCAAATATCTCTCCTTTGTGAACTTCAAATGTAATTTCATTTGTGGCAATGAAATCGCCAAAGCGTTTGGTCAATTTTTCTGTTTTAATTACGATTTCTTTTTCCATGTTATGTCATGAGTTGAATAAAACAGTCTTCAATACTTGGAGCAATCAAGTTTAATTCTAAATCGCTGTATTGATTATTTTTTTGCAATTCTTTTATGAGATTTCCTGCGGCTATTTTATCATCTTTCTCCATAAATGTAATATGATGAAACTCTCCAAAAGTGTTACAAGTAGCTACAATACTTGATTTTCTTAAATCATTTAATAAATTAATCATGTTGCTTGATTTAATAGCGTATAGTTTTTGCGGGTATGCTTGGATGATTTTTGCAGGTGCATCAATCGACATAATTTTTCCTTCTTGCATTAATGCAATACGCTCGCATAGTGTAGCTTCATCCATATAAGGGGTTGAAACCAGTATGGTCATGTCCTGACCTTTTAAACGTTTCAACATTTCCCAAAATTCTTTTCTAGAAACTGCATCAACACCTGTAGTAGGTTCATCTAAAAATAAAACCTTTGGACGATGAATTAAGGCACAACATAATGCTAATTTTTGTTTCATGCCCCCAGAGAGTTTCCCAGCCCTACGTGTTTTAAAAGGCTCAATTTGTATGTAAATGTCCTTTATTAAATCATAATTTTCTTTAATGCTGGTATTAAAAACAGTGGCAAAGAAACTTAGATTTTCTTCTACTGTTAAATCTTGATACAACGAAAATTTACCAGGCATATAACCTACATTTTTTCGAATGTTTTTATAGTCCTTTATAATATCAAAACCATGCACACTTGCACTGCCACTATCGGGTAAGATTAGTGTGGTTAGCATCCTAAAAATGCTCGTTTTACCTGCACCATCAGGACCTATTAATCCAAATAATTCGCCTCTTTCAACGGTTAATGATACATTATTAACTGCTTGTGTAGCGCCTTTGTTATAGGTTTTAGTAATATGATTTAAGATTACTTCACTCATCTTATTGAAAACTTATTTCTCCGTACATCCCAATTTTATAACTTCCATCATTATTTACTTTAACTTTTACCGCGTATACTAAATTGGCTCTTTCATCTTTAGTTTGTATTGTTTTAGGCGTAAATTCTGCCTTGTCATTTATCCATATTACCTGACCTTGCGTTTCTTTAAATCCTCCGTTGCCATCATCTGTTTTCACTTTCACTTTTTGATTTAATTTTATTTGAGATAATTGATTGCCTGAAATGTAAACCCTGAGTACCATAACTGAAAGGTTGGCAATTTTATATAATGGTTTTCCAATAGCAGCTATTTCATTAGCCGACACATATTTTGCAAGTACTGTACCCTTGATAGGATTTATTATTTGACATCTTCTTATCTGATCATTTACTTGTTCAATTTGAAAATTAATAGGTGCAGTTTCTTGATTAATTCCTTCAGAAGATATTGCTAATGTTGACTTTTGAGCAAGAAGTTGTTTTTTCAACACTTCTATATTTGCATTTATATCATCCAATTGTTTTGTGGTAGCTGCATCTGCTTTCACCAATTTGCTTATTCTTATTTGTTCTTTTTCACTGGTTTTGATTTGTTCTTCGAGTGCAGCAATTTGGGTATCAATATTTGGTTTTTTACTTAATGCAGCTTTTATTTGGGCCAAAAGTTGTTTCTTTTTTAGATATAATTGTATACTATCAATATACCCAATGAGTTCGCCAGAATTCAAACTTTGACCTTCTTCTATTTGTAACAATTTTATGGTGCCATTGGCTTCTGAAGAAATAATTATTTCATCGGCCTCGAATGAACCTGATGCATCATAATTTTTTTCTTTGTTACTGCATGAGGCAAATAATAGGATACAAGTAGATAATAATAGGTGAATTGTTTTCATAATATAAATTTTAATTTCCTGAAGTATTTTGAAATGTATATTGAGCCAATAATAATTGTATTTGATGTAATGCCAAGTTTTGTTTGGCTTGATCCATAGCATTAAGTGCATTTAAATAATCAATAGCAGTGATGCTACCATTTTCTAATTGACTATTAGCAGTGTCTTTAATTTTTTCACGCAACGCTACAATTTGTTGATCATTATTTAATAGTTCCGAGAGTTTGTTTACTTCACTGTTTTGTTGTTTCAACAACAATTGGTTATTAAACAAAAAAACTTCCTTTTGAATATCAATTTGATGTTGATTAATGGTCAATAGTTGCCTTTCTTTTTGATAAGTATAGAAGGCCGAAAGATTCCAAATGAAGCGCGCACCTCCAATATAGTAAGTGCCAAAATCATTGTTCAACATATTTAAAGTAGGCCTTCCATAACCTCCTTGAACGAATAAACTCACCTTTGGTAAATTTTTGCTTGCAAGTAATTTTTGTTGCGCATCAATACCTTTTTTTTGAAGTTCAAATAATTTTAATTCTGGACGATTTATTGAGCTCGATGCCATGGAATAAATAGGTATTTTTAAAATAGTTTGTTCATCAATTGGTTTATTTATGAAAAGCGAAAGCATTTCTAAATAAGCTTTTCGTGAAGCCTTTAATTCAATAATTCGTTGTTCAATTTTAAAAATCTCTGCTTGTAATATATCAGCATTACTTTTTAAACTAATTCCATTAGCAATGGCTGCATTAGTTTTTTGGAGGTTGAGTTCAATATCCTTTTTTAATAAATTAACCTGCTGCCACTGCGTTTCAATCATCAATATGCCAAAGTAAAGTTGATTAATTCTTTCTTTCAATTTATACAATTCAACTTCTATTTTTTCTATTTCTGTGCTGTTATTGGCTTCAATAATGGCTTTTTGTTGTTTAATTGTAAATGGGTCGGTTACTGACTGACTTAACTCAGCATAAATTTTGTATTGATCTTTGTTTAAAGATTGAATATTCATACCTGGTAATGAAATAGGGATAGCAGTTACATCTGATTGATAGGTTGCTTGACCTGCTATATTCAGCTGTGGCAAGTATCCTTTTGATGCATTGTCTAATGAGTATTCCTTTGTTTTTTCAATCAATGCCATTTGTTTAAGCAATGGGTAATTTCTTTTGGCCATAGTATAACATGAATCAATGCTGAGTGCTGCATTTGATTGAGCATATAGCTTAGTACCAATCATTAAAAGAAGTACTATATTGTTTATCTTTTTCATATTCATTTTTTTGTATTACCCATATGGGTAAATTATATATAAAAAAATTTAAGGTTTAAGTGCTTGTTTAACGAAGTTTTTAATTAAGGCTCTTCTCTCATTCATCAATTGATAAAACTCTTTATTATCGGTACCTGTAATTACCTGTATCATTGGTCTTCCTATGTATGGAAACACAATCATTGATATGATATTCATAAATAATTGTCTTGGGTCAATGGCTTTAATTCTGCCCGAATCAACTTCTTTTTGCACTGCTTCCGTAAAAATAGAAAAGGCATTTTTCATATTTTCATTTAAGAATTTACTTATGAATTTGTCTGGGTCTTTATTTAGTTCATTAATCACAAACCTTGGTAATGCAGAGTTTCGTGAAAGCATATTCATATAAGCATCAACCATTAAATCTATTTTTTCTTCTAAGGTATTATCCATTAATAAAATGGAATTTAAATTAGAAATCATTCTGCGCAAAGCCGCTTTAAATATGGCTTCAAACAATAAGTCTTTACTTTTAAAATAGTAATGCAATAAGCCTTTGTTGATTGTTGCCTTATCAGCAATTTCTTGCATGCGCGCACCATCATAGCCTTTTTCATGAAACACTTCCTCAGCCGCTTCTAATATTTTTTGCTCTGTAGAATTATCTTTCATTGATTTCATGCCTCAAATGTAAAGCAAAAAATTACCCGTATGGGTAATAAAAATTAATTTCCAATGTAAAACATTGAAAAACAGAAAGATAAAATTTTATTTGCACTTGCATAAGAAGTGCAATTATAGCAAATAACCCATTTATTTATATGCAATATTTAAATAAAGTTGATTGTTTAGAATTATAGAATGATTGAAAGAAATTTAAATTGGCCTAAAGCAAGGTTTTCAATTTTTTCGGTTATAACTTGAGTTATGATTTAATTTACTTAGGGCTGTTTATTGTTTAATCAATTCACAAATTAAGTTTTATAAAATGAAAATTATACAAAAGGGAAAGAATTAATACCTTTATGCAGGAGCGGGATAGCCACGTATTGACAATGCTTTGAAGAGGTTTTCCCAAATTATTCTATAAAATAATTAGTTAATTTTCAGCCGAAATAATTAATTCCATTCATCCATACTTTTTTAAGATATTTGTCGTTTCAATTGATTATTAATTTATAATGGATTCCCTCTCACACATTGTTATTGGCGCTGCTATTGGCGAAACATTTTTAGGAAAAAAAATTGGACGTTGGGGCATGTTGCTTGGAGCTATTGCTAAAAGTGTTCCCGATTTCGATTTGTTTTACACGGGTTTGAACGATCCTCGTGCCTACATGTGCGAGCACAGAGCGCATACGCATTCGCTGATTATTGAAGCACTTTATGCCATACCAATTGCTTGGATATTAGTTAAATTGTTTAAGGATAAAGTATCTTTTAAACAGATGTTGGCCTTTATGCTTGCTTGTTTATGGGGGCACTCACTTCTAGATTGGTGCACGAATTTTGGCACGCAATTATTGCTTCCTTTCACGAATGAAAATTATAGTTTAAACACCATTGCTATTGTAGATATTTTATTCACGTTACCCATGTTGGGTCTAGTAGTGACGGCCATTTTTAATAAGAAAAATGCTGAAAGAAGATATAAACTTTCGCGTGCAACTTTGATATACTGTGGTGTTTATTTGTGTTTAACTTTTGTAAATAAGTGGCAAGCTAATGAGGTAGCACAAGCCTCAATCACAAAGAATAATATACCATCAACTACATTTATGACTAATCCCACCATGTTGAATAATATTTTGTGGTATGCTGTGGCAAGTAATGATAGCCATATTTTTATTGGAGAATATAGCTTATTATATAAAGGGCATCCTATTACTTGGCATACATATCCGCGCAACCAACATTTGATGTACCAAAGTAAAAGTAAAAGTGATGTTGCTGTGTTAAGATGGTTTGGCGACCCTTATACTATTGCAAAAACTGATGGTGATACGCTTAATATGTATGCTATTAAATTTGGCCGTACGAATATGAGTGAAACAGAATTAGATAAAACATTTATGTTTCATTACAAGCTTTATCAAAAGGACGGTAAAGAAATGATGGGCATGAAACAAGCAAGCAAGGAGAATACTAATTTTAAAGAAGGCATAAACGATATCTGGGAAAGGATTTGCGGACGCAGGTATTAGATAAATACTAAAAT
>DAORKI010000065.1:0-19843 GCA_035439485.1 Bacteroidia bacterium
ATACTTTTAGCAATTACCTTTGGAGTACTGGCAGTGATACCAGTTTTACCGATGTGCTTTTGCCTGGTATTTATATGCTTACTGCTGAGCATTTATGCGGCACTGTTACAGATACCATTACTTTATCATTAGCACCCAATCCACAAGTAAATTTAGGAAATGATACTACGCTGTGTATAGGCCAACAAATTACATTGCATGCAGGTAATCAAAGCAGCTACTTTTGGAGCAACCAAAGCATTGCACCAAGCATTACAGTGAATGAAACAGGTATTTATAGTGTAACTGTAACCAATACTTTTAATTGCCTTGCTAACGACAATATTGAAGTCATTTTTTTGCAAGAAACTGCACAGTTATTACCTAATGATACTGCTTTGTTTGCAAGCGCTTTTCCTTATACCATCAATCTTTCTAATCAATACAACAATTATCAAAGCAGTCAATTAACCATTAATAATTTACAATTAACCATTAATTCCGAAGGGGCTTATTCCCTCTCAGCTACTGATATCAATGGATGTTTAGTGAGCGATAGCATCAGCGTATCATTAAAACAGTTTGAATTAATCATACCAAGCATCATCATTAAAAATCAAAACTTGATCATCAATAATTTACCCGCCAACAGCAGCTTGAAAGTGTTTGATGCCTTAGGTCAAATGGTATATCAAAGTAATAATTACCAAAATAATTTTATGCCTTTAATGGCCAATGCAGTTTATTTTGTGGAGTTGCAGTATGATTTAGAGAGTAAAAGGGAAAAGTATTTGGGGAAGTTGTTGGTGGTGGATTGAATTAATTTGAAAATATAATATGTGATAATTTGAAAATGGGATTGCAATTTGAAAATTTGAGAATGTGCCAATTTGAAAATGAAATTGATGAGCTGATGATACTTACTTTGCTGCCTTTACGCCTTCTATTCACGCTTTGTTTTTATTGTTTTAATCTGTGAATCTGTGGCAATAACAATGTGCAAATGTGCCAATGAATCATTGTACCAATGCAATTTAAAAATGTAAAAATAATATTGTATTTACTCCCATTGCGTCTTCTTTGCGCTCTTTGCGGCTAAGTTTTTAATCTGTGAATCTGTGGCAATAACAATGTGCCAATGTGTCAATAAAGCATTGCGCCAATACAATTTAAAAATGTATAAATAATATTGTATTTGCTCCCTTTGCGCCTTCTTTGCGCTCTTTGTGGTTAAGTTTTTAATCTGTGATTCTGTGGCAATAACAAGATGTCAATGGAGATGAATTAGCTGATGAGCTAATACAACATGTTGTGGACCATACAAACTCTGCGCGCTTTGCGCCTTGTTTGCGCTCTTTGCATTTAAGTTTTTAATGTGTGAATCTGTGGCATATAAAAAAAACAAAGAGAGCCGTGGCGCGGCTCTCTTCTTTGGATTAATTAAAACAAAATTTTAGGCAGCATTTTGTTTTAGGGAACAATATCCACATTCAACAAATTGAATATGGCGTTTCAATGCTTCTTCCCAAGAAGCATAATACTCTTTTATTACATGTTTACTTTTTAAATTTCCTCCAGGATAATACATCACTACAAATGGTTTTCCCTCATTTTCTTTGCTTAAATGACTAATAAAGCCTGTACTCACTTTATCATTCATACATCGAACATTTTCTAAACCCGTATTATAATTGTTCCAATTGAATTTAAGCCAGTTTTTATAGGCATTTAAATCAACTTTTTGAATACCATTTTGATTATAAATAATGTAATGATTTGCAGTTTCCATTTTTCAATTGATTAAATTTTAGTCATATTTGACTTCCACCAATAAATAAAATATAATCAATATAAACAACTAAAATTTTAAATTTAACATATACATAACTGACAAAAAAACATGACAAAAATCATAAAGAATTACTAATCAATAATTTTTACTTTTGTCAAGATTTTAAAACACTCAATTATTTAACATTTTCAGATAGTAAAAAGGCAAAAAAACAAGTTTATGATAATGATAAAGAATAAAAAGTTGACCAATTTATTTTGGATGAAGCCGCTTTTGCTTCTTTCTTTAGCCTTCGCCTTGATTAGTTCTTTTACCTATAAAGATATAGAAATTACTGAAGTAGCATTGGGGAAAATGCTTTTTAATGATAAAATATTATCAAATAAACAAACCATAAGCTGCGCCAGTTGCCATAATCCTGCTTTTGCCTTTAGCGATACGGTGGCATTTAGTTTAGGTGATGAAGGTAAACGTGGCAAACGCAATGCTCCAAGTTTAACCAATTTAGCTGACCGTAGTGCATTTTTTTTTGATGGACATGCTGCTAGTTTAGAAGAACAGGCGCTTTTCCCTATTGCCGATCCACTAGAAATGAACTTACCGATAGAAAAGGCGGTTCAGCGCTTAAATCAAAATCAAAATTATGTAACTCTTTTTTTAAAAATTTATAATCAAAAACCCAATGCTGAAAACCTTGGCAAGGCTTTAGCAGCCTTTGAAAAAAAACTTGAAACAAGTAACTCAGCATGGGATAAATACGCAAAAGGCGATAAAAAAGCTGTAAATGCAGCGGTACTCAGAGGCCGTAAAATATTTAACACTAAAGGTAAATGTTTTGATTGCCATTCAGGTATTGACTTTACCAATGATGAGTTTCGAAATATAGGCCTTTTCAATGGCAATGAATTAAACGACAAAGGTAGGGCTGATTTCACAAAGAAAAATGAAGATGTAGGCAAATTTAAAGTGCCAGGTTTGCGCAATGTTGGTGTTACAGCGCCATATATGCATAATGGCATGTTTAAAACAATTAAAGAAGTACTCAATTATTATAATAATCCTACAAGTATGGTGTCCGGCAGTATCAATACGGATAGCTTGTTGGCACAACCTTTAAACCTGAAACCTTCAGAATTAGAAGACCTTGAAGCATTTTTAAATGCACTTACCGATGAGCAATTTGTAAAAAAATAATATCTATAGCCATTATCCAGGCACATGAAAGTGGAAAGATTGTAAGTTATGGTTTCAAAATTTAATGCTTAAGCATGTTATAAGACTATGACCATCATCTTAACTTTAACCATTCCAATGCCAATTCCCTGTTATTAAAAAGTTTTGATTCTCTGGCTGGTTTATTTACTTTTAAATAAAAATTGCCCATTATTCTTAGGGCCATGCTGTTAATGACCAAGGCCTCAGCTTTTACCACTTTGTTTACTTCCTTGGATGCCACAAAATTTCTAGCTTCTTTACTAAAAGAGTTATCCTCAGCATATACTGCTAGCAATAATATAGGATTACCATTGACACAAAATTTTTTAAGGTTTGAAACAATCAATTTCGCATCTTCCAATTCTCCTTCAAAGCCTTTATTAAATTTAATTTCAACCAAGTTTGAGCCTAATCTCTTAATTTGATATCCTTCATAAATTTGCAAATCCTCAAATTTATTCTTAGTATCTTCAGCCATCATCGAATTCATATGCATTAGAATTTGAAATTATTAAGATATACTTTATTCGAGTCAACACAATTTTAGTAATTAATAATCAGATAAAAAAATTACCATTGAATTCAACCTATTTTTTTTGACAACTATGAGTGCAATCGGTTTTTAAAATGATTAATTTTAAGGCACCAAATTTTGAAGCAACATAACTTTTCAACACTAAACGAATAAAATGTTAAAAAAAACCTTAAAAAGGGCTAAAATTGATTGAAAAAATAAGCCAGTTGATAATGCAAAAATGTTATCTTTGTGCTCCGTTTAAAAAAACTAATAAAATTAGCTTTAAAAAAGTTTTAAATTAGTAACAAAATTAAGCATAAAATTTAACACAAATAACAACATAAAATATGTCAGAAGAGGTTAAGGAAGTAGCAAAGACAGAATATTCGGCAGATAGTATTCAGGTATTAGAAGGTTTAGAGGCAGTGCGTAAGCGCCCTTCTATGTATATAGGCGATACAGGATTTAAAGGCTTGCATCATTTAGTTTATGAAGTTGTAGATAACTCCATTGATGAAGCACTTGCAGGACATTGCAATGCTATTGATGTTAAAATTAATGAAGACAATAGCATCACTGTGCGAGATAATGGTAGGGGTATTCCTACAGGTTATCATGCAAAAGAAAAAAAATCAGCCTTAGAGGTGGTTATGACTGTGTTGCATGCAGGCGGTAAATTCGATAAAGATAGTTATAAAGTTTCAGGAGGTTTGCATGGTGTTGGTGTAAGCTGTGTAAATGCGCTTTCTACAGATTTAAAAGTTACAGTTTGGCAAAATGGTAAAGTTTTTCAACAAGAGTATCAAATTGGTAAGCCATTATACGATGTAAAAGAAGTTGGAACCACCGATGATAGAGGTACACAAGTACATTTTAAACCTGATGCATCAATATTTACGGTTACTGAATATAATTTCGACACTTTGTCTTCTCGACTCAGAGAGTTGGCATTTTTAAATAAAGGAATTAGATTAACCATTAGTGATTTACGAGATTTAGATGAAAATGGAAATCCCAAAACCTTAAGTTTTTTTAGCGAAGGCGGTTTGAGGGAATTTGTAGAATATCTTGATGCTACACGTGAAAAATTAATTGAAGCGCCAATGTACATGGAAGGCGAAAAACAAGGTATTCCAGTAGAAGTAGCTATGTTATATAACAATTCTTATTCAGAAAACATACACTCCTATGTAAACAATATAAATACACATGAAGGTGGAACGCATCTCGCTGGTTTTAGAAGAGGTTTAACCCGCACACTTAAAACATATGCTGAAAAAAGTGGAATGTTAGCAAAAGTAAAATTTGAAATTGCTGGAGACGATTTTCGTGAAGGTTTAACAGCAGTAATTTCTGTAAAGGTTGCTGAACCACAGTTTGAGGGTCAAACCAAAACAAAATTAGGTAACAATGAAGTAATGGGTGCCGTTGACCAGGCGGTAAGTGAAATGCTTAGTAACTACCTAGAGGAGAATCCTAAACAAGCCCGAGTAATTGTTGATAAAGTTATTTTAGCTGCAACAGCGCGTCACGCTGCACGTAAAGCCCGCGAAATGGTGCAACGTAAAAATGTACTCACAGGTACTGGTCTTCCCGGTAAATTGAGCGATTGCTCCGAAACTGATCCAAGTATGTGCGAGCTTTATCTAGTTGAAGGTGACTCCGCTGGAGGTACAGCCAAACAAGGTCGTAACCGTGCTTTTCAAGCAATTTTACCCTTAAGAGGTAAAATATTGAATGTGGAAAAGGCAATGATGTATAAAATATTCGAAAATGAAGAAATAAAAAATATGTTTACAGCTATGGGTGTAAGTATTGGCACCGAAGAAGATAGTAAACAATTGAATGTTGCCAAACTGAGATATCATAAAATCATCATTATGACCGATGCCGATATTGACGGAAGCCATATTACTACCCTTATTTTAACTTTCTTCTTCCGATATATGAAAGAGCTTATTGAACAAGGCTATATTTATATTGCCACACCTCCATTGTATTTAGTTAAAAAAGGAAAATCTGAACGCTACTGCTGGACCGAGGACGATCGATTAAATGCGATAAGAGAATTAGGTGGTGAAAAAGAAAGCGGTGTGAACATTCAACGTTATAAAGGTTTAGGTGAAATGAATGCTGAACAACTTTGGTCAACCACAATGAATCCTGAATTTAGAACATTGCGACAAGTAACTATTGAAAGCGCTGCTGAAGCTGATAGAATTTTTAGTATGCTTATGGGTGACGAAGTACCTCCACGTAGAGAATTTATTGAGTCTAATGCCAAATACGCCAAAATTGACGCTTAGTAATGAATAAATACACAATGAAAAATAAATTATTTGCATTTTTGCTTATCATAGCTTGTACTTTGTCAATCCCTTTATTAGCAAAGGCCCAAGATAATAAGGCTCAAGAAGAGATTACCATCAAAGTTGGAAACTATGAGGTGCGTTACAACATGAAAGGTCGCACCATTACCAATAAACCCCGTGTTGACATCATGACCGAAGAGCATGGAACCGTTGTTGTTGATGTAACCATTGATAAATACGGACATGTAATTTCAGCAGTTCCTGGAGCAAAAGGCACCAACACCGAAAGCAAGTACTTAATGACCAAAGCAAAACAATGTGCAGAGAGTGCTTTATACGATACTAAACCAACCTATCCTTTAAAGACTCAAGGTACATTTAGTATCACCTTTTAGGATTTTGAAAAACATGTTTAAATTAACTGTGAATCAGACCTTAAAGTTGGCAATTATTTTTGTTTCGCGTCATATTCAAATATACAGTTAGACTTTTTATTTCTAATTTGTACATTTAGTCATCAATTGTATTCAAAGTCAAAATGAAGTACAATTTTTTATGAATATTTTATTGGTGCTCTTTTTCATACTTGTTGTGAATAATTACGATTTAACTTTCAATTTAGTCTAATTGTCTTGTAGCCATATTGTGCTAATTTCATGTAATACGAAAGTGAAATGGTCTAAAGACCATTTCAAACTGAGGTAAATGCCGATGACATTTGTTAGACCAAATTTATTTGGTCTATTACAAATATCATATCGGTATAACATATGCATTAACCAAGGCATGTTTATTTTTTTGTTGGCCAAAAAATAAATGCAATTTTTTATTATGTACAATAAATTAAAAATCTTAAGGACTCAGAATAATCATCTGTGAAAAAAAGTTAGCGAAAACCTCAAAGACTTATACTGCATACATTTACACAGTATAATGTGTAATTGTGTCCAAAAATAAAATAAAGAAGTTAATATCTTTGTAAGTAAAAAAGTAAAAAACTTGAAAACACTATTACGAAGCTTTTTTGCATGGTTCCTATTCCTTATTGTTGTAAGCATTAAACTTAAGGCACAAATCATCGAGAATGCCGATTTTGAGTTGTGGTCAGGAAATTGCCCCTACAATGTGGCTCCAATAGGATGGTCTAATTATAGTACTAACTTAGGTCCAGACAAGGCAGGTTTGTGTACAGGCACTGTTTTGCCATATTCAGGAAGTGCCCATATGAATTTGGTTTGGTATTCGAGTACGGGGTTAATTGAAGGAGCATATCAAGCTGTACCCGGATTTTTGGTTGGTATGAATTATGAATTGACTTTTCAAGCAATTAACAATCAAGGTTTATATTCTTTTGGAGATCCAGTATTTTGTGAAGTTTATGTAAATGGAATGGTGAATTTTACAACACCTGAATTATATAATGGCGGCTCATGGACTGCATATTCTACTAATTTTGTTGCTACTAATGATACAATGATTATTGGGTTCAAAGTAAAAAATGGATTATCAGGTACATCAGGTTCTTTGGGAATTGATGCTGTTGGATTTGCTAATTTAACCCCAAACACATATAAATTTATAGAGCAATCAATTGTAATTAATCCATGTCCAATTCAGGATGTTATGGAGATAAATATTTCCAATAGAAATTTCAAACAATGTAGTTTAACTCTGTTTGATGCAATTGGCAATCTAATCTTTGAAGAGTTTATACCTAATATAAATCTACCATTAAAGGTTAATATTTCAACATTGCCAGTGGGCATCTATGTAGCTCAAATTAACATTGATGGTCAATTACACAATAAAAAGATTATCAAGTTATAAGTTTAGAAATCGAACAGGTAAATAATGAATAAATTATCTACATTGATATCAATAATCGCAACAAGGAAACAAGAAGAACTTACTTAGTAAGTTTCTTCTCATTTTGTGGAGCCGAGGGGATTCGAACCCCTGTCCAAACAAAGAATCAAAAAGCTTTCTACATGTTTAGCAGTTAATTTCTCAGGTTACCCTGATTTTCAACAAATTTAGGTTTAATAGCTTACCAACAATTTGCCTAAGCTTCTATATTTTAATTAAACAGCGAAGCTATGTTTAACGAGCTCATTTTTTGTGATGCCAAATCAAAACGCCAATGAGCAAGGCTTCTTGGTTGACACTGCATTTTAATACCTAGTATTAAGCTGCAAGGGCGTAGTTATACTCGCCATATAAAAGTTTTGAGAATTAGATTTAACGTGCTCCGTTCACAATACACGACATGCTTACAATTCAATTTCATTCGCTGTCAAAACCGGTCGGCCCCAATTTTGGTATACAAAAATAATCAAAATAAATGGTATTGAAAATAAAAACAGCCTTTTATGTATAATAAAAGGCTGTTAAAATAAAAATCAAAACTAATTAATGCTCTTCTTCGCCAGCAGATAATGGAACTGTTTGAGGTACAAAATCAACATCCTTTCCTGGCTTGCTGTAATCATATGGCCAACGATAAACTGTTGGTAATTCACCAGGCCAATTGCCATGCAAATGTTCAACAGGTGCAGTCCATTCTAAAGTATTACTTTCCCATGGATTCTGTGTTGATTTTTTGCCTCTATACATACTATAAAAGAAATTGAATAAGAATAAACCTTGAGCCAATGCCCCAATAATAGCAAATACTGTAATAAGTACATTTATACTTTGCAAATTTTCAAATAATGCAAAAGCTTCGTTACTATAATATCTTCTTGGTACCCCTGTTAAACCAATAAAGTGCATTGGAAAAAATACTCCGTACATAGCAATAAAAGTAATCCAAAAATGTGCATAACCTAATTTGTTATTTAACATTCTACCAAACATGCGCGGATACCAATGATAAACCCCGCAGAACATCCCAAAAATTGCTGATGCTCCCATTACTATGTGAAAATGAGCAACTACGAAGTAAGTGTCATGAACATTGATATCTAAGGCAGAATCAGCAAGAATAATTCCAGTTACACCACCAGTTACAAAGGTAGAAACCAAACCAACAGCAAACAACATGGCAGGTGAATACTTTAAGTTTCCTTTCCAAAGTGTTGTTATGTAGTTAAATGCTTTAACAGCCGAAGGTATCGCAATTAATAGAGTAGTAAATACAAACACTGAACCTAAGAAAGGATTCATCCCAGTGATAAACATGTGATGCCCCCAAACAATAAATGATAAGAAACCAATGGCCAAGATAGATCCAATCATGGCACGGTATCCAAAAATTGGCTTACGGCTCATTGTTGAAATTACCTCAGAGGTAATACCTAAAGCAGGTAAAATTACGATATATACTTCAGGATGTCCAAGGAACCAAAACAAATGTTGAAATAAAACAGGGCTACCACCTGTTTGTTCCATTGCTTGTCCACTGATAAAGATATCGGATAAGTAAAAACTAGTCCCAAAAGACCTATCGAAAATTAATAACAAGACCGCAGCAAATAAAACTGGGAAAGATAAAACACCCAAAATAGCTGTAACAAAGAAAGCCCAAATAGTTAATGGTAATCTTGTCATGCTCATTCCTTTAGTTCTCAAATTAAGTACAGTTACAATATAGTTAATAGAGCCAAGTAAGGAACCAGCCACAAAAAGAGTCATACTCACTAGCCATAAAGTCATCCCTAATCCTGAACCAGGTATAGCTTCTTCTAAAGCACTTAAAGGAGGATATATTGTCCATCCTGCAGAAGCTGGACCTGTTTCAACAAACATTGAATAGAACATAATAACACTAGAAACAGCAAAGAACCAAAAGGAAAGCATATTTAAAAAACCAGAGGCCATATCTCTTGCTCCAATTTGCAGTGGAATTAATAAATTACTAAATGTACCGCTCAATCCTCCAGTTAATACAAAGAAAACCATAATAGTACCATGAATTGTAACTAATGCTAAGTACATGTTAGAATCAAGCACACCATTAGGTGCCCATTTTTTTCCTAAAAAGTATTCAAGCATACTAAAACTTTCACCTGGCCAAGCCAATTGCAATCTAAAAAATATAGAAAGCATCATGGCAACTACACCCATAAAAATAGCAGTAATTAAGAACTGCTTCGAAATCATTTTATGGTCGGTACTAAATATATATTTCGTCCAAAAAGATTGCTCATGATGATCGTGTGCGTGATCGTGAGCATGATCGTCATGACCGTGGTCATGAGCGTGATCTATTGTATGTGCGTGAGAACTCATAGATATTATATTATTTTTTATTTCGTTAAAGTGATAACAATCTTAATTTTTAATAGTTTAAATTTGCTTTAGTTTTTGGCTACATTCAACACATTTTCAACTTGAGCCATGTTTTTTTCCTTGAAGGTTTTTTGCTCAGAAAGCCATTTTTTATAATCTTCTTCAGAATCAACAACAATTTTCATTTGCATGTTCCAATGTGTTTGACCACAAATTTTGTTGCATAAAAGCACATAATCAAAATTAGGGTTCTTAGTTTTTTCTCTCATTTGCGCTGTAGTGATAGTAGGTTTAAAGTGAAACTCTGTCTTCATACCAGGAACGCAATTCATTTGTGCTCTAAAATGCGGCATATAGGCACTGTGTATAACATCTTTCGAGCGGAAATACATTAAAACAATTTTGTTAACAGGAATATGAAATTCACCATTCACTACTTTATCATCCCAAGCATGTTTGTCATTGGCATCAATGGCTAAAGGATTCATATCGGCAGTTAGTTTATAATTACTTTCTCCAAGTGTATTGTCAGCACCACCGTATCTAGCAGTCCATTTGAATTGTTCAGCAAACAATTCCATCACAATGGCCTCTTTTTCGTCAATTGGCGAGGTAATTTTATTCCAAACAGATAAACCATAAATAATAATCACAGCTAAAAATACAGCAGGGACAATAGTCCAAATCATTTCAAGTTTAGTACTATGAGCAAAGTAAGTTGCTTTAACACCCTTTTTGGAGTAATACTTATATGCGAAGTAGAATAATAAAATATTAACAGCAATGAAAACAATTCCAATTATTATAAGGTTAAAATTGAAAAGAGTATCAATTTGAACACCGTGTTCTGAAGCTGATTCAGGCAAAAGATTATCTTTGTAGGAATATGTGAGATAAACACAAAATGCAAAAAAGGCAAGTAAAAAAGGCATCATTAAACGAGCATTAAATCTGGTATCTGATTCAGAAACAGCGGCCTCATTTTCTACTCCTTTGAGCGTTGATGACAATTCATAAACCTTAACTAATCTTGCAATTGCAATTACACCAAGTATTATTGCTATGTACGTTAGAAGTGAAATCATATTGATATAAAATAATAGTTATTAAAATTAAACTTGGAAATGATAGCTTTCTTCAATCATTGGGTGATTTTCAGCCACAATAGGTGCTTTTGAAAGTGAATTAAAGAATACCCATAAAAACAGTCCTGCAAAGAAGAAAGTTGAACAAATTTCAACAATTCCGATATGTGCATGTGTTCCCATAATGCCCGGCATTACAATTAACCATACATCAAGCCAATGTCCAATAATCATCATTACCCCAGCTACGATAATAGCAGTTTCTTTTCTTTTAGCATCGCGGGTCATCAATGTTAAAAACGGAATAAAGAAATTGATTAAGAAATTCAGTATGAATATTGGTTTTAGTTCTGGTGTTTGTCTTAATGCATAATAGGCTACTTCTTCAGGTAAATTAGCATACCAAATTAGCATAAATTGGGAGAACCAAAGGTATGTCCAAAAAACGCTAAACGCAAACATGAACTTACCTATATCATGTAAATGGTTTTCATTCACCTTTGGCAAATACCCATTTCTTTTTAAATAGATAGTTAATAATCCAAGAACGGTCATCCCGGTGACAAAAATTCCAGCAAATGTATACCAACCAAACAAAGTACTAAACCAATGAGCATCAACAGACATTAAAATGTCCCAAGCACCAGTTGAAGAAGTTACAGCAAACAGCACTAGGAATACATGTGCCAACTTTGAAGATTTCCAATAATTTTCAGTACCACCAATTTTATCTTCTTCTAAGGCATATTTTCTTAGCATGAGCGCAGAGCCAGCCCAAATAAGACCGTACAACACAAGTCTAACAACATAAAAAGGTACATTTAAGAAAGCTTTTTTACCATATAAAATTTTATCAAATTCAGGAGAAGCTTTATCATAAATCTCAGGATGTGTCCAATGATATAAATCATGGTGTCCGAAAATAAAAATCAGAATTAAAAAGCCACAAGCATAAGGCAAATACTGCGCCATAGCAAGTGGAACTCTTAAAATTGCAGCACTCCAACCTACTTCTGCAGCAAATTGTAATGCATAGAAAAATAGTCCAGCCAATGCTATTGCAAGTAGGTAAAAATTACTGTGTAACAAACTTGCCCAAGCTCTGGTGTGGTCTGTTGCAAATCCATATGATATACCTGCAATTCCTAAACCGATTAGGCTCAAAGAAAGCAATTTATTATTTTTAGTTACAGAATAGTTCATCATAACTTATTATCTTTTCCAGATTTAATTATTTTTTAATTGTATCGTTAGCGCTAGTATTACTTACAGCAGGTGTGGCTTTTTTTACCAAATCATTAATATAATGAATTACCAACCATCTTTCTTCCTTCGTAACTTGAGAAGCATGTTGTCCCATCAAATTTTTACCATATGTAATTGAGTGAAACATTTTACCATCATTAAGGCCAGTGGCAACTTTATCCCAATATTTACCAGGTGAAGGGAATTTTCCATTTGCAACAATAGATCCATTTCCGTCACCAGCATCACCATGACATGGTGTACAAAATTTAGTGTATATAGCTTTGCCTTTCTCTAAATTTTCAGCATTTAATTCAATGGGATTCTTTAGGTTAAGACCAGCAGCTTCGTACCCTTCAGTTGTGTTAGGATATGGATAAATTGCGTCATTAATACCCCATGGGGAGTTAGGAAATTCGCCTTGTGATATTGTACCAGCTACGGGTGGTCGGGCACCTAACATATCTTTAAAGTTAGGATTCTCTTCATAAGGTTTGTAGGCAACAGACCTATACATGTCCGGCATGAACTCAATACCCGGACTTAATGGGTCTGATGAACAACTGTTAAGCAATAGTGCAGTAGTTGCAATGCTTAATCCGGTAATTAATTTATGTTTAAAAATTTTCATCTTTTATATGAGACGTTTAAAATTTTATTATTTTCCGTAATCTTTAACTTCTTCAGCACCATGTTTCATAAGCAATGAAGTTAACTCTGCTCTTTTAGCATGATCATTACACTCAACTTGCATTATAAATTTATCATCAGTTACTCTTGTATCAGGAACAAAAGCAGTTACACCTGGCAAGGTTTTACTTCTTAAGTAAAAAGTTATTACCATGCCATGGGCAGCACAAAATATTGTAGACTCAAAAATTACGGGAACAAAAGCTGGCAAGTTTTTATAAAATGCAAAACTTGGCTTACCTCCAATATCCATTGGCCAATCGGTAATCATCATGTAATTAGTCATGATTAAGGCTAAACAACAGCCAATAATACCGTAAATAAAGGCACAAATTGAGATTCTTGTTCTTTTATGTCCAATTGCATGATCCATTCCATGTACAGGAAAAGGGCTATAAACTTCTTTAATTCTCACTCCATGACTGCGAAGTGGTTTGATGTTTTGCATTAAAACATCTTCATCATTGTAAACTGCAAAAATATATTTACTCATTTCGACTATTTATTAATATTATTAATGATGTGTTGCATGAGAGTGTCCATGTTCAAGGGCTGCTCTTTTCGCTTGCGTGCTTGAAGATTTTGTAATAGTTTTCAATTCGCTCATTGCAATTACAGGGAAAAACCTTGCAAACAACAAGAAACAAGTGAAGAACAATCCGAGAGAACCAATAAAAATACCAACTTCCACCCATGATGGATGATAAGTTCCCCATTCAGAAGGAAGATAAGCTCTATGTAACGAAGAAACAATAATCACGAATCGTTCGAACCACATACCAATATTTACAACGATGCTTAAAATAAATGTAAAAGTTACATTAGTTCTTAAACTCTTTACCCAAAATAGCTGCGGAGAAATTACATTACAAGTCATCATACTTGCATAAGCCCACCAATAGTAACCGGTTGCACGGTTAATAAAGCAATAACTTTCATATTCAACCCCAGAATACCAAGCTATGAAAAACTCAGTAATATAGGCAATACCAACAATAGACCCAGTAACAAGAATAATACGATTCATCATATCTATATGAAGGGTGGTAATATAATTTTCGAGGCTCAACACTTTTCTCACAATAATTAAAAGCGTTTGTACCATTGCAAAACCAGAAAAAATAGCTCCTGCAACGAAATAAGGTGGGAAAATGGTGGCATGCCAACCTGGTAGAATAGATGTAGCAAAGTCCATCGATACAATGGTATGTACGGAAAGTACAAGTGGAGTTGACATTCCTGCAAGCACTAAGGAAACTTCCTCAAAACGTTGCCAATTTTTAGAAGATCCTGTCCAACCAAAAGACAATATTCCATACCAAAATTTCATGGCTTTGGTTTTAGCTCTGTCTCTAACAACTGCAAAATCAGGTATAAGACCAGTATACCAAAAAACTAAAGAAACGGTGAAGTAAGTCGAAACCGCAAAAGTGTCCCAAACCAGCGGAGAGTTAAAGTTAACCCATAGTGAACCAAATTGATTTGGAAGTGGTAATAACCAATATGGTAACCAAGGGCGTCCAATGTGTGTTAATAAGAATGTTGCTGCGCAAATAACTGCAAAGATTGTCATTGCTTCCGCAGAGCGGTTAATTGACAAACGCCATTTTTGACGAAACAGCAATAATACTGCTGAAATGAGGGTACCAGCATGACCGATACCAACCCACCAAACGAAATTGGTGATATCCCAACCCCAGTCTACAATATTGTTTATACCCCACATTCCAATACCTTCTCCAACAGTAATTGAAACGCAAAGTACCCACCAAAGTAATGCGGCAACAGATGCAATAAAGCACCACCACCAGTATTTATTTGCTTTACCTTCTATGGGCTTACAAATGTCTTCAGTGATTTCGTGATTAGTTTTGTCACCCAGTATTAATGGTTCTCTTATCGGGGCTTCGTACATAATATTTTATCTAATTAGTATTAATAAATTTATTTATTTTAATTTATGCATGGTGTTTTGAACCACTTTCTTCAATATTTCTTACCTTAACTTGATAGAAAACTGATGGCTGAACATCCAATTCTTCAAGCATATAATAAGAGCGGTCTTCTTCCTTCATTTTTGCTACTAAGCTTGATTTATCAGCAATATTTCCAAATGTTATAGCATTGGTAGGACAAGACTGTGCGCAGGCGGTTTCTATTTCGCCATCCTTTACTTCTCTACCTTGTTTTTTAGCTGTAAGTTTTCCTTCTTGAATTCTTTGAATACACATTGAGCATTTTTCCATCACACCACGTGAACGAACGGTAACATCAGGATTTAGTACCATTTTACCTAAATCATTGTTCATATGGAAATCAAATTGGTCATTCTCAAAATATTTGAACCAATTGAATCTTCTTACTTTGTATGGACAGTTGTTAGCACAATATTTTGTACCTACACAACGATTATAAGTCATTTGATTAATTCCTTCATTACTATGGGTTGTAGCAATTACAGGACAAACTGTTTCACAAGGTGCATGATTACAATGCATACACATAACTGGTTGGAAAACAACTTGAGGATTTTCCTCTGGTATTTCCATTTCATGGTACATGTCTATCAAACCTTTGTTTTCAACCTCAGCTACTTCCTTGTTCATTGCACTTGAGTAGTAACGATCAATTCTAATCCAATGCATATCACGATTCATTCTCACCTCATCCTTACCTACAACCGAGACATTATTTTCTGATTGACAAGAAACTAAACAATTTCCACAACCTATACATGAATTAAGGTCAATTCCCATACTCCATTTCAATCCTGGTCTTGCAAATCCTGGATTTTCTTTGGTAGCCCATAAATCCACTGTATGAGCAGGAACTTTTTTGTGTTCATGACCATCAGCAACAAAAAGCATTTCAGTATGATTACCAGCTTTTCCATTTTTTTGGAATTCGCTTAATGTTGTTTCTTTCACCATTTCTCTACTCATCAAAGTATGATGAGTTTGAGTAGTGACAACCATATGTTTTTCTGAATTATCAGCTATACTCACTTTGGCTGATTGAAAGCTAATAAGTCCACTGCTGTTCATGCCTAATAAAGCAAATGCATTTACACCAATATTATTACCGGCTTTACCAACCATAGTTCTTCCATATCCTAAAGCCAAAGCCATTGTACCTTCTGGTTGCCCTGGTTGAGGAAAAACAGGAACCTTTTCAACAGTAACACCATTCACAGTTAAGTTAACAGTATTCATTTTTTCCTCTTTTTCATGGGTAATGTTATATCCACGTTTCTCCATTTCCTTCGGTGACATGGTAATGTAATTATCCCAAGTTACTTTTGAAATTGGATCGGGCATTTCTAGAAGCCAAGGATTGTTTGCTTGGTTACCAGTACCCATTCCTACCTTTTGATAAAAGGTAATTTCCATATCACTACCTGTTTCTTTTCCTATTTCACTTGCTGCACTTGATAAGTCGAAAGACCAAGTCATTGGGGTAACAGCATTTGGAGTGGTATCGAAAACACCATCATGTAAACTTTTCATCCAGAAGTTTTCAAAACTAGATTCAGCCGTTTGCATAGGAAACATTTTCTTTTCCCAAACAGATTTTACATAATCTTGGTATTTCATTGGGTTTTTCATCCAAACCAATAAACTATCTCCGAAAGCCCTAGTGTTAAACAATGGATAAATAGTTGGTTGAATTAAAGCATAAGAATTAGCTTTTGGACTTGAATCGCCCCAAGATTCAAGGTAATGGTTATTTGGACAGATGTAATTGCATTTTGATGCCGTTTCATCTTTACGGTCAGCTGTTGATATAGAAGTAGGTACTTTGGCCAATGCAGCTTCAAATCCTAGTGATTTTGGAGCAGTGTAAACAGGATTACAGTTAAGCATCATTAGAACTGCCACTTTTCCATCTTTCATTTCATTGACTAAAGAAGAAAATTCAGTATCATTTCCTTGTCCAATGTTTAAAGGGTTAGCTAAATCGATGGTTGAGCCATAGTTTTCGAGTAAAGCATTAATGCCATTTACCACAGCTTGAATATTTTTGTCATTAGAGCCACAAACAACCAATGATTTTCCTTTTTTGGCCCAAAGCGCTTCAGCTGCTTTAGAAATACTCTTTTCGAAATTAACTTTTCCACCTGACAAAGCAGCAGCACCAGATTTTGAAGCAATAGCGTTATAAAGGCTAATGATACCAGCACCAATTTGTGAAGGCTTAACACCTACGCGAACATCAGCATTAGCACCTGAAAGAGACAAATAGCTTTCGAATTGAAAGTGTTTGCTCATTTCTTTTTTATCTTTATTTAATTTGCGTGTTTGTCCGTATTGGCGGGCAAAAGGAATTGGAGCAATCCAATTACCTAAGAAATCAGCGCCAAAACTAACAATAACATCTGCTTTACTAAAATCATAAGTAGGAAGGTTGGCTACTCCAAAAGTTTGCATATTTGCTTCACGAATACCAGCATATGAAACAGCATCGTAGGAAACATGTTTTGCAGTAGGGTATTTAGCAATAAATTCAGATATTAAACTGTTTAAAGAAGGACTTGTTGTAGTAGAACTTAATATTCTAATAGCAGATCCAGCAGCGGCAGCAGCTTCAATTTTTGATTCAATTTCATTATCGACATCTTTCCAACTAGAGGCATTGCCAGCCTTTGAAGGACCTTGAATTCTTTCATTATCATATAAAGATAGCACAGAAGCTTGCACTCTTGCATTTGTTCCACCATGAGTAAATGAAGAGAACTTATTTCCTTCTATTTTAATTGGCCTACCTTCGCGGGTTTTAACCAACACGCTGCAAAAATCTGCACCATCATCATAAGTGGAAGCGTACCAATTGGAAACCCCAATGGTAACTTCTTCAGGCTTAATAAGATAAGGAACTGTTTTTCTAACAGGAGTTTCGCATGCAGCAAGTGAAGCCGCTGTAACAGAAAAACCTAAGAATTTGAGGAAGTCTCTTCTTGGAGTTTTAGAACTACTAAGATTATCATTCCCTAAAAATGCCTCTAGAGGAATTTCTTGAGTGAATTCATTTTGAGCCTTTTTAATAATCTCTGGACTATTATTAAGATCTTCTAGCGATTTCCAATATTTTTTGTTGCTCATATTTTTTATTACTTGCTCCTACTTTAGTAGGGATTGGTTATATGCTGGATTAAATTTTATTTTTAGCTTTTTAGTAATGACATTTACCGCATTCAATACCGCCCATCATGCTCACGGTAATTGGTTTTTTACCGTAGGTTTTTTTAAGTTCTTCGTGTAACTTAGTGTAATATGGATTTCCTTCCATTTTAACCTCAGTTTTGCGGTGACAATCTATACACCAGCCCATAGTTAGAGGGGTAAATTGACGCAATGTATCCATTTCTGCAACAGGACCATGGCAAGTTGTACATTCTTGTTTTCCAACGGTAACATGTTGTGCATGGTTAAAGTAAGCATGCTCAGGCAATTGATGCACCTTTACCCATTTTATAGGTTTTGGATTTGGACCATAAGTATCTTTTTGTGGGTTATAATCGAGTGCTTCATAGATTTTAGCAATTTCAGATTTCCCAGTAATAGTTCCTTCCTGAATTCCTTTATGGCAATTCATACAAACATTTGCTGAAGGTACATTTGAAATTTTACTTTTTTCAACACCTGAGTGGCAGTACACACAATTAATTCCATTTTGACCAGCGTGAATTTTGTGACTGAAGAAAATAGGTTGTTCAGGGGCATAGCCTTCATAGACACCAATTTCCTTCATTCCATACCATGAAACTTTTCCTAAATATCCTACAATTAAAATAAGACCAATAGCAACTAATTTTTTATTGTTGCGTGCCCAATTTTTGAAATATGCTGTATCATAAGTAACTGGAATTGGCTCTGGTAATCCTTCCTTTTGATTTACTAAACGTTGTAAAGAATTTCTTACACCACTTAATACACTTATTAAGATAAGAAAAAGTATTATTAATCCAATAAGAAAATAAATCTGATTTGAGTTATCAGCTTTAGCAGGAGCTGCATCAGTACCACCATTATTATCAGGCTTTTTTGTATCTGCTGGGGGATTGGCAATATAGGCTAAGACAGATTTTATTTCATCATCGCTAAGAGCCTGTGCAGGCATCACAGATTTGTTATATTCACCAAAAATTTTTACAGCATAGGCATCACCTGATTTAACTAAGGATTGTGAGTTTTTAATCCATTTAATTAACCAAGCTTCGGCAGGTTGAGGAACACGAGAAGCCACGCCTTTAAGGCCAGGTCCTACAAGTTTTTGGTCAGTAATTTTGTGACATGCTGCACAATTAATTTTGAATAATTTTTCACCTGCTGCTACATCCTGGCTGTATGATTTGCCGGTAATAAAAATTAGGAATGTAGCAATTAGAACTAAATGATTTAAAAAAACTTTAAATGCGTTGTTTATAGTATGCATATATGTTGATTTTTCTTTTGTCACAATAATGTCAGAGGTCTTTATTTTCACGCGGCAAAATTATAAGAATACACATTTGATAGGCAAATAATATTTAGATTTTTTTAAGAAATCTATAATTTAAAAAGATTCTAAACAAAATCATTATTTATGTGATTTACATAATTTTAAATAAGCAAAAGTTTAAACTGATTACAGATTTTGTTTAAAAATTGTAAGGTTATTAACAGTAATTGATTTTTTTGACCAACACCCACATGCCCATGATTGACGCAAAAATGGCAGCCTATTTTAAATAGTCGTCCCTCAAAAAGTCCAATTCCTATAGGCCTATTGGATTTACTAA
>DAORKI010000066.1:0-19605 GCA_035439485.1 Bacteroidia bacterium
TTTCCCTAATTATGCCTATTTAAATTAAACGCATTAAACACAAGTCAACATACATACATGGCTTGTCAATTTTAACCCAATTTAACCATTCAATACTAAAGCTTGGTAATTATTACTTATATAAACGTTAATTTTGCAGTTGCTTTTAAAAATTTTTAATTTTGAGTATTCCAAAGAAACAAAACAATACCTTTAGCTAAAGAATTTATGTCAATTTTTAAACAATATTTTTCAAATAAATTTAAGAAAACATTCATTGCAACTGGCTTTGTAATGTTGGCTTTGTTTAGTTCATCGTATGTTGATGATTACTTTAACATATCTAAAAATCTTGAAATATTTACCTCAGTATTTAGGCAAGTAAATGCCTATTATGTTGATGAAACCAAACCTGGTGAGTTGGCTAAAACAGGGATAGATGCTATGTTAAAAAACCTCGACCCCTATACCACCTACATTCCTGAATCGGAAATTGAAGATTATAGGTTTATGACCACAGGTCAATATGGTGGAATTGGCTCACTAATCAGAAAAAAGGGTGATTACATTGTTATTTCAGAACCCTACGAAGGTTTTGCTGCTCACAAAAGTGGGCTTATGGCAGGCGACACTTTGTTGATGGTAGATGGCAAAACAGTAAAAAATAAAAAAACAGATGAAATGAGTAAAATCCTGAAAGGTCAACCAGGAACTACAATTACAGTGCTGATAAAAAGAGATGGTAAAGAAATTGAAAAGAAAATTACACGAGAAGAAATAAAAGTAAAAGCCGTACCTTATTCAGGAATTTTAGAAGAAGGAGTTGGATATATAGTATTAACAAGTTTTACCGAAAATTGTAGTAAAGAAATAAGTGAAGCTTTTGATAGTTTAAAGAAAAAACATAATATAAAATCACTTGTGTTAGATTTACGTGGAAACCCAGGTGGTTTGCTTCATGAATCGGTTAACATTGCAAATTTTTTTGTTGAAAAAGGTCAAGAAATTGTAAGTACTAAAGGAAAAGTTGTAGAGTGGCAAAAAAGTTATAAAGCATTAAATAATGCTATTGATAAAGATATTCCATTAATTGTTTTGGTAAATAAAGGTTCGGCCTCTGCTTCAGAAATTGTATCAGGTAGTTTACAAGATTTAGACAGAGCTGTCATAATGGGGCAACGTACCTTTGGAAAAGGCTTAGTTCAAACCACAAAAAATTTAACCTATAATTCAAAACTAAAAGTTACCACTGCAAAATATTACGTTCCCAGTGGTAGGTGCATTCAAGCACTTGATTATAGTCATAGAAACGCTGATGGCAGTGTAGGAAAAGTAGCAGATACTTTAATGAAAGCTTTCAAAACAAAAGCTGGAAGAACAGTTTTTGATGGTGGAGGAATAAAACCCGACATTACAATTAAAACTACTGATGCTAGTGCAATAGCAAGAACTTTAGAAAATAAATTAATTATTTTTGATTTTGCCGTTCAATACAGAAAAAAACATCCAAGTATTACTGCGGCAAAGGATTTTAAACTTAATGAAATTGAGTATAATGAATTTTTAAGTTTTATTCAAGGCAAAGATTATTCCTATGTAACCAGTACTGAAAAGGTTTTTAAAGATTTAAAAAAAACCATGGAAGAAGAAAAATATTTAGATGCGGTTAGTGATGAATATAAATCTTTAGAACAAAAGGTGCTTCATCATGAACAGGAAGATTTAATTACATTTAAAGATGACATAAAAAAAATTATTGAACGTGAAATTGTAACTCAATATTATTATCAAACTGGCAAAATACAATATGCCTTATCGAACGACCTTGAGGTAAAAAAGGCAGTTGAATTGTTCAAGGATGAAGCCAAATTTAAATCAATTTTAGCAGGTACTTTTATTGACAAAACTGAAGACTCAGAAAAGCAATAGTCAATAATAATTTATGTTGGTCTATAAGGTGTATATTTCCCCTCCTTTGGTTTAATACTTAATACCGGAATTTTAGAATGGTTCACCATTTGCTTTGCTAAGGTTCCAAAAATACTGTCGTTAAGTTCTGATTCATGATCAGTTAAAACTACTATTAAATCTGCATTATTTTGTTCGGCATAATTTAAAGTTTGAGCTGCCAAATTATCAGCATTTACAATAGTTTTATTATAGCTTACCTGTGCATGGTTAAAAACCTTCTCTACATTTTCAATCATTACTTCAAATAACTTAACCGAATTGGGTTCATTCTCATGTATTACTCCTAGCAAGTGTATTTTAGCTCCATATTTTCTAGCCAAATCAACAGTTTTATTTACCTTCTCTAACGAATGATAGGTATTTTCAACAGGCAAAACAATATCATGAAAACCTATTTTTTTGGAATCTACTTGTACAGTTAGTACGGGGCAGGGGCATCTTTTGATGGTTTTATGGGCGTTGCTACCAATAAAATACTCATTAAAACCGCTAGTGCCATGGGTTCCCATAACTACAATATCAATATTTAAATTTACCACAGCTAACTCTATTTCTTCAGCAGGATTTCCTTTACTGATGTTTGTTTTCACCTCAATTCCATACTTAATTTTTAATATTTCGGCTTGCTCATTCATTTTTTTCAAACAAAAACTTTCCAAATCATCAAGGTTATTGGCCAATGCAGTTGGATTGTTTATGGTATAAGTAAATTCAGCTATTTTTATAACATGTAATAAATGCAACGTTGCCTTATTTAATCGAGCCATAAAGGCACTGTGCTCTATAGCTAAAAGCGCTGTTTCAGAGAAATCTGTGGGCGTTAATATGTTCTTAATTTGTAAAGTTGACATAGGTAGTAAGTATTTATTTGAATGCAAATTAAAGTAATGTTTTAACTAAAAATACCAAGTATGATTAATATCATTTTTTAGTATGATTTTGCTCATCTTTTTGGGCCTTACAGCATAAATCAAACACCTAAAAATTGTAATTGGTAGTTCAAATATTAGATTTTAGGAGTACAGAAAATAATTTAACTTTGCAAAAAGTTTGATTTATGCTTGTATCAATCATAATTACCTCATACAATTATGCTCGCTACCTTGAGCGAGCGATTAGAAGTGCACTTAATCAATCAATGAATGCAAACTCATTTGAAGTTATTGTAGTTGATGATTGCTCAACCGATGAAAGTCATCTCATTTTAGATAATTATGCCGAAGATGTGAAAGTTATTAAATTAGAGAAAAACTCTGGTTTATCAGCAGCAAGAAACGCTGGCATAAAAAAAGCCAAAGGTCAATTTGTGGTTTTTTTAGATGCTGATGATTATATTCAAACCGATTTGATTAAAGTACTTTCAGTTTTTCTTACTGAAAATAATCGTTTAGATGCTGTGGCTGTTGATTATTACTTGGTGAATGAATATGGTGATCATTTAGAGTGGGTGAACTCAAGTGAAAAGCCTGTGGCTTGTGGAATTATGTTTAGAAAAGATTTGTTGTTTGATATTGGTTTATATGATGAAAGTTTTAGAGCGCGCGAAGAAGAAGATTTAAGAAAACGTTTTTTAGCAAAACATAATATTTTCCATATACCCCTCCCACTCTATCGCTATCGTATGCATGGAAATAATCTTACCAAAAATGCTGAGGAAATGGATAAACACGCACAAATGTTGAACGAAAAACACAATTCATGATAAAATTTATTGAAGGAAAACTTATTTATTTACGTGCCATTGAAGTGAGCGATGTGAGCGAAAATTATTTGAAATGGTTAAATGAACCAGATGTTACGAGCGGTTTAGCATCAGGTACTTTTCCTTCTACAATGTCGTCTTTACAGAAATTTGTTGAACAAAAATCGACTGATAAAAACACGGTAATGTTGGCCATTTGCGATAAAGAAACAAATAAACATATTGGTAACATTAAGCTCGATAATTTTGATTGGGTCAGCCGCACTTGCGAGCTAGGCATATTAATTGGAGAAAAAGATTTTTGGGGAAAAGGCATTGGTTCTGAGGTTTGCAAACTCACTATTCAATACGCTTTTCAACAATTAAATATTCGAAAAATTTTATTGGCAGTGTATGCCCATAACACAGGCGCTATTAAGGTTTACGAAAAATTAGGTTTTGTAAAGGAAGGTACTTTGCGCCAACATATTTGGAGCAATGGTCAGTATATTGATAAACATTACATGGGATTATTTGCCACAGAATTTAAGTCATGATTTTAGCTCTCATACAAGCCCGCATGGGCAGTACACGATTACCAGGAAAGGTTTTAAAAAAAATTAATCATCAAAGCATTTTAGAAAATTTGATGGAACGTGTAATGCCTTCTAAATTGGTTAATCAATTTGTTGTGGTAACTTCTACCAACCCCGAAGATGATGCTATTGAAGAATTATGCAAGGCCAAAGGATATGCTTGTTCTAGAGGGAGTGATTGGGATGTATTAGATCGTTTTTATCAGGCCACTATAAATTACAACAATGTGAAAACAGTAGTGAGATTAACTTCAGATTGCCCCTTACATTCTCACAAGGTTGTGGATTTTGTTGTGAACGAGTTTTTAAATTCAGGCAAAGACTATTTTTCTAACTCCAATAATGAACCTGATTTTTTGGAAGATGGATTTGATGTAGAGGTATTCAGTTATGAAAGTTTATTTACTGCATGGAAGGAAGCTAAGCTACTTTCAGAGCGCGAACATGTAACGCCTTTCATCAAATTTAGTGGTCAATTTAAATGTGGTTGGAAAAAATCATGTGCCGATTATACCTACAAAATGAGTGTAGATTCGCCACAGGATTTTGAAGCAGTTGCTGCTATTTTTGAAGCACTAAAAAATCAACCTGATTTTGGTATTGAAGAAGTAACAGCACTTTTAAAATCACATCCCGAAATATTAGAAAAAAACAAAGAAAGCATTGCTAATAGCGGCTTTCAAAAAACTATTGCCAACGATAAAATTGTAAAATAAATGGAAATTCAAGCACATAAAAAAATGATTACCAACTTTAAAAAATCTGATGAATACAGAGCACGTATTCATGATTTAATTCCAGGTGGTGCACATACTTATTCAAAAGGAGATGACCAGTTTCCTGCCCTTTCCCCTGCTGCTATAACGCATGGTGAAGGCTGTTTTGTATTTGATCCAGATGGCAACAAATACATTGAGTGTTTAAGTGGTTTGGCATCTGTAAGTTTAGGACATGCATACAAACCTGTGATTGATCGTGTGGTGCAAGAGTTGTATAAAGGCAACAATTTTTCACGACCTTCTACCATCGAAATGGAAGTAGCAGAAAGATTTTTAAATTTAGTGGGCATTCATGATATGATTAAGTTCTCTAAAAATGGCTCAGTAGTAACAACAGCGGCAGTTAAAATAGCAAGAGCTTATACGGGAAGAAAATTAGTGGCACGCCCAATCGATCATCCTTTCTACAGTTATGATGATTGGTTTATTGGCTCAACAGATGTTAAAAGTGGAATACCTAACGATATTCAAGCCTTAACTGTTACTTATACTTCAGACAATATGGATTCGTTGCGTGAATTGTTTGAAAAATATCCTAATCAAATCGCTTGTGTGATTTCGGAGCCAGAAAAAATGAATGTATTGCCCAATAATTATCTGAAAGATGCCATTGATTTAGCTCACAAAAATGGTACCCTTTGGATTATGGACGAAATGATTACAGGTTACAAAACAGCTTATCCTGGTTCTTTAAAAAAATATGGTGTTGAGCCTGATATGGCTACATGGGGAAAAGGCATAGCCAATGGATTTTCTTTTTGCTGTCTAACAGGTAAAAAAGAAATAATGGAATTAGGAGGAATCAGAAAAAAAGGAGCTGAAAAATTATTTTTAGTGAGTACTACGCATGGTGGTGAAACATGCAGTATTGGTGCGGCACTGGCCACCATGGATGAATTTGAAAAACACAATGTATTAGCACACAATCAAGCTATGGGTCAGTTGTTTATTGATAAAACTAAAGCCTTATTTGCCGAACATAAATTAGAAAATAATTTACGCAACCTGCAGTTTAACTGGCATGCATCCATTGGTTATTTTGATAACGAAGGCAATAATAGTTTTGGTTTACGCACTTTATTTCATCAGGAATTAATTAAAAGAGGTATTTTATTTCAAGGTATATTTTGTCCAAACTATAGCCACAAAGAAGAACACGTAAATGCTATTGTTGAAGCCATGAGTGACTGTTTACCTTTAATGAAAAAGGCACTGGATGAAGGTTATGAAAAGTTTTTGGTAGGCGAACCTATTAAACCAGTTTTTAGAAAATATATTTAATAAAATCCTATATATGTCAGTAACAAGAACAACAAATCCTTTTGAGATTGATTTTAGAAAAAAATTTGAATTAACCGACAAAGTTATTATCATCACTGGTGCTTGCGGACTTGTAGGAAGGGCCTTTTGCGAGGCAGTGGCACAATATGGTGCCCATGTTGTTGTAGCCGATATTGCCTTAGCAGAACCTGAAAAATTTGCACAATCTTTATCAGAACGTCACAACCGGAAAATGTTGGGCGTGGCATTAGATGTAAGTTCCCGGGGTGATGTAGAAGGCTTAAAGAGCAAAGTGTTAGACACTTTTAATCGAATCGATGGACTGGTAAACGGACATCAAAATAAAACGCATTTAAAGTTCGTTCCTTTCGAAGAAATAAAAGATGAAAACTGGGACACCGTGGTAGAAATTAATTTGAAAGGCACATTTTTAACCTGTCAGATTATTGGATCTTACATGGCGCAACAAGGCAAAGGCAGCATTATCAATATTCCATCAACCTACAGTGTGGTGGCACCCAATCAAAATTTATATAAGGGAACTAGTTTAGGTTGCCCTGCCGAGTATAGCGCTTCTAAAGGAGGTGTTGATGCTTTATCAAGATATTTGGCAAGCTATTGGGCAGCTAAAGGTGTTCGTGTTAATATGATTACGCCACATGGTGTTTGGAACAATCATGAAGAGCAATTTGAAAAGAATTTTGCCAACTTTTCGCCATTGCAACGTTTGAGTTATAACCATGAAGTAGCAGGCGCTTTAATTTATTTATTAAGCGATGCTTCTAGTTACGTAACAGGCGATAACATGAAAGTAGAAGGTGGCTGGACAGTTTGGTAGAGAACAACGTTAAGTGAGAAAGAGAGTGTGAGCAAAATTAATGTTGTTAGTAGGAGAATGAAAATGAGTGCATTTATTTGGGCGCAACCCTTTCATTTTTTCACGCTAATTGCTAAATTTTAAACACATTCGGATAAAATGTAAGGGTCGGGCCATTCGCTGTATCTCCCAATTCAAATTCAATTTATTTTGAGTAAAAAATATGATGCGGCTCCTAATTTTAATTGGGAGGATGCCGCTGCTGTCCCTTGCGCGGGAAAGAATTTTTTTTATACGAAAGTGAAATGGTCTAAAGACCATTTCAAACTGAGGTAAATGCCGATGATCATTTGTTAGACCAAATTTATTTGGTCTATTACAAATATCATATCGGTATTAGTTGTTCATTATATATTGATTAATCCTAAATTAATCAATAGGAGATTTAAAAAATCGAACTACTTGATTTAGTTGGATTAATCCCGATCTAGAAAATGTTATCAGATTTGTAAAAATCTGATTTACAATTTCTAAATCGTTTATGCATTTCTAATGCGTAATTTGGATTAAAGCAAAAATTGCGTTAGGGATGGAAGCTAGGTACCATGTACCGAGGACAGCCCGCCACCTCTGTAAAGAGGGGGAACGCCCAAAGAAGAGAGTGATTGTGAAGTTGAAAATGAAATTGTGAACGAACAAATTGATTTGAGTGAAATTATACCAATGTGAATTATAAATTATACCAATAATTTATCATTTTTACAGTGGTAAATGCCGATTAGAAAGAAGTTTAACACAAATTTAGTGAAGCAAATTTGGGCTATTACTTATTCCAATCGGTATTATATTAAGCCACAAAAAAAGCGGAAACTAATTGTTCCCGCCTTTACTTTCTTGCTCTTCTTCTATCTGTTTCTGCTCCCTGCTTTCGCTCTCATTTTGTAGTTTCGCCCAGAATCGAACTGGGATCAAAAGTTTAGGAAACTTCTATTCTATCCGTTGAACTACGAAACCAATAAAAAAATTTTGAGGTGGCAAATTTACGATTTTCTTCGCAAATTATTTGCTTTCATTCCAAGTTTTGTAAATATCTTGTTGCTTGGGCCTGTTAGGCTCTACTTCGGTTAATGGCTCACATACCTTCAGTGTTGAATAACAATCTAAAGGCAAGTGTTGATATAATGCGGTACCTTTGCTTTTCCAAGAAATCATTTCATCGCTTACATCTTTCACAATTTTTGCTGGATTTCCTACCACTAGCTTACGTTCGGGGATATTGGTATCAGCCGGTACAAAACACAATGCCCCAATAATACAATTATCGCCAATTGCTACATTGTCCATTACAACAGCATTCATCCCAACAAGCACATTTTTACCAATGGTTCCTCCGTGAATAATAGCGCCATGTCCAATATGTGCTGCTTCCTTTAATGTAACTGTTACACCTGGAAACATATGAATGGTGCAATTTTCTTGTACATTACATCCATCTTCAATAATTATTTGTCCCCAATCACCTCTAATGGCAGCTCCTGGCCCAATGTACACATTTTTGCCAATAATTACATTTCCCGTTACAGCTGCTTGTGGATGCACAAATGCGGTGGGATGTATAACTGGCTTATAACCGTTAAATTCGTATATCATTTGCGTATATTAAATTTCAAAAAAATATATTATTCATAATTTAGGTTCAATAAAAAAACATTGAATTGCAATACTAACATCAACTAAATAAACTACTGGAATCATGTTTCACTATCTTATCACCACTTCTTCCACTAGGCTCATATTAAACTCTTCATTAATATTATTTTTAATTTTTTCTTTAGCAAAGTTGAGTTCATGACGTAAGGCGGGAGCATCAATCTTTAAAAATAGTGTTTTATCGCGAAGTTGTATTTCTTTTGTATATTTAGCAATGGTTTTTCCCATTATTTTAACCCAACTGGCTTGAATCATAGCTGTATTTACGCCACTTTCAATGCGATAAGCTTTTAACAATGCCTCAAGCACCTCTTTCATGCTTTGTTCGTTGGTATTACGCATTCTTAATTCGATAAAAAATGTTTAAAATCAGTAATCACTTGGTATTTCTTTTGGGCATTGATAATAAAGCTTTCCAAAGCTACTAAATTTAATGGTGATACTAACTTTGGATGCGATAAAAAGTGTAAAAATTGATGTTGCTGTAAATAAGTCATGTAAACCTTGTTTTTCCACAAATTCATTAGCTCAACTGCAGCTGTTTCTTTAACAATTCCATTTATGCCAATTTTTTTATTATTGTTGTTCATAACATGCGCAGCTCCTTTGCCATCGCCCCAAGCTTTATCTTTTAGTATTTTGGTATTTATCCTAAACTGACCAGAATTAATAAGTCGATTGATTCCAGAAATAGTAATTTCAGATATGGTGTATTCAGTAAAATATCCTCTTTTTTCTTCCACACAGCAATCGTTTTCAAATTTGTAAATTCTGTTTTTAGGAATATGTGAAAAATCGACACTGCATACTTGACTCTTGCTAGTAAAATAAGGATAAACGCTAAATTCAAAAGGCATATGATATTGCTTTAAAAAACGGTAAAACAATTGAAAAGGCTGTATGAATAATCCTCCAGCTCGATATCCTTCAATTTTATGCGCATGAGGCACTGTTGAAATAATTTCATGAAGCAGCTGGTAGCCCTTTTCTAATAGGTTAAAACCTTCATTTTCATTTAAATTACTTAAGGCAAAATGTTTGGTATTACTTAAATTCCATTGATTTTTTTCAGGTATGTAAATAGCATCTAACCAATGAGGATGAATATGTAAATAAACATAATGTCCTAATGCAGACATAGTTGCTATTTGTTTGCACACTTCATCATAATCATTTTGGGCCTGAGGGTATTTGCTAATAATTTCTTTTAATCTTAATAAATACAAAATATCTACAAAAAAAATTGCTTTGATTTGATGTTTGTTAAGAATATCAAGAAGTCTGTTGGTTGGCAGTATTAGGCAGTTTTGAGCTGTACCACTTTCAGCACCTAAAAATAGTTCATAATCAAATGTAAGTAAAATATTTTTTATAGTTTTCATCAAATAATTACTTCTCTGTTTTTTTCATAATCAATAACATCGCCAATAAAAGTTTTACCTTTTAATTTATGTTGAAAGGATATCAATAAATCATACCAAAAGCAATATCCTTTGTGGATGTCTATTTTCCATAGATACCCTTTTTTAATTTCTGAACCAAACCTGAGTTTAAATTCTTGCATTCCTTGTTGTTTTGTTCCACTTACATCACTAAGGCGACAACCACCCCAAATGTACTTTTTTACTCCATTTTTCTTGAGTTTTTTAATAATTTCGAACTGCAATAATTTAATACTCCCATTTTGAATTGTTGGATTATTGGCACCTCCATACAAATAATATGCTTCTTTTTTAGTGTAAATTACAATTGCACCACCTTCTAACTGATTTTGGTAATAAAGATTTAAAATATTAAAATAGCGTGGTGCAAGTATCTTTTGCATTCTTTCAAAGTGAGAAAGGGCATCATAATATACGCCTTGCTTAGCGTGTACTTTCTCATAAATTTCATAAAATGGGATTAATTCATCAGAATTTTCTTTTAAATCAACTAATTCCTTATTTGAAAGTACTTTACGTATGGCATTTTTGTATTTAGGCGAAAATTTATCAAATACTTCTTGATCTGTTATATCATCTATTTTACTGAACAACTGGCCAAAATGGCAATATGTTGCCTTATCAGGAAAAGAATTAAAAACATCCCAAACAAATGGCTGAATAATTCGATGGTACTTTTTTTGGGTTTTAAGTTTAAAGACGCAAGCATTTAAAAACTCCTTTTCTTCTACTTCATTTAAGCGCTCGCCCCGTTTTATAGGCGGATACATAATTTGAATAAAAATAAACATCCATTTTTTATACACTCTGAAGGGCATAAAAATTTGATTATCCTGAACAAAAAAGCCAGTTTTATAGCCATTTTGCTGTTCAAATTGATGGTACTCAGAGGTGAAAAATATAGGATTTTCATCTGAATTTAGATGTACAAAAATATTTTGTTCCTTTGCGTCAATAATTTCAATTGCCATCAATATTTATTCAAAAGGTATGGAGTGCAAAATAAACAAATAAAAGAATAGAAAAACTATGTTTTTAATGAGTAAATTAGTTGATGTGTTTTTTCAAATTATTTTGAATATTAAATTCTATCGTTTGAAACTTTATAATGACGCCATTCATCATCAGTTGCGTAACAGTAAATTTGGGAAAGTGGCATTAAGCAGGCTAAACAAATTTATGAGTAAACATCACTATACTCATCAAGAATTTATGCTGGTAGCTAATTCTAGCAATTATCAACAAGCTTTTTGGCAAAGTGATTTAGGATTTGTTTGGTTTAACAATAGTATAAATAACGAAAATCAATACTTTAAATTCGCTATTGAGCAGTTTGCCACAAGCCAAATGAACTCGGTACTAGATGTAGGCTGTGGATGGGGTGCATTTTGTGCATCAATTGTTACCCTTCCTAATGCTAAAAATGTTTTAGGTATTGATATTTCCGAAAAAATCATTGCTGAGGCAAAGCAAAGGCATGCACATTCCAATTTAAAATATGAGGTTAATGAAATTTTTAATTTAAAAGAATCATTTGATTTAATTACTGTTTTTGGATCCATTGATTATATACATCCTGAGCAAATTACTCTATTTTTAGATAAGTTAGTTTCCATAAGTAAAAGTCAAATTTTCATTGTAAATTCTTTAAGAGGAATCAGCATTGAAGAAGCAAAAAATTTGCAAAATTCCATTGAAATTAAAAGGTATGATATTGGCTATGTGCAACCATTGTATCATTATTTTTCCAATAAAGAATTTAAATATTTTAAATTTGAAAAAATGGGACAAGACTCGCAAATAATTCATATTATCATATGAAGTACTTTTTTCCAGGAATTATAAAAAGCAAGTCAGAATTCAAAAAAATTGAACCATTAACAGGATTTTCAATTGATAGTGGAGAACATGCTATAAGAATTTTACTTAAAAGTATGAACTTTAAGCAAGGTGTAAAGGTAGCTATTCCGGCCTTTGTTTGCACCTCGGTAAGTAAAGCAGTGATGGATGAAGGATTAACGCCATTTTATTTGGATTTAAAAAATGATGGAACTTTTATCACCGATTATAATTTTGAAATCATAAAACGCGAAAATGTTTCAGCACTTATTATGGTTCATTTATATGGTGTATTGCATCCTGACAATAAAATAATTGAAGAATTTTGTTTGAATAACAATGTATTTTTAATTCAAGATTTAGCACAAAGTTATGGATTAAACGAAGTGAATTTCAATCCTTATTTTCCAATAATTTATTCGTTTGGGCCGGGTAAATCATCAACTGCAGCTGGTGGAGCAATTATTCATTGGGAAAATAATAGTTTAAAAAAAATACACTTACCTTATCCAAATATCATTCAAAGAATTAAAGCCTACTTGTTTTTAATTTCTCGAATATATGGAAGAAAGAAGCATTTTTTTGAAAGTATAGTACAAAAAATTTTAGATAAATTCTATAGTCATGGGCATCATATAACACGTATGAGCACATTTCAATTGAAAGCTGCACATTTTGTGATAGAAAAATTTAACTCGGTTGCAAATGAACGATTGCAAAGATGGAATATAATTGATGAAGCTTGTAAAAAAAATAAATACTTAAAAAATGCAATGCCAAAAACACCAAATTTGGGCTTCAAATACATTATTAATGCACATGGTTACCAAGTTCCATTTGCTAAATACTTGCAGCAAAATAATGTCCCCTATTATTGTTTAGGCAATGATATTGATAAGCATATTAATTCAGAGATGAACAATTTTAAAAACTTCGCAACAAGTTTTATTGAAATTTCCTGTGAAGCCTCAATTCCTTTAACAGAAATGAATAGGGTGGCAAAAATAATTAGTAAATTTAAGGCTTAGATTTTTTACGAGCTACCATTAAGTAATTATTTAAATTAGTGTCTGTTCTTGTATTGGTGCCATCAGGAAAATAGTAAGGATTACGGTCATAATCATCAAACTTTCGGCCATCAAATGCATGTTGATGTGTTTCAATATCAAAATACTTTTTTGCCCTTTTTTCAATAAATCGAGGGGGATACTTCATATAAGAAAGGTCAGCAAAATATAGGTCTAAAAATCTAACTGCATGTTGATATTGAAAATAAATAATTCCGCCTTCATCAAGCAATTCATCAACACGTTTAAAAATGACATCAATTTTACTTGGTTCAAAATACATTAATACACCAAAAAAATAAACCAGCTTAAATTTTTTGTTGAAATTATAAGTAAAAAAATCACCGCAATACAATGTTGCGTTTGGAAATCTTTTCTTAGTAACCGTTAAAAAACCATCTATTAAATCAATGCCATTTACATGTATATCCTTTTCAAAAACATCCATAAACAAACCTAAACCACATCCTACATCTAGAACTTCATCGCCTTTAACCAAATTAATTTTTGCATATTCTCTCAAGCTCTTTTTTTGTTTTTCAATTGATTCAAGAATTTCGGGAATATTACTATATCCAACATTTTCAGCTAAGGATTTTGATTCATCGTATTTAAAAGAATGAATGCTTGTATACTTTTCAGCAGCCCATTTTTGAAAGGTATTTTTTATAAAGTCATCCTTTTTAAAAAAAATGAGTACTTGGTTTATAAGTACATTATTACAAAGCTTTACAAAAATTTTCCTTATAATTTTTTTGAGCATAATTATCTTATTAAATTGCTAGAATTTTGATTACAATTATTCAATATAACAAATGTAGCTCAATTTTTATTATCTAAAGTCAAATCAATAAAACAATCTATATCTTGATTTAAAATGACTAAAAAAATTATTTTGAATTTGGCACTTTATCGTTCCATCTATCAGCAATTTCAGCCATAGAAATAGTAAAATTATGAGAACGTAAAATTTGAACATTTTTTCTAAAACTTTGTGGAAGCTCTTTTAAAAAGTTTTCATGACGATGATAATAATCATAATAATACAGTTCCCAGTCTTTTAAAATCATGTTTTGATGAACTAAATTAAATTTTTTCAGATAAGCAACAACCTCATCTTTTACTCGCTCTGCATCACCTTCATTTTTTAAATGTTCAACTCGAATTTGGGCACATAAAACTCTTTGTTTTTTGTCGAGGTACAATCGATTATGATAAGTCATGTCGGCTATTCTAAAAATCTTATGCTTTTTTATACCTACATAAGAAATCATTTGCTGTGGTGAATTTTCAATAAGTAAAAACATATTCGCTACTGAACGTTTTTCAGCTTTTGAAATATCGAATGTTTGTTCATCACTAATTATTTTTTCCAGCTTGGTATTGGGTGTAATTACAATAAAATTTGAACTTATTTTTTTATCCCCATCAACAATTTCTACTTGATTGTTTTTCAAATGAATTTGTTTCACTTGTATTGATTCAAATTTTACTCCCACATTCCTGGCTTTTTCGATCATTTTATCAACTAAAACCTTAGAGCCTCCATCGGGGTAACGAAACTTACCCATATCAAAAACTTCAACAATTGCTCTTTTAAGATAAGCCAAAAAAGTTCTAAATTCTCCTTTTTTTAAATGTACACCAATGGCTACATCAATCACATCCCAAAAACTTGTGTACTTATAATTGGAATTGCTATTATATCTAATAATACGTGGTTGCGGACTAAAATCGGGCATGCTAATACCAAATTTTTGTTCAATAAAATCGTAAGCTTTTTTACTACGATACATGACATGACAACCAGTTTCCATATCAACAAACTTTTTGGTTTGTATCATTTCCCATGAGCCACCAAAAACAGGATCATGTTCAATTAATAAAACTTTGTTGCCGCTAAGTTGCAAGCAAATGGCCTCAGCCAAGCTAAGAGGACTTGAGCCTAAAACAATGTGTGAATAATGATTTTGCATAATTTATTTAATTTAATTTAATGTTTCCATTAAATGAGTTTGTTGTGGCATGTAAAAAAAATGATGAAGGCAAATTGAAGGATAAAATATCAATATGAAACCTAGAAACTATCATCGAGTACAAAGTTGCCAAATTCATAAGTAATTACCTAATCATACTGAACTCTTTGATTTGTTGCTTTTTCATTAGTTTATTTTTTTCAAGCATTAATCGTTCCTTCAGTTGTTTTAATGTTCAATTTTCAACAAAAATATTTTTTTAAATTTTAATTTACATCTTTGTTAACTTAAAATGTTTGTTATTCAAATTGATTATAAATAATGAGTCCAAAAGTGCAAGATTCTGCTGTAGTGTTTACACTTTTTTATCCCTATTCCACTTTTGATTATTATGTGGATATAGAGATAGAAATGATATGCAGTATTTTTAAAAAGGTATACATTATTCCAATCAGTATTGAAAAAACTATTGAAAGAAGACTGCCAAACAACGCAGAACTTATTGAAAGTAGATTTACAGCAAGTCCATTTAATGCTTTATTACAAGCAATATTGAGTGGTAATTACTGGAGCGAGATTTCATTGGCCATAAAACACAAAAAACTGAATAAAGATTTATTTAAGCATCTTACCTTGCAACATGCTAAGGTGAATTTTTTAAAGCAATTGTTATTACGTAGATTAAAATTAGATGCCAATATAACATGGGTTTACAGCCATTGGCTGCTAGAAGGAGTATATGCAGCATCACAAATAAAGGAAAAATATAATTTCCAACTTATAAGCAAAGCACATAGTTTAGATATCTATAAAGAACGACATATCAATGAGTATATTCCTTTTCTTGAAAATGCTGTGCCTAAATTAGATCAAATTCATTTTATTTCTGATTTAGGAAAGCAGTATTTCAATCAAAATTATCAATTTAAGATACCAAATCACAAACAATTTGTTTCAAGATTAGGTATCCAAAACCAAATGCCTTTGAAAAATTTTACTCCTAAAGATGTTTTGAAGATTATTAGTGTGAGTTACATTTATCCGCTTAAACGAGTTGATTTAATTTTAGAAGCTATTGCACAAATTGATGATTTTAGCATTGAATGGCATCATATAGGAGCCTACTATGAAAATCATACACAAAATATTAAACAAAAAGCAAAGGAATTACTTAAACATAAGCCCAACATTAATGTAGTTTGGCTAGGTGACTATTCTATTCCACAGGTGTATGATTATTACGAAAAGAATGAATTTGATTTATTTGTAAGTGCCAGTTCATCTGAAGGTATTCCGGTGAGTATGATGGAATGTATGAGTTTTGGAATTCCAGTTTTATCTACCAATGTTGGTGGAGTTAAAGAAATTGTTGAAGATAAAATTAATGGGTTTATGGTTAATGCTAATCCTAATTCTATTGAAATTTCTGATACAATTAAAAAGTATCAAGCAATGTCAAATGATGATAAAATTAACATGAGACAAAAAGCATATCAAAAATGGAAAACAATATATAATGCCGAAACAAATTTTAAAAAATTCTTAAACATAGCAATTCCGAGTAAAAATGATGAATAACCCTATATAAAACGAGGTTTTTAGTTAAACAATAAAAATATTTACTTTTGCCACAAATACTTAAAATGACGCCAGAACAAATTTACCTCAACCTTATTGACAAGGAAAGAAATATTTATGAACCAGCACAGCTATTTCATCAAAATAGAGAGGCTGTGGCCAATTATATTGATAATATGCGCAGTCCTGGGGATAACGATGCCTTACTTAACATTGAAGGAAATGTGGTAAAATGTCAAAAAAATGGAAAATCTTTTTCAAAAAATGATGAAGTACTTGATTTTATAAAAGCTACCGACAAAAGACCTGAAGATAAAGAATGGGAAAGGTTAAATGAACAATTTTTAAATTATCATAAATCGCTTTCTGTATATACTTTGCTTAATAGCGTTCCTGTGGCTAATTATTTGGCATTAAAATCAGGCATGGGATATTTAAAAGATAAAACAGTTGTAGATGTTGGTGCAGGTACAGGACATGCATGGTGTTCTTTTTTTCAGTATCCCGAAAGCATTGACTACTACTTGGTGGATCCAAATTTGCGCTTATTGCATGATCAATTTATTAGAATATATCCAAAACTTACACAACTAAAATTGAAGCATGTAATGGCATTTGCTGAAGAACTGCCGTTTAAAAGTAATTTTACCGATGTGGTTATGAGCCTATCTGCGATTGATCATTTTAAAGATTACAAAGCATTTTTTGGAGAAGCATTTCGCATTCTCAAACCAGGCGGGACTTTGTTTTTAAGTAGCCATCTTGATATTCCCGCAAGTGCCGAAGATGCTACTAAAACAAGCCAAAAATTATTCTCTGATTCCTTTTTTGAAAGGTTAGCAAGATATCTTTATTATAAAAGAAGTAAAGTTGGACATGATGACCATACTTATCATTTCGAATCTTTAGAACCATTTGAAACAGGTATGAAAGAAAAGGGGTTTGTAATTGAAAAAAGTGAAATTTTTAAGCGTTATTTCTTTGTTGTAGCCAAAAAGCCAATGTAATTATCAGATTAAACATGGGCATCCTTTATTTCTCACTTCCAGTCTATTACCAAAAAAATGGGTACATGATCGGAAATTTTTCTTGCTTCTTTTAAATCTGCAAAGGATTTATAAAATGAAATAATCCCTGATTGTATATTAGTGAACAATTTCTTTTGGTAAAAAAAATTATCATATTCCGATGCCAAACAATCATTTCCAATACATTTCTGTTTTAAAGATGTTTTTTGACCTATAAGTGCAGCAGCATAGCCCATTTCTTTCAAAGGATTAAAAACTGTATGCGCTTGTGGACAGTTAAAATCACCACAAAAAATCAAATTTAATGGAGCATACGCTGCTGGTAAAAATTTAAAATATTTTATTTCACTTTCTGGTTGTTTCGATTTTGTGATAGCATGAAAATTAACAAGCGTAAATTCATGTAATTTATATTCGAAGGTTGCTAAATAGGGCTCTCTGTCAATTTCCAAATTATATCTTTTTTCCAACCAAGCCTTCCCTTTTATTTTTACTTGTTTCGTTTTCCACAAAAATGCATATCGCTCTGTTTTATAGCTACTACCTGTGGTAGGACTGCTTACACAATAATCCCAATTATTTCCTGTTCTATTTAAAGTCTCCCATAGCATAGCAATTGCTTTAGCTCCACCAACACCAGCTACAACCTCTTGTATTGCTACAACATCATAGTTTTTAATGACAGAGGCTATAAATTGAATTTCAATATCACTTTTTGAAGGACCAATATTCTCGATGTTCCAACTGCAAATGCTTAAACAATAACACGGTAAAACATATAAAAATGCGAAACAAGCTAGAAAATATTTCTTCAAATTTTCATTAAACATAATCTGAGGTACGCACAAATGTTAAAAGAATTGTTTTTACTTAATTTTAAGATTAATAAAATTAAGTAATGATAACAAAATTAATTAAATTTGTAATCACAGTTAAAATATGAAATATTTAAATTTAATACTATTATTTATAGGATTTACCCTCAGTGCAATAGCCCAAGGGCAGCAAGAAATGATTACCATTAAAGCTAATCCTCAACCTCAAAACCTAGTTACTATTGAGGATTTTAATGAAGCCTTAATAGCTAACCCCCAAAATACCGACTTGTATATTGGACGAGGAAGAGCCAAAGGTCTTGCAAATGATTTAAATGGCGCTATCCAAGATTTTACTAAAGCTATTGAGTTAAATCAAAACTCTGTACCAGCCTATTATGACAGAGCAACGTGCAAACTGAAATTAAAAGATATTGAAGGTGCAATTCAAGATTACTCGAAAGCAATTGATATAGATGATAAAAATTATTTAGCATACTATGAGCGTGGAAACTTGTTTTTTGATACTAAAAAATATAAAGAAGCTTCATAGGATTACAATTATGTGATAAAATATTTTCCTGAAGGAACAGCAGCATATTTCAATAGGGCACTGGCCAAAACAGAATTAAAAGATTTTCAAGGTGCTTTAAATGATTACACCACTGTTATTCAAAAAGATGCAAATCCGGGAATGGCTTATTATAATAGAGGTTTATTAAAAGTAAAATTAAAGGATAACAAAGGGGCATGTGAAGATTTGAAAAAAGCACAAGAATTAAATTATCTCAATGCTGCAGCTGCGGTGCTTAAATATTGTAACTAATGGTAATTTAACTCAAATTCCGCCTTAGCTAATGTTGAATCGCTAAAACAATTACAAATTAATCCATTGCTTATGGATTGATAACATTTGCAAACGCTATTACCCATATAAAATCAGCTGTTTAGCACTTGGCTGTTTCCTACAGATTAATTCGGGTTTAATTAATAATTAGTCGTCCCTCAAAAAGTCCAATTCCTATAGGCCTATTGGATTTCCTAAA
>DAORKI010000067.1:0-19335 GCA_035439485.1 Bacteroidia bacterium
TATTTGATGAGCAAAAAGAAGCAACAAAATTAAAAATATGTTAAAAAATGGGGGGTAAAAGGCTGAAAGCCTTTGTTAAAGATAGCTTTGCTTGGTTTTTCATAAAAAAAATGTTGAGGATTTATAATGAAAGAACTGGAAGATGATGATGTAAAGATAAAAGAAATGATTTGTTAAAAGCAAATTATACCCATAATTTATTAATCTTAGAGTGGTAAATGCCGATACAACTTGAAAATAGTACAATAAGGCATGGCCGCAATTGGACTTTATTGAAAGTGTAATCGGTATTAATTTTCTACAAAGTTTATTTTATGCTCTTTAAAATGTAAAAAGGTAAGATGAAGATTTGTAATATTCAATTCTAATGTAAATCCAAAGATTCTTCGCTTTGCTCAGAATGACTAAAAGGTCGCTTCGCTCAGGAGGACAAATGCAGGGGCATTTGTAAAATGGGTAGAAATTTGGTACTTCGCTTTGCTCAGGAGAACAAAAGCGGGGCTTTTGCCTTAAAAATTTGAATTAGGTTTTTAAATTCATGTCATCTTTGCGCCAGGGATTGAGCCTTTGTTTGAGCTCTTTTTGTAGGGCAGCTGATGGTGCTGACAAAAAAGCGAGTGGTGAAAGCCCGCTTGCCCTTTTGATTTTTATTGCAAGAGAAAGATGTGTTAGCATTAAATGGCTTAAAAAAATGGAAAGGGCAAGGCGCCCAATTGCATTGGTAAATAATTGTGTGTGTGACTTTGGAGATGCAGTTAATTTAATTTATTGTACTCAATCTATTTCTGCTCTGGTTCATCTTGATTTATCTCTTCAGGCTCTAATTTTTCTTTTCGGAAAAACATGAGTTTATTTCCATAATTTTTAAAGAGTTCGCCAAAAGTGTCAAAATCTTCACGGTAAAATACCCCAATTCCTTGTGTATAGGGCGCAATGGTAGTTAGGTTAGTATAGTCATTACTTTGGGTAAATGCACGTAGTCGAAGTTTTCCATCGGTGGTAACTTTATATTCAACACTCATATCACCCACTAAATTACTGGCACTTGAAGGATTATTTGCCACGCCTACATTTCCATCAATACTTAATCGTTGTTGAAAAAGCTGTGTGCTCATAGTGGCTTGCCATTCATTTGTAGCTGCCTGATCTCCTGCCCGCACATTCACACCTAACGTCACAAATTCATTACTTTGCGAAAGCCAATTACTCAGCTGCGAGGAGAGGAGTTCAGATGTGTTTTGCGACAGACCTAAACTACTAGAAGAAACTGTTTCGTTGGGTGGAAAAAAGCGTCCAAGCATTAATAAGGAAAACATTTGTTTGTTTAATTCAGCTTCATTATCGGTATTAATGGCTGCCTTTACATCGTTTTGAATGCGCTCATCTGATTGAGGAAGTTTGATATCAAACTTGATGGTAGGGTTCAGTAATTTGTCACTCATTTTAAGCACACAATCAACAGGGACACGTCTTTTGCTCGAATCGGATGGTAAAATTTCATTTAAAGAAGTACGTAGTTTATAAACTGCTTCTAAATTAATATCAGCCTCAAATGGGTCGCCATTCCAGTTGATAGTGCCACCTTCCGAAATTTTAAACTTTTTATTGATTACGTTTTTTAATGTAAATAAATAGCTTCCTTTTGAAATTATATAGTTGCCATACATAGTAAAATCACCTAATGAACTAATATCCATTTTAATAATTCCAGAGCCAGTGCCTGAAATAATATCACCAATTTTTTTATCAAAAATCATAAGCACTTCTGCATTAGGAGTAACTTCTAAATTCAAACTCATTTGTATGCCTGTAAGATCAACCTTGTATTGCTCTTTAGCTACCACAGTGTTTGAACCTTTAGAAACAAATCTTATAAAGCCACTTTCGCTTATTTCTTCAGGTAATGATAATGGTATATTAAATTGTGTACCTGCTTCAGTTTTAGCATCTACATCAATAATTAATTTATTTAAATCGCCTCTAAATTTTATTAATCCTGTGGCATATGCCTTTCCAAAATAAGATGAATTAAGTGCTTCTGTTGTATTTAAAACAAAAAAATGATCAATATTTATATTGATGTTCATTTTAATATCATTAAAATAATCATGCGGGACGTTACCGCTTACTTTTGCTTCTTTTCCAAATTGATCAAATAGGATAATGTTTTCTAATAAAATATCATTTTTTATAAATTTAGCTTTGCCATTAAAGGTGTATGATGTATTTAAATAATCAACTTTAAATCCACCTCTTTGAACTTCAATATCACCAGTTAATAGTGGTTTTTTTAATGACCCTTGTAAAAATAAATCACCACTTGCATAACCCTTCATTTCACTCATAACTCCCACCATAAAACTTTCAAATAATTTTAATGGGGTTTTTTTAAGCTGCAATTCTATATCTAAGCTATTTTCAGATTTGTTTGGATAATAAAACCCTGTAAAACCAATGGTAGGAAGTGTTCCACGCATAAAATTTCCGTTGAGCGCGATTGATTGCTTTTTGCTATCCCATAACGAAATAATGTTACCATCACCAATGCTCTCTTTATTAATTGTAAAATCTTGAAAACCTAGTGAAGTGGTAAAAATGATGTTTTTTCCGAATCCAGAAAAAGCGGCATTGCCATTTAAAATTCCTTGCAATTCAATATCCGATGACTTTAAAAATGGGTTTAAATTGGCTAAGGTGAAATCATGTAAATCAATATTAATTTGATTATCATTGCTTTCATCTAAGGAACTCCATAATACTAATGATTGTTTGTTATGACTGAGTTTGAAATTTTGAAACTCTAAATGCGTAGAATCATAATGAACCATGCTATTGTTGTCAAAAACCCAGGCGGAATCTTCAATAGTAATATTTGACTGTTTGAAAAATATATCTATGTTTTTACCTGGTTTAAAAACGATATCTCCTTTTAAATCGGCAGCATTTTTTATTTTGCCATTATTTAAAAAATTCAATGAAAATACAACTGAATCATGTGCTGCACTTCCATTAATTTCAATATTTTCAATTTTGCCACTATCGTTTATAGCAATGTAATCACAATTTAATTTCAAACCTAACTTGCTTTGATTATTGTTGCTGCTTATATTAATTTTAGAGAGTTTTTTATCAAATAAAATAAGTTCAGGAAGTTCGATATTTAAACTAAAATTGTTATCAATATTATTGAAATTGCCATTTAATTTAGAGTTTGGTTTAATTACTAAATCGGGCACTAACAATTTTGAAATGCCTTCTGAATTTTTTGTAATTAATTCGAATGTAAAATTTTGCTTAGTTAGTATATTGTTTGTTTTTAAACCTGCAGCTGGTAGGTATTGATTAATTAATTCTATAAAATCATTACCTAATTCTTGCAATTTGTAATTTCCAGAAATTCTGGCATCGGCCGCATCTGATTTAAGCACCAAATCCTTAATACCTCCTGTATTTAAGGCATTCAATTCAATTTTCTTAAATTTTAAAGTAGTAGTACTATCAGTGTAAATAAAGTTTTTGAATACCAAAGTTCCTTTAATGTTATCAATATCATCGCCTTCAAAATTAAAATCAGCATTAGCACTTACCCACCTATCGTATCGTGATTTTATGATATTAAGTTTAGTTAAATTGGCATAACCAATATCGGTATGAAAATAAAACATGGGAAGTTTATTGGTAAAGTCAATGTCGCCATTATAGCGTAAGGCTAAATTTTCATCGTTAACTTCAAGTTTACCGCTGAAAATATTTTTAGCAAAATTTCCTTCAATACTTAGGTTGTTGTAGTTATAATCAAAGCAAATTAAATTATTAATTTTCCCTTTTACATTTGCGTTAACAGTTTCATTTTCAAGACCTTTACCATCAATATCAACATCAAGTGTTACTTTAGTGAGCACATTTTCAATACCATAAAATTTACCGACATTAAAGTTGTTTGACTTTAAATTTCCTTTGTACTTGGGCAGTTCATTTTTATTTTGTTTTAAGTCAATATCTAATGATATGGAACCAAGGTCAGTTTCAAGGTCACCATAGGCTGTGAAATCATTTTGAAATCCAGTGAAGTCGCCACTAAATTTAATTAACCCAAGTTTAGTGAAATTTGGAGGCAATTCAATATGTTCATTTGAAGTAAAAGGTGGCAAAGGTACTCCTTCTAAATCTTCTGTAGTAGTAGTAAATTCCTTTAATTTAAGTTGTATAAATGTTACATCAAAATCAGGTAAACCGGTCATTTTAATATCGCCCATCAAATGTGAGTTTTTACCAAACTTAATATCCATACCACTACCTTTTAAATTGGAAACCGTTCCTTTTACTTTGCCATCAAAAACTATAAACTTGTTAATGCCTTGTAACTCACTGGTAAAATAAGCAATATCACCAAAATTAAGTTTTGTGTTCACAAAGTCACCCCGCATGTAAACTGTTTCTTCAAAGTCGTTATAATCATCCCATGACTTGGTTTCAAATTTCAAATCACCCTTAATTTTACTCTTATTGGTAATCAAATTAAGTTGATTACATATCATTTCTTTGGATGAAATTTTAAACAAAGTTGACATTTCAAAGACTTGAAAACCAGACTTGTCCTTAAGACTTAAATTTTTTATCTGGGCATTTATGGTGTCATTTATAATTTTAATAGATTCAAAATTACCATTCACTTTTGTTAAATGAATATGATCAAAATTTACTCCTGCAAAAGTACTGGTGTCAGCCTCATAGTCATATGAAAAGTCAATGTTTTTAAGTACAAGCCTTTCACTAAAAATTTTGAGTGGTTTTTTATTTGGATTTTTTGTGGTATCACCATCATCAAATGCATCAATGATAAACTGAAAATTGAGGTCTTTTTCATTTTTATGCTGAACTAAATTAAATCTACAATCTTCTAAAAAAAGAGCCTTTAGGTTGATGATGTTTTTTTCGAGTAAAATTTTATGAATGTCGATTTTTAACTTTTTAGCATACAGCAAGGTGTCTTTGTGTAAATCTTCAACATATATACCTTCGAGTACCACCTTTGAAAAAAATTCAATATCAACACCTTCAATACGGGCAGTGGTATTTAATTTATCAGATAAGTATTGAGTCACTTTTCCAACCAAATAAGTTTGTACAGTTGGACTTCTTAGCAAAGCATAAGTAATTAGTAATATAGCCAGAAAACTGCCAATTACAATGAGACTTATTTTTCTAATTTTTTTTATCAAACTATTTCTTTTGGCTTCAAAAATAAACAATATAGCATAGGTTTAAGTAATTACTTGATTTTAAATACAATTTCAATAATTGTTTGCATTTTTGCAATTGTAATGAACGAAAAACCAATAACTATACTAGCCTTTGAATCATCTTGTGATGATACAGCTGTGGCTGTGATGCGTGATGGCAAAATTCTTGCCAATATTGTTGCGAGTCAAAAAATTCATGAAAAATATGGAGGCGTAGTTCCTGAATTAGCTTCAAGAGCGCATCAGCAAAACATTATACCTGTATTACATGAAGCTATGAATAAGGCCTCAATTAATTTGAGTGATATTGATGCTATTGCCTATACGCGAGGGCCTGGTTTATTAGGTTCATTGCTTGTTGGCGCTTCCTTTGCCAAAGGGTTAGCTTTAGCTCTACATAAGCCTTTAATTGATGTGCATCATATGCAAGGACATATTCTATCACATTTTATTAATGAACCCAAAAATGTACCAGAGTTTCCATTTTTATGCTTAACAGTGTCGGGTGGACATACCCAAATTGTTTTACTCCACAGTTATTTTGAAATGAAGGTTATAGGAGAAACATTAGATGATGCTGCTGGGGAAGCTTTTGATAAATCAGCTAAAATATTAGGATTGCCATATCCTGGAGGGCCATTGATTGATAAATATGCACAACAAGGAAACCATCTTAAATTTAGTTTTCCTACACCCAAAATAGCAAAATATGATTTTAGTTTCAGTGGTTTAAAAACATCTTTTCTCAATTTAGTAAATAAAGAGCTTCAAAAAGATGCAGCATTTATTTCTAAGAATTTACCAGACCTATGTGCATCTATTCAATTTAGAATTGTAAAAATTTTGATTGAAAAATTTGAAAAAGCTGCCATCGAATATCAAGTTAAACACATAGGTTTAGCAGGCGGTGTTGCGGCAAACTCAGCACTTCGCACGGCATTCGAATCTTTAGCAAATAAACATCAATGGAAGTCGCACATTCCTGCGTTTGAATATTGTACCGACAATGCAGCTATGATAGCTATGGTAGGAAATTTAAAATATAAGCTTTTAAAATTTGGCAATCAAACTCAAACCGCCAGTGCCAGAATGGAATTTGATACCTATTGAATGTTTAAATTGATTGACTTAAATCAATATTATTCTGAATTGATATAATTTGTTTGAATTAAATCTTGGTGATATGATACTATTCATTTCTTTATTTCATAATACAACTAATACGAAAGTGAAATGGTTTTTAGACCATTTCAAACTGAGGTAAATGCCGATGACCATTTGTTAGACAAAATTTATTTGGTCTATTACAAATATCATATCGGCATAATACCTTTACTTATTATAAATTAGTCCATGAGTTTATAGTACAATGCCGATAGCGTGTCTTTTATAATTCGATCAGTTGAACACATCGAATAGGTATAAAAAAAAACAACGCAATGGTTAATGCCTTTTCTACATTGGTAGTTGTGTCATGATTAAGTTTCTAAATTATTGGAACAAAAAAATCCGATGAGTAATTGGGAGATTACTCATCGGATAATAATTAAATGGGTTTAGATGTTGGTTATTTTTCTAAAATTACTTTTTGGGAGCTCACACCTGCATCGGTATTAAGCACCACTTGGTATACACCAGCACTAAATTTGGTCATGTCAACTTCATAATTTTCTGCGATTTTATTGGTGATTTGTTGTTCAAATACCACTTTACCAAACAAATCAACTATTTTTAAAATGCCATTAGCCCTTTGAGGTAAATCAAAAGTTACGTAAAGTAATCCATTATTTGGATTGGGGAATGCCTTTAACACTTGTGCTTTTTCAAAAATATAATCTTGGGTAGCATTTGTGAGTCCAACTGTAAATTGCTGATAAATTTCGCCACCAAAATCGGCACCAAAGCTTTTAATAATTGCCCCTGTTAAACTATTATACCTGGCATAACCACTTCCTTGGGCAGTATTGGCCCAAAAAGATAAGCCATCTTCACCGCTATCAGTTAATCTAAATTCATAGCAACCTTGAGCTAAATTTACGGTATCTCTATAAATGGTATTGGCATTTAAACTATTTCTTTCAAATATAATGTTACCCGCGGCATCTTTTAATGAATATTCAGTTTCCCAAGGGTTAACATTTGTTTTTACAGTAACAATAAAACTGGCTGGCATCACCGATGGGTAATTGTACTTACTTATTCTACTGTTATTAGGTGCATATTCATCGCTTACTCCATTTGGATTGCTAAGTGTTACAGTAAAGTAACTTGCACCTTGTGCCCAATTTAAATCACCTAAGGTTACTTGTGCTGTTTCTTCAAATTTTAAATTGCCTGTCCAATTATATACCGATGGAGTAGCTCCATTCATACCATAGGTAATGGTTAAACTAGTTAAATTATTTGAACCATTATTTTTAATTTTGATAATTGGATGTGTACAAATGGTATTAAAACGCTGATACATTTGATCATTACTAGGAGATAAAATGGTCTCGAGTGAGGCATCATTGGTAAAGTTTGGTGCACCATAAGTTACAATTTGATCTTCAATTTGATAATAATGCCAACCACTGGTGGCGCTATATGGCTGAACATCATGGTCTAAAATAGCAGCATTACCTGGTGTAACAAAAGGTGTTAACTCAAAATCATAAGTCCAAACTTCAGCCCCAGGGCACCAATTAGAGCGGTCATATACCCATGTTCCACCTTGTGGATATAATGGATTCACATCACAATTGTCTCTCCAAACTAATTTTGAAAATTGTTGAGTTCCATTTACTTTAAAATAATGATACTTAGGGCAAAATTCAGCGCAATTTTCAGGAGTATCCATACCATGTCCAGTGATTCTACTTTTCCATCGTGCAGTAACAGCATTAGCTGGAATATTAACCGTAACTGGCAACAAATGATTATCAATTGGGTCGCCTGCATTTCCATAGTCATATCCACCTGAATATATATTTTGAATACTGATGATGTCTCTTGAAGGTGTTCCTTTAATTATTTCAAAACGCATGTCAAGTAATTCTTGCCAATTTCCTGCCGAAAGATGAACACTATCCGCTAATAATGTTCTGTAGTCACTTACATCAAAGGTCCAAGTCCAACCATTTCCTAGGCTTAAGCCATTTCCATAAGGAGTAATATATCTTGCCAATTCATATCTAATTACTTGAGGAAAATAGGTATAATAATTAAATGTACCATTCACTAATGAATCGGTTAAACTTGAAAGTGTGGAGTCAATAGCATTGCCATTAGCATCAAAAATATAATTGTAATAATGCATTGGCCACGCCCAGATGGTGTCGGTAGCTATAGTAGGCGTACCATTGTTTGCATAAGTTAAAATTTGAACTGGGTTTACCAAAGTTGAATCAACGATTAAAGTAGAGTCCATGGTTGAAGTGAAAACACCTTGTTCAAAAACAATATTTGGTCTTAAAGAATCGCCAGCAAAATTTGAAGCTAATTCACTTGCATTCTTTAAAGGATTATTCGTGTTTTGGAAAAAGGCTGGATTGTTGTTTCCAGGTGCAAAATCAATAGCTGTGCCATTGCCTTCATTGAAATGATAATAAACACTTAAATTATTGTAAAGTGGATGAGAGTTATCAATGTGAGTGTACATGATGCTTTGAATTTCATTTTGATCTAACTCTTTATTAAATACAGCAAAATCGTCCATTTTACCATCATATGTACTACTTGAGCTACTAACTCCTCTACCAATTTTGAATTGATTGATATTATTCATCAATTTAGTTTTTCCTGTCCCGGTATGCCATAAGCTACCATTTAAATATATTTTCATTGAACCTGTGGCAGCATTTTTAATAAATGCCCAATGATTCCAATTACCTTCAAATTCTGATGTGGTCGCTACTTTGTTGATTCTATCATAGCTTGTTCCTGAGAATCCTGCATCCCAATAAACATTGCTATCTGACCAAGGGGTATGCGTATTTAATACTCTATTTCCTTGTGCATCGGTTGCTTCAAAGCAGCTCCCATTACTTGGCTGGTTAGGATTACCATAAGCCCAAAAACTTACAGTAATAAATGTATCAATAGCAGCTAAACTGTTGTTTAATGGAACATTCACGAAACCATTGCTATTTGGTTCCATATATCTATCATTAAAAGAACTATAAATACTTTGAATACTTCCAGTATTGCTTGATGCTAAAATTTGGTTGCTTCCATTGTTTAAATTGTCAAATGTCATGTCAATTAAAATATTGGATGTTCCATCCCAAATATATGGTGAAATAAAAGCTATAGAATTACTTCCATTAATTAACTGTGTGTTAGCGTTATACACAGTTGTTAACCCCGAATTTTGAACATTATTTGTATTTAATACATTATCTAAAGTAGCACCAAATTTTAATGTAAAGTGGCGCAATAAATTTCCAGCAGTAAGCACTTGCAGTTGCATTCCGGTTATGGCCCCAGGGGTTAAGCCAGCAGCGGTAAGTTCTGCTGCTGTCCATAAGTGCTGGCTGCGAGAAACAGCGTTTGCGCTTTGTATAGCAGTTTGATTTTGCAAGTTTTGATTTCCGATACTAGCCATTGAAAAACTTGTAGTATCGGTATTGTTAATTGCATATTGCCAGTTGGTGGTATAATTGTATGCTTGCTGATTGGTGTATGCAAAATTAGTTAAGGCTTGACCATTAACAGTAAAATTATTTTGGGTTTGCATGGCCGAGTCAGTTAATCCTGTGTGGTCATATAAATAGGTATATGTTAAATAATCCCATTCACCGCAGGCTGGACTTTGTGCTGGGTTGCATTTTAGTGTATATTTCATTAATATTTTCTCCACTCCAACAGTATCTGATGGAAAAACAAACCAAGCATCTTGCGGTGATCCAAAAGTAAAAGTTTGAACGGTGATGGTATCTCCAGCTTGGGCATGAGCATTTAAGTGCTTAAATAGCAGTAGGATGGCAAATAATTTAATCAATCTATTCATGGTAGTTTTTGATATATTTTAAAAGGATAAGTAAAAGTCTTTGGTTAGTTCTTTATATTCTTTGCTGTAACAATGTCTTTCATCTTGTTCAATAACAAGCGTTTCTTCAATAAGTTTTTTATTGACTAGTTCAAATTGTAACAATTGTCTTTTTTCATCTTTATATTCTGTTGTTTTTACGTGCATTATTTTGGTAAGAAATAAATGATTTGCAGCGGCAAGTTCTCTAAATTTTATGCTTTCTTTAGTTGGAAGAATAATGCATATTCTACCATTGGGATTCAATAGTTGAATTGCACATTTAATCAAGTCAATAAATGGTAGTTGATCTGCATGTCGTGCCTGATTTCTTGATTCTTCTGCTGATTTATAGGCATCAACAAAATAAGGCGGATTACTAACGATGAGATCAAATTTTAAAGGGTAATGAAGTGCAAATTCTTGCACTGACTCATTATAAATTTTTATTCTGTCATGCCAAGCAGAATTGTTTACATTTTCAATTGATTGTTGACAAGCGGTAGAGTCAATTTCTACAGCTATAATTTCTGATTTGCTTTTTTGTGCCATCATCATGGCTATCACCCCAGTTCCTGTTCCAATGTCTAATATTTTAGCTGCATCGTTGATTTCAACCCAAGATCCCAATAATACGGCATCGGTGCCCACTTTCATGGCACATTTCGACTGATTTATTGTAAACTTTTTGAATTCAAACTTATCATTAGACATAAAAGTCTTTAATTTTTAAAGGGTAATGTTACTAATTTCTTCTCATATAATAAAAAAAGAACCTATTTTTTTTATAATCGATTTAAAAGTACAAAAACATGTAATAAATTAAGAAAAATCTTCAAAAGAGCAAAATGCATGTGGTTTGACCTTTAATTTATCAAAAAAGCATTACTAAATAGTTTTCGCTCCCTAATAAATTTACACATTTTAGTGGATTTGGATAAGAAATTGAAAAAAAATTAAAAAAATCACTAACATTGCATAGGATAAAATTCGTAATGAATACAAAATAATATACCATGAAAAAATATAATCTTTCTACCAAACTGTTTTTAACTTATCTGTTATTTGGTTTTCTTCAACTTTTAACAAATACAGTTAAAGCACAAACTTGTAATGCCAGTTTTACATACAATGCTGGATCAAATGGCGTTGTGCATTTTTACAATACCTCAACTTCCACTGATTCTTTAACTTACTTTTACTGGACTTTTGGAAATGGTCAAGTTGGAACAACTCCTTATCCAATAATCACCTATGCCAATAATGGTGTTTACGATGTTTGTCTTGTAGTCGGCTCTTATAATCAATCTTGTTATGATACTATATGTCAACAAATTAGTATTACAAATGTAAATTGTAATATGTATGCTTGGTTGCTTGGTGATTCACTAGCAGGTACTTTAACGGCAAACGTAGTGGGTGGAGTTGCTCCTTATACTTATCAATGGAGTACGGGTGAAACTACCCCAGTGATTTATCCTACTAGTATTAGCACTATTAGTGTTACTGTTACTGATGCCTCAGGTTGTAGTTATACAGCTTACTATTTTTGGAATGGTTTGATGTGTAATATAGGATATACTTACAACTCTCCAACACAGGGCGTTATCAACTTTTATACAGCAGGAACAGGAGGCCAACCTGTAACTTGGGATTTTGGTGATGGCACAATGCCTATAACTACTGCGGCCACATTTTTTAGCCACACCTTTACTCAAAGTGGCTATTATTATGTTTGTATAACCATGGGAAATAACTGCCAACCTTATTGCCAATATATAAATGTTACAGCACCGCTGCCTTGCTCAGGTGTAAGCACTAATATTGTGTCTCTTCAAAATAACACCTATTTATTAGCCGAAGTATTCAATGCTAATTTGCCTGTTTCTTATCAGTGGACTTCTGGTGATACTAGTCAAGGAATTCCAACTAATGGTGTGAGCACTTTTTGCGTTACAATTACAGATGCTGCAGGTTGTACAGCCACCGATTGCATAACTGTTAATCCCAACTGTAACATGTCAGTTACACTTGATACCATAACCAATCTTTACGGAATTACACCAAACGTAATCAATGGCGTTGCCCCATACACTTATCAATGGAACGATGGTTCAACAACAGCAGTTATTTATCCTACGCAAGCTGGTCAGTATTGTGTAATTATAACTGATGCTATGGGCTGTAGTGCAACAGCGTGTAGTTGGTCGAATGGCAATCAAAATTGTAACTTTGGATTTACAATGAGCGGACCGAATCAAGGTACAGTTGGCTTTTTTGCTTACAACACCATGGGGTCATCAATAACATGGAATTTTGGAGATGGATCGCAATCAATTACGAGCCCTGCGTTACAAGCAACTCACACTTATCAAAACAGCGGAACATATTATGTGTGTATGAGCATATTAAATTGTCCAGTATATTGTGACACAGTTGTTATCAATTTAGGAAACCCATGTGCTAATATGACAGCGCAAGTTACTGCTTATCAAAATAATACTTGGTTGACTGTTAGCACAACAGGCGGAACTTGGCCTTATACTTATCAATGGACAACTGGTGATACTGCAGTTGGAATTCCAACCCAAATGGGTACAAGCACCTACTGTGTTACAGCTACTGACGCTTTAGGGTGTACTGCAACCGATTGTATTGTTGTTAATTCTAATTGTAACTTAAGTGTATATAATGTTACCGATTCAATTTTAGGCACAATAACTGCAAATCCAATGAATGGAACTGGACCCTTTAACTATTCATGGTCAAATGGTTCTAATTTACAAACAATATTTCCTACAGTTTCAGGGAATTATTGCGTAACTGTTACAGATAGTATGGGTTGCAGCACTTCAACCTGTTCTTATTGGAATGCAAATAGTAATTGTAATTTTGGATTTACCTATACATATCAAGCACCTGGTCAAGTGGTATTTATTACCTATGGAACAAATGGACAATTAGTTACTTGGGATTTTGGAGATGGCACAACACCAATATCATCGTATTCATCACAAATAATGCATACCTATAATGTTGCTGGATATTATATGGTAAGTATGAGCATTGTAGGATGTAACAGTGTTTATATGAATGTTATGGTCAACATTCCAGGTTCTTCAGTAATTTGTGGAAATATATTTAATGATAATAATAATAATAGTGTAATAGATGCAGGTGATACTGGTATTGACAGTGCTTATGTATACATTTGGGGTGGTTCTATTAACCAAACGGCCTTTACTGATGCTGCTGGGAATTATTCATTTAACAACTTACCAGCTGGTACTTATAATGTTGAATATTGTTTATGGTACCAAAGTAATTGGCAAGGGTCAATTATAACTGTTCCTTCAGATACAGGATCATGTGGTATTTATACAATTACATTGGGAGCAAACGATACCATATGCAATAATAACTTTGGTGTATTTAATAATGCCTCAGAGGTAAGTGGTACTGTTTTCTTAGATGCCAACAATAATGGTATAATGGATGGCAATGAAACCGGATTGGCTTATCAATTAGTATATGCGGGTGGTTATTATTTATATACCGATTGGAATGGTAACTTTAACGCTTGGTTGGCTCCAGGAAATCATACAATTAGTTTTACGCTGCCTCCAAACTATGCATCAGGAACTATCACCACTCCTTCATCATACCAAATTAATATAACAGGACCTGGTTTATCTTATAACAATAATAATTTTGGAATATATATGCCTCCAGGAATGAATGATTTAAGTGTGGTTATTTCTCCAGTAACAACCATTACCCCAGGATTCCCTGCTTGGTATTCAATTAATGTTTGTAATTATGGCTCAACTGCCACTGGCGCTACCGTTACCATGATTTATGACCCTGCTTTGGTTCCATACTCTCAGTCTCCGACTGGGGTAGTAAACACAAGCAATCAAACTATTACTTGGAATATTGCTAACATTAATCCAAACTCATGTGCCTTTATTTGGGTTGATTTTGATGCATTAGTAAACATACAATTAGGAGCGAATACCATGGAATTTGTGATGGTAAACCCAACCAGTGGAATAGATAATAACTTAACAAATAATACAGATTCTGTTCATCAAACTATTGTCGGCTCATGGGATCCAAATAACAAAATTGTGGTTAAAACAAACAATCCTGTTGACCCATCAACTCAATATATTTCATCTGTAAATCCTGATCAAGAAATTACATACACTATAAATTTCCAAAATACCGGAAATGCACCAGCGCATAATGTAGTAGTGATTGATGAAATGGCTAATGAGCTTGATGTAAATAGCTATCAATTTGTTAATTCAAGTCATAACTGTGATGTAATTCGTGTGGGGAATACTGTTACATATAGATTTATGAATATTATGTTAGCTGATTCAACCAATGATGAACCTAATTCACATGGTTTTATAACATTTAAAGTTAACGCTTTAAACGGACTGCCAATGGGAACTCAAATTATTGATTTTGCGAATATCTATTTCGATTTTAATGCTCCTGTATTAACCAATGATGCAGTTGTAACATTGATTGATGTTACTGGTGTAAAAAATAATTATGCTTCCAATGCAATAATTTACCCTAATCCAGCAAAAGATAACTTTAATTTAGTTTATAACAGTAATGTAAATGGTACTGCAACCATGATAATTTATGACAATGTTGGAAAAAAATTATTTAGCAAGCAAGAGCAAGTAATGATTGGGCAAAATAAGAACACAGTGAGTACACATAATTTTGAAAGTGGATTATACCTAGTGGAATTGATACAACCCGATGGCACTATTTTAAAAAATAGAGTGAGTATTCAAAAGTAAGATTTTGAAATTTTATAGAAGCCCGTGTAACATCTGTTATACGGGCTTTTCTATGGAGTAATATCGATAACACTGTCAAATTAGTCCAATTGCGCCATGGCCTCATTGTGCAATTTCAAGTTGTAAAGGCATTTACCTTGGCATCTTCATTTTTTATTTCGATACGTTTCTGTTATAGTACAACAGATTGAACCCAAATTCGGCATTAAAAAATGCAGAATCGCTAAAGCAACTGTAAATCAATCCATTGATTATGGCTTGATAATACCGATATGATATTTGTTATAGACCAAATAAACTTGGTCTAACAAATGATCATCGGCATTTACCTCAGTTTGAAATGGTCTAAAGACCATTTCACTTTCGTATAACATTTGCTAAGCGGGAATCTCCTTATAAAATCTGTAGTTCAGCACTTGGGTGCTTTCTACAGATTAATTCGGGTTGAACTATAACATGCACCCCATCGGCATTATAACATAAACTCATAGACTAATTTTTAATAAGTAAAGGTATTAATTGGACTATAAAATAAATGCAATTGATATAATTTCTATTATTGTTTTTCGGCAATAAAAACCAAGTGGGTTGATTTTTCTCCTTTCCCATTGGTGTATGGTATGCGAAAAATTTTAATGATACTAAAGTTCTTGCTATTAAAAGTGTTTGAAATAAATTCTTCACTATAATAATAAACAAACATGCTGTGTTGTCCATCGCTGCTACTTTCCAATTTAGATTTGCTGTAATCGCCTTCTATCAAACTAATATAAATCACACCTTTTTTGTACAATATGGTAGAACAATCATTAATTAATTTAATAAAATCAGATTCGGCAAGATAAGGTGCGCAAAATCCACAAACTATGGCATCATAGTTGCTTTGTAGGCTGTCTATGTTTCTTACATCAAGCACTTCACAGGTGGCTGTTGGATTATTTTTTTTCGCCAGTGCAATCATATTTGGTGCTGCATCAGTTGCTCTGATATTAAAATCTGGTCTTTGGTTCAAAAGATAATTGGTTATGTTACCGGGCCCACACGCCAATTCTAATATATTGGCGTTTTTCTTGTTTACTAAATCACAAAATGAATTATAGCTTTCATCGTAATGGGATAATTTCATAAATCCATCTTGGTATTGCCTCGAAAGTTGGTTCCAAGTTGTAATGGTATGTTTATAGTAATCCATATTCTAAATCTAATTTAAAAATATCTCATTCAATGATTTCATGGGAATACATTCCGCACTGAGAATTTAATTATTTTATCTCAATTTCATCTATAAAGAGCCAAGCATTTTCGCCTGTTCCTGGTCTTCCTTCTTCTATTTTGGGGGCACACTTTGCAACAATTTTTAGATATCTCGCATTAAGTTTTTTTAATTCATATGAATAATTAAATCTTCCATTATTTTCAATAATTGTTGCTTTAGCGTCAATCTTGACAAAATGTATTTGATCTGTTGAGGAATGAATTTCAACATCGCTAGGGAGATAAATCCAATCACTTTCATTTTTAAGAAAACCAATGTTAACTTGTTCAAAATATAATTCAGATTTTAAATCTATCAATGCTTCCATGTTTTGTCCACTCCATGCAAGCCATTCATTATTTATTCTCGGAAAGTGAGCAATTTGCCCATCTGTCACATTTCCTTTATTATAGTATATGCTCGGAGGTTCTTTAAAAGTAATTTCTTTTCCAACAGCTTTATGGTAATTAAACGCTATTGGGATTGCTTTGCCAAGAAGTAATTTATCACGTTTGAATTGGGCTTTACCATTAAACGATTGATTGAGTAATATAGGCTTCGTATAGTTTACAGTTTGATTGTTTTCATTCCAAATCACAATTGAATCGGTGGTGTTAAGCGCATTATTTTTAAAAAGCACGTTCATTAAATTTAAATAAAATTGTTTAGAAAGACTATCCTGTTTAATTTCATAATTTATATTGAATATTGATGAGGAATAATTTGTGTTATATAAATCAAGATAATTCAAATGTTTTTGAACCGAATTTAAGAATCGCTTCAAACTTTTATTTTCTAGAGGTGTCCACAATACCTCTGCCAAGGCGGCCATTCTTGGTATTGCAGCATATTCAACCGCTTTTGCTGAGGTGATATATTCTGTCCAAACATTAGCCTGTGCCCCTAAAATATATTTTATTTCATTCTGATTTAAGACACTTGGAATTGGATCATATTCATAAACTTTTTCGAGTGGTGTAAAGCCACCTATGGCTAATGGTTCTATACTACTGTGCCCCTGATAATGATCAAAATAACAGTGCGAGCCAGGAGTCATAACCACTGCATGTTTTTGCTTTGCCGCTGCAATTCCACCTTCGATTCCACGCCAACTCATAACCGCTGCATTAGGAGCTAAGCCACCTTCTAATATTTCATCCCAACCAATTAATTTTTTGTTGTGTTTATTTAAAAATTTTTCTATTCGCTGAATAAAGTAAGATTGTAACTCATGTTCATCTTTCAAATTTTCACTTTTTATGAGAGCCTGGCAATTAGCACATTTTTTCCATCTTTCTTTTGGACATTCATCACCTCCAACATGAATATATTCGCTAGGGAATAAAGAAATAACTTCGCTTAATACATCTTCTAAAAAATCAAAAGTTTCAGGTTTGGGACAAAATACATCTTCAAAAACGCCCCATTGCTTTTCTACATTAAAGGGCCCTTTGTTACAAGCAAATTGAGGATAAGCGGCTAATGCTGCAACAGCATGACCCGGCATTTCAATTTCAGGAACAATGGTTACATGTTTTAATTTCGCGTAGGCAACAATTTCTTTTATGTCCTCTTGTGTGTAATATCCACCATAGGCAATAGTATCAAATTGATGTTGATTGTAATGACCAATCATGCTCCCTTTTCTTTTAGAGCCTATTTCAGTGAGTTTAGGATACTTTTTTATTTCTATTCTCCATCCTTGATCATCGGTGAGGTGCCAATGAAAAACATTCATTTTGTGCATGCTGATGTAATCAATATATTTTTTTATGAATGCCTTATCAAAAAAATGACGACACACATCGAGATGCATTCCACGCCACTGAAATCGAGCACTATCAATAATAAAGCATGATTGAATATCAAATTGATTAGCATTTGCGTTATGAAACATAAGTTGTTTCAGAGTTTCAAATGCATTCTTTAGCCCTTCACCGCTTGCTTTAATAGCAATTTTATTGCCTTGAATGTTGAGTTCATATTTCGAACTTTCTTTATTTTCTGAACGAATTTGTATACAGTTTTGAATGTCCTTTAATGTATTAATTTGATTAAGTTTATAGCCGTAATGTTGCAACAGCCAGGCATTAAATAATTCAATTTCAATTTGGTTAATTTTTAGTACATCGTCTACCAAAACAACATTTGTATTTTTATCTAATTTAAATGAACCATGCATTAATTCAACATTAACAGGGTATGGGATAAGTTGTATTTGAGCCAGTAGCGACTTTGAAATTATAAATGACAATATTAATAAGGATAATATTTTTTTCATTTTGACGATGTGATAAATTTTGAAACGAATTTTCTATTAGAGAAATTTTACAAACATAAAAATAGCTTTTTAATTATTATGACGAAATAAATGATGCATAACAAACATTATGTGAGAATAAATTACTACTATCGGAGGCAGCTAAAACTGACGCTTATTTTTACTGTTGTAGATTTTGATGAAGCCCATTATTTTCAATCGTTATATGCATAGGTATTAATACAATTCTTGTTAATTTGAGTTGAAAATGAATGTAGAATTAAAATTAATCCTTATTTTGTCAAAAAAAAGAAAAACTAGCTGCATGTTATTGAAAACACTTTCATTGATAATTACTTTGGTAATGCTTCAATTTACTTTACAATGCAGTGTTATTAGTATTCTAAAATTAAACGACTCGCTAACAAAAAATTTGCTTCAAAATCCCATTTCTGAAGAAGAAGAGGAAGAGGAAGAGGAAGGAAATAATCATTCTAAACACATTCAATTTATTCATTCTGAGAATTTATTGGTGTTTCATTTTGCTATTCAAATTGAAACATTTTTTGACGTATTGATGGATGCCAGTTATTTAATCAGTTTTTGTAAAAGTTTAAACGAGCCCCCCGAAAGTAATTAAATGAGTTTCCTCTAATTCAAATTACTTTTAATTATTTACTATTTATTTTCACTAGTGTCCGATTAAATAATTAATGAAAGCGGGATTTCCAAAATTGGATTTC
>DAORKI010000068.1:0-19177 GCA_035439485.1 Bacteroidia bacterium
TTAAGAATTTATAAAAACAATAAACTGGATTCCAGAAAAAACTCATTGGTTGAAACTTTAGAAGAGATTAATTCGAAAATTGATAGATGCTATAATAGTTTTCGTTCTCTGAATGGAATCAATAATCAGGAAAGTATAAATGTAATAAGAAATGAGTTAAAGAGTTTAGAAACTGAAAAAAATAATATCTTGATTGAATTTGATACCTATTCATCACAAAGTTTTTATTTTGAATATGTTTATCCAGCTATAAGAGATATCAGAAGTATTATTTTCGATTTTAATAAATATCTAAAAAGCAGACTCAAAAAATTAGAAGTTAAAACATTGAATGAAAAAAATAAAAGTAAGGAAATAGAAAGAATAAAAACTATAATTCAAAATTTTGGGATGCTCAATGATACTATTAATGCATTCGTGTCAGATTTTCAATCTATTCATTATTACACTATACCAATTGTTAACCCACCAAAAAGAAAACTTTTTTACAAAGATGTTAAAGAAGATTTATTAGGTAATGCCATTTATATCTTTCATGATTGGGGTATGCCAGAGCAGAATTTTCCAGCCAATCTATTTTTCATCAAATGGCTTAAAAAATTTGGGATAGGAATTGATTATGAAATAATACCACATGTCAATGAAGCCTTTGAATTTAATGTCATTAAAGAAGATGGGACTAAAATTCCATTAGCAGATGAAGGCAAAGGTGTTGCGCAAATAGTATTTTTACTTTTAAAAATTGGTGACGCAATTCAGTGGCAAGGCTCAAAAAAACAAACTATAATAATCGAGGAGCCTGAAACTGGCTTACATCCTGCGTTTCAAAGTAAACTGACAGATTTATTTACTGATGTGTATATAGAATATAAAATTAAATTTATAATTGAAACACATTCTGAATATATTCTAAGACGCTCCCAGGTAATTGTGGCAAGAGCAGAACTTGAATCAGAATCCAGCATAAATCCATTTTCAGTTTATTATTTTCCAAATAAACCGGCTGAAAAGCCATACAGAATGAAATACAATCTAGATGGTACATTTGATAAAAACTTTGGTAGTGGATTTTTTGATGAAGCAAGCAATAACGCATTAGAGCTTATTAGACTTAAACGATTAAGCCAAAATTAGGATGAACATTTATCTTGAAAAACAAATATTTGAAGATTTAATTCTGAATGCTAAAGAATATCCAGTATGGAATTCAATATTTATGAATCATAGTCAAATATTTTTAAATTTAACGGATGAAGAACTTATGGCAGAGGAAATTCAAGGTTCAATAATCTTTGAATTTATCAAGGCAAATGGAGGTAGGATCACATATGCATTAAAAGAGTTTTTCGATTCAATTTATGAAGACAATCGAGTGATTGCTAATAAACCTCGTTCTGCTTTTTTCTTGAATTACTCTAAAATTGAAGCAGAAGCAATCCAGTCTGCATTCGGTGTAATCGTAAATGGGTATGAGGGAATTGATGATAACATTTTAAAAAGAGCATTTTTTAAAGAACTAAATAAGGGAGCAGTTTTTGAAAATGAAACTAGTAAAGGATGGCAAAATCTGGTAAATTTTCCTTTGCCCCCATCAAACGCAATGGTTATTACGGATGAATATCTGTTTGCTAATGAAGAAAGCGGTTTTGTTGTGGGAGTGCCGAATGTAATTGAGTTGGTAAATGCTTTTTTACCACAAAATTTGAATATTCCTTATCATTTAACAATTATATCAAATGATCATCCTGAACACAGTAAGCCTCCTAAAACTAAAGAATGGTGTGAAAAGATAGTGAATGAACTAAAAATAGGCATTTCAGCTTTGCGCTCCTATCCTATTTTGTTAGAAATTGTTTTTACTAAAACAATTCATAAACGAAAACTTATTCTTAACTATGTTAATGCTACTTGTGATAAAGGCTTTGCAGTATTTAATTTGAGTGATGGTAAAACTGTAAGAAATGATAATGATTTTAGGTGCGATAGAGTTTTTACAAGAACGGAGCCGACTGAGGGTGACACAGATTATAAAAGTGCCGAAATAGTGCTATTTCAATTGAAGAAAAAGTTTCAATCAGTTCAAGAATTTATTAAAAATTCTAAAGTAAAGGAGATTGTAAACAATAGAATACTGGGTGATTACCAAACCGATAAATCAATTATTAATCGCTTACTAAATGATGTTTGAAAATAAAACCATAATTTAGTAAACAACTAGATAGAAGTATAAAAGCATGAACTAACAAAAAAACTATGCATCTTTATGCAAAAACCTTTTTTAAAATTGAAGCATCTATAAATATATGATCACCGGAGAACTAAAATCACAAGTAGATAAAATATGGGAGTCCTTTTGGACGGGTGGTATTTCTAATCCTTTAACTGTTATTGAGCAATTTACTTACTTGCTTTTTATTAGAAGGCTGGATGAAATGCAATTGCTGGAAGAGAAAAAAGCGAACCTGACTAAAATGCCAATGGCTAATCCGCTATATACAAAAAAGCAGAATGAATTGCGTTGGAGTTCCTTTAAAAATAAAGACCCTGAAACCATGTTTGAAATGTTTACCGAACGTAAGGTAGATGGACTAAGTGTATTTGACCACATGAAAAAGGTGGGCTCCTCCGCGGGAGTGTTTGCGCAATACATGAAAGATGCTTCTTTTGAAATTAAGAAACCTCGTTTGTTGGATATGGTGGTGCAGATGATTGATAAAATCAAAATGGACGATCGTGATACCAAAGGTGACTTGTATGAATACATGTTATCCAAAATTGCAACAGCGGGCACAAACGGGCAATTCAGAACGCCACGCCACATTATTAAAATGATGGTGGATATGATGGAACCTAAAAAGGAAGATACCATTTGCGACCCTTCTGCCGGCACTTGTGGCTTTTTAGTAACTGCTGGCGAACACATGCACGATAAACATCCAGATTGGTTTTTAGATAAACAATTCAGAAATCATTACAACAACAACATGTTTACTGGTATTGAGTTTGATAATACTATGATACGCATTGGAGCAATGAATATGCAATTGCATGGTGTTGAAAACCCTAACCTTATTGGGAAAGATGCTTTGAGCGAAGCCAATGCTGATATAAGAGATAAATATACGCTTATATTGGCTAACCCACCCTTTAAGGGGAGTTTAGATTATGATGCTGTTGAAACTTCTTTATTAAAAACAGTTCAAACTAAAAAAACAGAGCTGCTTTTTCTTGCCTTGATGTTGCGTATGCTCAAAACTGGTGGCCGTTGTGCAGTAATTGTACCCGATGGTGTTTTATTTGGGGGTAGTAATGCACATAAACAAATAAGGAGCGAAATTATTACTAAAAACAAATTGGAGGCGGTAATCTCTATGCCAAGTGGGGTGTTTAAACCTTATGCCGGTGTAAGTACTGCTGTTTTAATTTTTACAAAAACTGGAACAGGTGGAACTGACAATGTTTGGTTTTACGATATGAAAGCTGATGGGTATAGTTTGGATGATAAACGAGCTGAAATAAATGAAAATGATATAACTGATATTGTTAAACGATTCCATAACCTGAAAGCAGAAACTAAAAGAAAAAGAACCGACCAAAGTTTTTTAGTGCCTGTAAAAGATATTGAGAAGAATGATTGGGATTTAAGTTTGAATAAATACAAGGAAGTAGTTTATGAAGAAGTGGAATACGAATCGCCTGCTAATATTCTTAAAGAAATAAAGAAATTGGATGATGAGAGAACTAAGGCAATGCAAACCCTTGAAAAACTGTTGAAATAATGGAAGTTCTTAAAATTAAGGAGTTTACTGAAGTAATTACTGGAGGCACCCCTTCAACCTCAAAGGATGAGTATTGGATCAATGGTGAGATTCCATGGCTAAATTCAGGGGAATTGCAACAAGATATTATTACTTCAACAAATAATTACATTACAGACCTTGGATTAAAGAACAGTTCAACTAGGCTCATGCCTCCTGATTCCGTGCTTATTGCATTAACAGGCACAACTACTGGGAAAGTAGGGTATTTAACTTTTGAAGCATGTGCAAACCAATCTGTAACTGGAATTTTACCATCAAAAAAGCATTTCCCTAAATACCTATACTATTATTTAAACTCAATTCGCCAAAAAGTAATGCATGATGCATATGGTGGAGCCCAACCACATATTAGCCAAGGTTATGTTAAGGAGATATCAATCCCCCTCCCTCCCTTACCCGAGCAAAAAAAAATTGCGGCTATTTTAGATGCAGCCGATGAATTACGCCAAAAAGATAAAGCCCTTGTAGAAAAATACAATGAGCTTACACAAGCTTTGTTTTTGGATATGTTTGGAGATCCTTTTGAAAATCCCAAAGGATGGAAGTGGACCACAATAAAAGAAATAACTCAACTCGTAAAAGGAATTACTTATAGTCCTAAAGATGTCAGTAATAATGGTATTATTGTCTTAAGATCCAGCAATGTACAAAATAGTCTTTTAGATCTGAAAGATTTAGTCCACCTCTCAAAGAAAGTAAATGAAAATTTTTATGTAAAAAAAAACGATATTCTAATGTGTAATCGAAATGGAAGTTCCCACTTAGTTGGGAAAGTTGCAAAAATTCCAGAATTAAATGAAAATATGACCTTCGGTACCTTTATGACTATTGTAAGAAGCCAATTTCATAATTATTTATTCCATTACTTTCAGACAAAAGCTTTTAGGATGCAAATAAAAATGCAAACTTCTGTTGCTATTAATCAGATTTCATTGCCTCTATTAGAAAGTGTTCGGCTGCCTTTACCACCGACTGAAATACAAGATTTATTTGAAAAACGAGTTACAGTAATAGAAAAACAAAAAAGCATTGCACAAGCTAGTGCACAAAAATCAGAAGAATTATTTAACAGCCTATTACAAAAGGCCTTTAATGGCAACTTGATATGACAATTATAGATTTTCTTTCTGAGGGAGACCATTTAACACCTGGTTATAAAGCAACTCAAACAAAGTTTGTAGGTCATGAGCATTTTCGAGTATTAAATAGACAAAATCTTTTAGAAAGATTATTTCAAGGGAATTTCAACGAAAACAAATTACTAATTTTGGCTCATGGAGGACCAACTGGGATTGCCAGCGCCTCAGCTAATGGACTAAAAGTTACCTACGTAGATATTTTAAATAGTTTGAATGAAATTGAAAACCAAGAGCCATTTGAATTAAATCTAGCCGCAGTTTGCAATAGTATTGCTATTGAAGCATACAATAATCTATTTCCTCCAAGTTTATCGATTTTATGGTGTTCTGAAAATGAAACTAGTTCTATAGATGCAGCTTTTATTATTAATAAGTTTCGAGATTCAGGAATTGCAATGCTAGAAGAAAAAGGAAAATATAAAAATATTATTGTTTGAAATGGAAGATGTATGGAAAAATAAAGCTTTAAAAAAGCAATTATCTTTTAAATCAAGCCTTGGTTTAACCCAAAGCGGCATGCACAATGGCATAAGCTATGCGCATATTTTATCAAATGAAGATGCTGCTAACGGTGCAAACTTCTATTGTTACAAGCAAAATCAAGAATGGGCTAATTTACAAGCATGGGCAAGTAAATCAAAAGGAAAGAAAATTAATTTTGAAGGGGAAGGATTAAAGAATTTATTAAGAAGTGAACATATTCCTTACAACATATTTTACCCTTTAGAAAAACTCCGAATTGCCAATCCATCACTATTGAATAGCTTGCTTGTAAAATTATTTGATGGTAAAATAAATGTTACAGAAGTGCTAAGAATCAAAGTTGAATTCGCTTCTGATATTCATAAAAGCAAGCTATTAAATGATAATACTTCCTTTGATGCCTATATTGAATACAAGGATGGAAATGAGTTATGCGCATTAGGCATTGAAGTAAAATACACAGAAAAGTCATACCCCTATGGTGAAACTGAAAAAGCCAGGATTGAAGACCCAACATCAGAGTACAATCAACTAAGTAAAAAATATTATTCAGCAAATAAGTTACCTGATTTGCATTCAAAAAAACTAAAGCAACCTTGGCGCAATCATTTACTCGGCTTTAAATTAGTGGAAAAAGGTATTTTAAATAAATTTCATTCAGTGATTATGTACCCAAAAGGAAACACTTACCAGGGCGAAGTATGTGTAAAATATAAAGCATGTTTATTGCAAGAATATAAGGACAACTTTCTTGGATTAACTTTTGAGGATTTTGTTGCCATAGCAGAAAAAAAATTAGATAATTATAACGATAAACATTGGATTGATTATTTAAAAACACGTTATTAAATGAGCAACTTCAAATTCCTACAACAAGAGTGGCATTCGCTTTACACCAAAATGCGAAATGCAGAAGAAAGGGTAAATACTGAACCTGTTTCTACTGCGCTTTATTGTCGTATGGTGTTAGAAGAAAGCATGCATAAAATATATGATTTAGAATTTATTGAAAAGCCATTTAATAGTGAGCTCGTTAACTTAATTAACCATGAAGAGATCAAGAAAATAGTTCCCAATGCATTCATGGATGGGCTACACATCGTGCGTAAAAACGGCAATAACGCAGCCCATTATGGCAACAGGGTTACAAGCAGTGATGCCCATGTGAGTATTCGCTATACTTTCACTTTTTTAAAATGGTTTGCCAACGCCTATAGCCTAAATACACCACAATTGCCTGCTGCTTTTGATGCAACTGCCATTCCTAGTATTGGAGAAAAACAAAGAAAAATAAAAGAACAACAAGAAGAGCAAGAAAAAGCTCAGCTGGAATTATTAGCTCAATTACAAAAGCTACAAGACGAAAAAGATAAAATACTTGAAAAGGCTAAAGAAAGTGAAAAATCTTTAGCAGCTTATAAGGAAAAGGAAAGGCAGGCGCAAGAAGCCATTAAAGCGCAAAAGCAAGCAAGGCTAAAGCCAATTACGAGTGAATTTACCGAGGCCGAAACACGTAAACATCTTATTGATGTTGACCTTAAAGCAGCAGGGTGGTTTTTAACCTACAAAGGTAAAGATGTGGAGTATGCAGTTACCGGCATGCCTGTTACCGCTGATAACCCAAAAGGAAATGGTTTTGTAGATTACGTGCTGTGGGATGATAATGGAAAGCCACTCGCCATTGTTGAAGCTAAAAGAACAAGTAAAGATGTTGAAGCAGGTAAGCACCAGGCTTCTTTATATGCCGATTGTTTAGAAAAAATGCATGGCCAGCGACCAATAATATTTTACACCAACGGTTACCAAACCATGTTGTGGGACGATCAGTTTTACAGTGCCCCACGAAGAGTATATGGTTATTACACAAAAGAAGAATTACAATGGAAAATACAAAAGCGTGAAACTATTCAGGATATCAGAAAGGCTACAATTAATACTGCCATAGCAGGAAGACCTTATCAAATGGAGGCCATACAACGTGTGGCTGAATCATTTGTAGTAGATACAGCTGTTGGAATTAAAGGAAATAAGAGAAAAGCCCTTTTAGTGATGGCCACTGGTAGCGGCAAAACAAGGACAGCAGCAGCTTTAACGGATGTGTTATTTAAAAACAATTGGGTAAAACGTGTTTTATTTTTAGCGGATAGAAATGCTTTAGTGAGACAAGCTAAAAATAATTTTGCTGAATACTTACCTGAACTTACTTCCGTTGATTTAACAAAAGATAAAGAGAACGATACAACCAGGTTGGTATTTAGTACCTATCCGAGTATGATGAATAAAATTGATAATGCGCGTGAAGGCGAAGAACGTTTTTATAGTGTGGGTCATTTTGATTTAATATTTATAGATGAGGCGCATCGATCGGTTTACAATCGATACAAAGCCATTTTTGAATATTTTGATGCGCATATTGTAGGATTAACTGCAACACCAAAGGATGCTATCGATCATAATACCTTCGAGTTATTTGAATGCAGTAGTGATGATCCTACTTTTTTATATGAATTAAATCAGGCTGTTCCAACTTATTTGTCAGCATATAAAAACATTGAAGTAAAAACTAAGTTTTTAAGAGAGGGAATAAAGTACAAAGATTTATCGCCTCAGGATAAAGAGCGTTACGAAGAGACTTTCAGAGATAGAACAACTGGGTTGTTTCCAGAAGAAATTCGTTCTAATGCCATGAACAAATGGCTGTTTAATGAAGATACTGTGTACAAAGTGTTAGATACTTTGATGGAGCGCGGGTTAAAGATTGAAGGCGGTGATAAAATAGGGAGAACAATTTTATTTGCAGTCAATCAAAATCACGCTAAATTTATTGTTGATTGCTTTGTAAAAAGATATCCTGATAAACCTCCCGGGTTTATTGCTATGATTACCAATGAAGTATCCCATGCTCAAAGTTTAATAGATGCATTTTGCGATCAGTATAAAGAAAATAACCCGCAAATAGCTGTTTCTGTGGATATGTTGGATACAGGAATTGATGCGCCTCGCTTATTAAATCTTGTTTTCTTTAAAGTTGTTAGATCCTACGCTAAGTTTTGGCAAATGATAGGTCGCGGTACAAGGCTATGTCCGGATGTATTTGGTCCTGATATGCCCAAAGAGCATTTCCTGATATTTGATGTATGTGCAAATTTTGAATTTTTTGAAGCGCAAACGAAAAAAGAAGACACAAGATTACCCAAATCAATTACACAACAAATATTTGAAGCTCGTTTGCATTTGAGCCGACTGCTGGCCGAAACAGGCAACGAAGATGACATTCAGTTGGCAAACAGTTTGCGTGATTTGTTGCATTTATCAATTAAGGAATTGGATAAATCCAGATTCCAGGTTGGAATGAAATTGCAGTATGTAGATGAATTTAGTGAAAGAAAAAGATGGAATAATTTGGATGCTAATGATGTTCATTTGATAGTAGAACACCTTTCAGATTTGCCTATCCCGGAAAGCATTAATGAATTGGCCAGAAGATTTGATTTAATGATGCTCAAATTTCAAATCTCCATTTTATTGATGAGTCCGGTTACTAAATATGAAAACACCTTAATAGACATTGCTGAAGGATTAGGTGGTAAATACACCATACCTGCTGTGTTGCGCTCACGAAATTTAATAGAGTCATTAAAAGACCCGGAATTTTACAATTCACTTACACAAAAAAAACTGGAGGAAATCAGAGAGGAATTAAGAGAACTTATTCAATATCTCGATATCTCCAGCAGGCCTATTGTATATACAAATTTTGAAGATACAGATTTGGAAGTGAATGTAAATGAACCAGATTTAAGTACTAACTATGGAACACTGTATAGAAAACGTGTAGAAAGTTTTATACGTGAAAACAAACACAATTTAATCATATCTAAATTATCATCAAATCAACCGATAACAGCAAGTGAATTGAACCTTCTTGAACAAATATTATTTGATGGTGCAGAAAGAGGCACAAAAGCAGATTTTATAAAAGAATTTGGAGATGCGCCTTTAGGAGTTTTTATAAGAGGTATTATAGGGCTTGACACAAAAGCAGCACAGGAAGCTTTTGCAGAATTTCTTCAAAACAATAAACTAAGAGCAGACCAAATGACTTTTGTGCAAAGTATTATTGCTTACTTAACTAAAAATGGAACTATTGAAGCTAGTATGCTCTTTGAACCTCCATTTACAGATATCAATGACCAAGGGTTACTTGGTGTATTTGATGATGGTGAATCGTATAAAATTGTTTCAATCATAGAACAAATTAATAATAATGCATTGATTGGTTAAGGCCAAAATTTAAATGATTAAGTGTTGCAATTTGCAAGAAAGAAGCTATTAAAATACAATAAAATATATGGAAAAAGATTTAAAAACATTACCAATAGGCACAATTGGATATACTAACAAAAATAGGTTTGTAACATTACATAGTACAAAGGATACATTGATTTGTTATTCCAATTCAGAAGATATTACAATGTCTATAAAGACTAAAGTTTTAAATGTAGAAGTAGAAGTGACTCCCGAAATTCTCTCTAACGCCATTGTTGATTTACCACAAGCTATTTATACAGAGGAACAACTTAATTTTATAAAGAAAGCTTGCATAAAATGGAGCAATAATAGAGTGAGGAATATTGCACCAAGAGAAATAAAGGGTAATACTGTTTATACGTTTATTTCTAAATGAATTAACCCATTTAAAAACATAGTGGACCACTAATTAAATTAATTTATGAGTATCAGTTGCAAACAATTTTTTGAGAATCCTGAAAATCTTGGCAGGTTTTTCAGATTTAGTGGTAAAGAAGAATACCTTTTTGCTGCTATACTGAATAATGAAACCGATTTGGAGTTGTTTATAAGAAACTTTAACGGATTAGCAGAAAGGCTATCTATTGAAGGTGCAATGAAAGAAACAATAATAAATCAGTTAATTACGCGCAAATTTTATGGTTATGGCAGCTTTAAATCAAATTTGCAAAAAGGCTTACCTAGCTATCTAACATTAACTACATCAAAAGCTCGTTATCTTGAAATAAGATCTGAAATTAAGCCTGATGGAAATATTAACACAGAATTTACGATGCAATACGTTATTCCTCTAGAAAAACGTATTGATATTCAAAGTAAAGTTACAATAAACTATAGCAATCCAAAAATTGAAATGGAAAATAAAATGCGTCTCCCAAAAACAGAATTTGCTTTAAACACTATTTTATTTGGACCTCCAGGAACAGGAAAAACGTACCATACTATTCATAGAGCCCTTGAAATAATAAACCCCGATTTTAATTTTGATATTGGCCGTGAAGTAATTAAAGAAGAATATGATCGGCTTGTTTCCGAAGGTCAAATTGTATTCACTACCTTTCACCAAAGTATGAGTTATGAAGATTTTATTGAAGGGATAAAGCCATTACATCCTAAAAGTGAAGGAGATCCAGTTGTTTATAAAGTAGTCGATGGAATCTTTAAAAATATTTCACTTGAAGCAAGCAAAACGAAGCAAAAAAATGTAAGGGTGAATGAACATACTTTAGAAATAAATGAAGAGATGTTTGAAGATTTCTACAAACAGTTTGTAGAAACACTAATTGGTGCTGAAAATGAAGAAAGTAACACCATATTAAAAACACAAGAAGGATATGAGTTTGGCTTATATAAAAACTCAAGCAACTCAATTACTATAAAATCAGGTAAAAAGAAAACAAAAATGAGTGCGTCCCTTAATGAGCTAAAAGCTGTATTTTTCCATAATAAACCTCCAACATATAAATCCTATGAAAATTTAATTATCAATAAAATTTTAGAAAATACTGATTTTGTTGAATTAGAATCAGAAAATAGTAGTAAAAACTTCGTGCTTATTATAGACGAAATTAATAGAGGAAATGTATCTCAAATATTTGGGGAACTCATTACTTTGATTGAGGAAGACAAGCGTTTTGGTAAAACTGAGGCTATTGAAGTGGTTTTGCCATACAGCAAAGAAAAATTCAGTGTCCCTCCAAATTTATATATAATTGGCACAATGAATACTGCAGATAGAAGTGTAGAAGCGCTTGATACTGCGCTTAGAAGACGTTTTAATTTTGTTGAAATGCCTCCAAAATCTGACTTAATAACTCCATTTGAAATTCTTAGAAGTTTTTGGATTAAAAACACAGGCCTTTATGGAGGTAAAATTGAAAGTTATAACAGCTATGAAAATGAGTTAAGGGATTTTTTAGGACTTACTATCCTCGATGAAGAAAAATATTTAAGGTATGGTGAAAGTAGCGATTCTATATTATCAAAAAATGAATTTAGCAAGAATCTAAATGGTGTAATTGAATTCAATGGTATTAATCTTAGCAAAATATTAGATACCATTAATTTAAGAATTGAAAAATTGGTTGGAAGAGATCACCAAATTGGCCATAGTTATTTTATGAATGTTTATAGCTTATCAAAGCTTAAATTAGTGTTTCAAAATAATGTTATTCCATTACTTCAAGAGTATTTCTATGGTGACTATGGGAAAATAGGGCTTGTATTAGGTGAACATTTTTTTTCAAAAATTGATGATAAAGAAATGAAAAATATATTTGCTCAATTTGGTGAATATGACGGCCTAAGTTTAGCAGAAAAGCCTTCCTATGTCTTAAAAAATGTAGTGAAAATGAAAAATCTTGAATTTAAAGATGCGCTAGAAAAATTAATTCAAGTTGGAAACTAAAAATACCATAACTGTATTTGAACATCAAAGTTTACGTATTAACAAAGGAGACTCTACACTCCCAATAGATACGCTTGAAGCCTTGCGTAAATTTTATGGAGAAAGTGGAGTACCTTATTATAGTTTAATACATAATGGTGTCAAGTTCAATTCCTTTGTTGGTGTAATAAAGGTAGGTAAATACACCATTGAAGTGCTGCCCAAGGCAGACAACAATAACGATAAGAAGGAAAATGATTGGAGAGACATTCTTATTGGAATGCTCAGGTCTATTGGAGCCTTTCAGGTGAGTGCACCCAGTATGACAAATTTAAAACTAAAATCAAATTCCATTTTAGACCTTTATATAGAGTTATTTATTAGTGAAGTAGAATTCCTATTAAATAAAGGACTAATTAAGCAATATCATAAAATAGAAGGAAATCAAAAGTCGCTAAAAGGAACGATGCTATTCTCTAAAAATATAGTTAAAAATTTAGTGCATCAAGAACGATTTTATGTTAGATCAAGTATTTATGATAGTCAACACACTTTAAATTCAGTTTTATATAAAACCATTAAATTACTGAAACAAATAAATTCAAATGTAAATCTGAGCAGCAGGATTGGGTCACTGTTGCTTAATTTTCCAGAAATGAAGGATTTGACTGTGAATGATGCCTTTTTTGAAAGGATTGCATATAATCGAAAAAATGAAGATTATAAAAATGGAATACTTATAGCGCGACTATTACTTTTAAATTACCACCCTGATTTAAGTAATGGAAAAAGTAATGTTTTGGCCTTGATGTTTGACATGAATTTATTATGGGAGCAGTTTATATATAAAAGTTTAAAAAAAGGACTTTATAAATATATCCCTGAAGCTAGTATAACTTCACAATCTAATTTTAAATTCTGGAAGCCAAGCCAAGGCAATGTTATGAGATTAAAACCAGATATCGTAATAAAGACGAATGAAAACGATTATTTAATTCTGGATACAAAATGGAAAAATCTAAATGGAAAAAAGCCTTCACCAGACGATTTGAGGCAAATGTATACTTATAGTAAATTTCATAAAAATGCCATTACCGTTTTGGCTTATCCGGGTCTAAAAAACATAAGTGAAAGCGTATTTATTAATGAAACTGAGTCAAATAAAGATGGTGCTCCATGTAAAATAATTGAAATACCTGTTATGAAAAATATTCAGGAATGGCAAAATGAAATATGTGAGATAGTTTTTGGGGAGGAATAACTTTTAATCACTTTATTTTGGTTTGCCTAAGATAGCATTAAACGTGGCTTTTTTCTAAAATATGCTGTCACTTTTTTAGATAGTTCTTCTTCCAGCTCGTATTTTTCAAAATTATTTACTGTTTTCTTGAAGTGTCGAATTTCATAAATCAACTCATTGTTTTCATCTATGTATTCAAAAGCTAAATAGCAAATGGACCTTTTATGCATTTCTTTTTCCTTATTTACAACATCATAAAACACTTTATCTGTATTTTGCTGGTTAAAATATTCAGCTAATTCTACATTCTTTATGTTATAAGGTTTTTTAGCATGTGGTATTTTAAAAATATCATGCTCTGTTTTGTGTGTTTCTTTTATTTTAAACTTAGAGGTATGAGTTGAATTTTTCAAGTCTTTCAATTCATCTTTTTCATTATTTAAGGAACAGTTTTCTTTAAAGAACTTTTGGGTTAAATCATTATAACAATAAGTGAAATTTACCATTTCAGTCATTGTAATTTTCTTTTTTCTTTTCAAATACAAAAACCCATCTCTGGTAATGTTATAAGTAACTTCGCTCAATGTTTCATCAACAATTATGAGTTCATTCTTAATCAGGTAGTGAAATTGCATCATTACAAAGGAGTCTGTCTCAATTCCTAAAAACTTACATATTTCAGTTTGTTTTATTAGGCCACTTTCTATTGTTTGAAGTATTATAATACTAAAACGGTCCAATTCTACAGATTTATCAATCACAATAGACTGTTTGCAATGCCAGTATGGTAAGTATATTTCAAATATATCATGTAACTTTGCGTTCTCGAGATGGTTTTTAAACATTTCAAATTCTTTTTGGAATAAGTGTTCATTTTTGTGGTTTTCTTGTTTCATTTTATTATTTCACTAAAATTATTAATAATTAATTTCTGGTTTTTTAATTCTTGTACAATTTGTTGTAATTTAAATTCTTTAAACTTTTCAGTTGGGATAATGCTTGCCCTTTTCAAAATATACTCACTATCTCCAACAACAATCAACAATCTTTTAACTCTTGAAAATGCCACATTCATTCTTCTGTAATCAACTAAAAATCCTATATTAGATTTCTCTGGACTGCTTTTTACAATATCATAAATGATAATATCTCTTTCAGCCCCTTGAAATTTATCTACAGTATTAACTTCAATCAATGGTATTAATTTTTCATTCCCTTCTTCATCTATTACTGTTTTTACAAAGTTTTTATAGGATAATAGATCAATCCCTTTCAATAGTTCAACCTGGCCTCTGTATCCAGCTATAATTCCAATAGTAAAAGGCTTGTCTTTTTCTGTATTATTAGGATAGAGATTGTTTAGCTGTTCTAAAGTTGCTTTAATATACTCAACGTTGCATTTATTTTGTCTAAAACATTTATTGCCGTTATCATATGGATTTTCACTTTTAGAAGTACTAACAAACACTATTGAATTTGGTACTTCAACCTCTTTTTTTAGCACATTATCATAAATGAATCCAGTGGGTATTTTAAAATGTAGTTCATGAAATTTAGACCTATCATAATCAGGCAATAAATTTATATTCGGATTCTTTAACTCATTTTTATAAAAATATCTTGAGATAAGAGCTCCAACCTGTCTTGGCATACGAAACTGTGTATCTAACATTCTTTTCAAGCATGTTATGTTTTCGTTTGCTTCAAATTTTGTGATTAAATTTTCAAACAAGCTCTCCCCAAATTCTTTATCCATATCTAATCCTTCATCCTCTAAATCATCTTTCACCTTTTTAATAATTGTCTCCTCTCTGGTAATTACAGGTGGGAGCTGTTTGTGATCGCCAATAAGGATTAGATTTTGCCCCATATTGATTGGGACCAAACACTCTGCTGCAGTAGCTTTGCTGCTTTCATCCATAATTACATAATCAAATCGAAAGTTAATTTTACTATACTGGCCACTGGCAATATGAATACATGTGGCACCAATAACGTTAACTTGTTTTACAAATGCAGTGAGTAAATCTATTTCTTCACTACCGTTGTTGAGCATAGATTTTTTCTTTTCTCCATTGATTGACTCAGCATTGTTAATAAATGCCATCCAGTCTTTCTGAATCGCTTTTAATTGCATAAACTTTTTACCAAGTTTCTTTTCGAATATTTTTGAAACTTGCTTTATGTCATTTACATCACTGAAGATCTTTTTAATGTAATTTGATTCCATTTTTAATAAGTCATAAAACTTGCTCAATGACTTGTCATCATTTAAATTGTAGTTTAAATAGTTATCATAAAATTCCACCAAGGCTTTATCTTTACTTTCAGTTAAAAATAACTCATTGAAATTGATTAAAGATTTTTGCTGTGTTGCTGCAACCCATTGCTTGAGTTTTTCAGTGTAGGTATGGCTTATTAATTCTTTATCAACCTTTTCACCGTCCAAAGTGTTTTGGCTGGCAAGTCGCATGAACTGAATGTTTGTTTTTATAAAGTTCTTTAAAACATTATCAATTGCATCATTCCCCTGTGAAGTAACTAATATTTTCACATTGCTATTTCTTTTAATTAATTGTTGAATTAATTCTACAATTATGGTAGTTTTTCCGGTTCCTGGAGGACCTTGAATAAGAAATATAGGCTTTTGGTGAAGCGCTTCTAAAACTATTTCTCTTTGAGTGTCATTTGTTTTTAGATTTTCATTTAAAACTTCATGCTTAAATCCTTCATAGTCGATATCTTTTCTATTAATTTGCTTTAAATTCTCAGGCGATATAAGTATAGAGGCAAAATCAGTATTAACTATATCTCCTTTCTCAAATTTTTTCACAGCTTCCATTTGCTTTTTGTATTGAGCTGTTTCCATTTTAACATCTTGGAAAAGCTTGCCATTTTCGGGCATTTCATCTATTGAGCATTTTACATCCTTTAAAATAAGGGAACATTCTTTAGGATTGTAGTCCAGTATTTGACCAACTACTTTATCTTCAATACTCAAATATACTTTTGCTTTTCTCAATTCAATTATACTATTCCAGTCATGGAATTTTTCGATAAGTTTAAACCTAATATTTGTTGTATTTCCTTTACACAATTCCCTTTCTAAATACTCCACTTTAAAGGCCTGTTCTTCAATAAATTCCTTCTCTTTTTCAGGTAATGTTCTCCACTTTTTTAATGTTTCGGTTCTGCTATGGCCAAGTTCATGTAGAGAATTCATATTTTCCCACATTTCATTAAAAAAAATAGAACATTTGAATTTAGATGGGCCTTCCTCAAAGCCATGCTCACATATAAAGCCATTTTTTTGAACTGCTTTATTTGGTGAACTTTGACAATTATTTAAATGAATGAAAATGCAATCATCATTGACGGTAAATTTACCTGAGAAATTAATTGTTGAAAATGCCCCTTGTATTTGCTGTCTATCAATGGTTCTAACACTATACAATTGTATGTAACATGTTTGATTCATTTCTTTTAGAATTACTTCAAATGCTACTTCATGTTCAGGCAAAGTTTTAACTCCAATGTAATTCTTGCGTGTGGTATATAATAGTATTGAAGGGTCTTCTATTCCGTTCAATATTTCTTCTAATTCTGTGTAATTTGAGTATCTGTCTATTCTGTTCTCCGACAAAGATTTTTTAAAAATATTGTTTAGTCTTGGCTCTTGGATATTGTTTTGATTACTGGCAAAAAATTTAAATAATGAATAAATATCTGATTGAAACTTGGGCCTTTCGCCATTGATTACTTCAGGTGCAAGAAACTCTAAATCTAATAGATTTTGTTGTTTAAATAATTCAAACAGGCCTACAAAAGCGAGTACTGCATCTTTCTTATTAGTTAAAATTGTATTTTTTGAAAATATGAATCCAAAAATGTTTTTGCATTTTAAGAGTTTTAATCCTGTAACTATTTTCTTAAGGTTATTTATTGTTAAATAGCACTTTTGAAATGAATATTCAAAATGCTCATATACAATGTAATGTGTATTGTTAATTTCATCAAAGTCCACCATCACAATCTTTTGTACCCCATCAATTTTTTGATTCAGCATTGGGATAACCTCATTTTTAATTATTCTATCAAGTAGATTTTTATAATCTTCATTTTCTTTAATTGATAAAACATCGTAACAAGTGCCTTCTTCATTCTCGGTCATCCAGAATGAAATATTACTATTAAATTTATGTAACAATTTTATAATTTGTAATTGATTTATTATTTTCATTTTTTAGTTTTTATTTTTGTTTAATGTGTTTTAAGCAATATTCATTTTACCAAGGATTTTGAGCCCTCTCAATTTTTCTGTTGGCACTTTAAATGTCTGTTGATCGTTTTTAATTTTGTTTATTCTTGGTTTTAGAAAGGTTTTGTTTTCATTAGGCTCCTCTTCTAGGATAAATTCATCACATGCTGTTTTAAAGGAAATACAAGAGTCATCCTTTCCACATCCAATGGCATACATTCCATTCTCTTTTATTCTATGAATCAATCCGGTAAAATCGCAATCACTGGAAACTATACAAAAGGAATTTATCTTAGCTTCATGTAAAATATCCATAGCATCAATGATTAAAGCGATGTCAGTGGAGTTTTTTCCTTTGGTATAAGCAAAGGATTGAATAGCTTTAATTGAGTGTTTATTAACACAATCTTTCCAAACATTAAGATTTTGCTGACTAAAGTCACCATACACTCTTTTGAGTGCTATAGTACCAATTTGCTCAATTTGAGCTAATGTTTGCGCCATTTTTTTAGGATTGGCATTATCGCCATCGATTAATACCGCAATTAATTTTTCTGTGGTTTTCATTTTATTGTTTTAAATTGTTTCCAGGTATTCAGGTTTTAATCCTGCATTAAATAAAATTTGTTTTAATCGGTATTCTGAAAGGCTTGAAAGAATTTCAATTTTCTCCTCTTTCTTTAATTCATTATTCAGTATCCAATCAATCATGTTATCTTCTAATTTTGAGAATACATAGTCAAAAGTTACTTTCAGCATATTGTCATTTTCCATTTGTTTCATTTTTAATTCCAGAACAAAATTATTGTGCACCTGTGCAGCCAATTTGCATTGGTTATTTTTTCTTCTTTTTGGTTGGTTTTTCTTGAATCTTTGGCAAACATATATTTCAACTATGCAGCCTATTCGCATTCTTAAATTAAGCAGTGTTAGCAATGTTTTTGTTTAAATCTGGGGCAAACATAGAATTGATGTATGCAGCCAATTTGCATTACTAAAAAGCGGGTTTTTAATTTTTAATTATATTAGCAATTAATTACCCTAAAATCAGTAGTAAATGAGTGCTAACGAATTGGATCCGATAAAGCAGGAGCTATCTAAAATTAGAGACCGGTATGATGCAATAATTGCCAACTTTGAGGAATTGAGAAAACTTAATCCCGAAAAATATAAGCAGTCTGCACTAAAAGAAGGATTGGTATTAAGGGTCGCCAAAAGTGCCGAAACTATTCTGAAATATGTGTGTAAGGCATCAAATATAACAGTCACAGCAAGGGATAATAAAACAGGGGCGCCAGTTTTTAACGACTATATTTATCATGCGTACAACAAGGGATTGATAAACGATAAATTAAAAAGTGAATTTGAGCAAATAAGAAATATCAGAAACAACTCGGCACATCATGATGGTGCTGAAACATTTAATTTAGAACATGAAGAATTAAGTATTCACAAAGCAGAAGTCATAGAAGATGCTTTAACCTATATTACTGATTGGTTCTTTCATACTTTTTTAAAAGAAAAATATCCTGATTTGTC
>DAORKI010000069.1:0-18969 GCA_035439485.1 Bacteroidia bacterium
TTACTTATTACACATCGGTATAAATCAAGTAGTTCGATTTTTTAAATCTCCTATTAATTAATTTGGGTTAAAGATATATCATTGGTGAAGCTAAACATTAGTTTATTGTTTTGTGTTTGTTTATTTTTTTGTATAATTAAATGAGTCAATAATAGTATCTTTGGGCGATTTTTATGAAAGTATGCGCTTAATTAAGAGGAAACTATTTGGTATATTGTTTGACAAATGTCCCCGCTGTTTGCAATCTAATTTATTTGTAGATTCTAATCCATACCATTTATCAAATCTGACTAAAATGCATCAAAAGTGTATGGCTTGTGGTTGTAATTTTGAAAAAGAAACTTGGTTTTTTTATGGTGCCATGTATGCAAGTTACGGAATAAATGTACTTTGGGGTTTATTACTTTTTGCAATTTACTATTTATTCTTTTGGCAATTTCCATTGTACAGTTTTATTATAGTCTTAGCCATCAGTATTATTGCGCTATTTCCAATTATAATGCGAAAGGCACGTGTTTTATGGCTTAATTTATTTGAGCACTACGATGAAAATGCAGTTAAAAATAACCAACACATACGTTGAAAGAAACATTGGAATAAAACTAGTAAAAGTATGTATGCAGTTGTAGATATAGAAACTACTGGAGGTAGTTATAAAACTGGTAAAATTACCGAAATAGCCATTTTGCATTTCAATGGATTTGAAGTTACGGATAAATTTGTAAGTCTTGTTAATCCTGAAATGCCCATTTCTTGGTTTGTTAAAAAGCTGACTGGAATTGATGATAAAATGGTTTCAACTGCTCCAAAGTTCCATGAAGTCGCTGCTCAAATTGCAGAATTTACAGAGAATAGGATTTTCGTGGCTCATAATATTAATTTTGATTACAATTTTGTGAAACAAGAGTTTCAAAACTTAGGACAAGCTTTTGATAGAAAAAAAATATGTACAGTTAAGCTGAGTCGCAAAGTAATACCCGACCTTCCCTCCTATTCTTTGGGTAAACTTTGCGAGAGTTTACAAATTGATGTTTTTGACAGACATCGTGCTGAGGGAGATGCTCAGGCAACTGCCTTATTAATGCGTAGATTGCTTCAAATTAGTAATAGAAATCAAATCAAAATTTTATAACACATGTTTATAAAACCGCTGTATTTAAAGATTTTGTTGAGCATTATTTATATAGTTGGCTTAATCGGTATGGCCTTTTACCCCGAAAAGTTTATTCCTCTAACTCCATATAACCTTGGCATTACATGCTTATGTTTAGTTGTATTTTATCCATATCAAGAAAAAGATTTCATTCGTTATGCTATATTTTTATTTTCAGCGGGATTTGCTGTAGAAATGATTGGTGTGCAAACTGGTAAAATTTTTGGCTCTTATTATTACGGCTATGCTTTAGGTTATAAATTGAAGCATGTGCCTCTTATGATTGGTTTAAACTGGGTTATGCTTACTTTGAGTACGCAAAGTATAGCACAAAAATTTAGCAACAACTTGTTTGTAACATCTGGCATTGGTGCAGCCTTAATGGTATTTTTAGATATTTTAATTGAGCAGGTTGCTCCAAAATACCATTTTTGGCATTGGCAAAATGATATTGTACCATTTCAAAATTATGTAGCTTGGTTTATCATAAGTTTTTTCTTTCATGGTCTTGGTTCGGTTATGAAGTTCAATAAAGTAAATACCATGGCCGTTTTTATATACAGCATACAGTTATTTTTCTTTTTCATTTTAAATTTGATAAACATTTTCATGAAGTAATTGTTACACCTAAAATTTCAACATGTTAATCAATACGCTCATCATCATTATCACGTTTTTTTTTATGGAATTTATGGCATGGTTCACCCATAAATTTGTTATGCATGGCTTTTTATGGTATTTGCATCGTGATCACCATCAAGGGCATGAAGGTTTTTTCGAAAAAAACGATGCCTTCTTTCTTATATTTGCAGTTCCAAGTGCATACTGTTATATCACTGGTTTAATGAACCAAGATTTCAGGTTATTTATTGGTATAGGCATCAGCCTATATGGTTTAGCTTACTTTTTTGTCCACGATATTATCATACACCAACGATTCAAACTATTGCGCAACTGGAACAATAAATATATACTTGGCATTCGTAGGGCACACAAAATTCATCACAAACATTTTAATAAAGAGCATGGCGAAAATTTTGGAATGCTCATTGTGCCTTTGCGCTATTTCAATACAAAAAACGATAACTCACTTCTAAAATGAGTTTATATGCATGGTTAATGATAGGCTCGTTAGCCGGCCCATTGCTTTTGAGTTTCGATAAAAAGGTGAGCTTTTACAAATGGTGGCCCGCCTTATTTGCTGGCATATTAGTTAACGGATTATTTTTTATTTTGTGGGATTCTTGGTTCACATTAAAAGGTATTTGGAGTTTTAATCCAAAGTATGTAGGCAGTGCACGCTATTTATTATTACCTATTGAAGAATGGTCGTTTTTTGTTGTAGTTCCTTATTGCAGTATATTTATTTATGCTTGCTGTAAGGCTTATTTCAATGACTATTTTTTAGGTAAAATTAAAAATTACATTAACCAATTCGTTTTAGTTATATTACTGTTAGCTATTCTATTGTTTCACGAGCAACGTTATACTTTTTACAATTGCTCCTTCGCCTTCTTAATCCTTGCCTTGCATCATTTTTATTTAAAAAAATCATACCTAGCTTACTTTTGGATGGCTTATTTTATTCATCTTATTCCATTCTTAATTATCAATGGAGTGTTAACTGCCAAGCCCGTAGTGATTTATAATGCTAGCGAAATTATTGGACCTCGTATTTACACTATTCCTATCGAAGATAGTGTTTACGCTCTTACCTGTTTATTATTACCCATCACAATCATTGAGTTCATTTTTGAGCAAAAAAATCAACGCTCAAGCACTTCTTTAATTTGAGGTTTAAAGTACAAATTGCTCTTTAGTATTTTGCCATCCTCGCGATAAATAGGTTTTCCATTTTCATCTAGTTTGCTCATATTACTGCGGTGAATTTCAGTAAACACCTCTTCAATTTTATGCTGCAATCCATGACGCACAATGGTGCCAAACAATATGTACATCATATCACCCAAAGCATCAGCAATTTCGGTTAAATCTCCCGCCTCGCAGGCTGCAAGGTATTCCTCATTTTCTTCTTTCATTAAGTTAAAACGAAGTTTAAAATCTCTTTCGTTTAGCACTGCCTTGGGTTGATGTTCAAAGGCAATCCCAAATACTTCATGAAACTCTCTAACCATGTCAATATTATCTTTTAACTCAGCCATATTTTTAAATTTTATGACATAAAGGTATTTTAAGTTTTGACACCTTTTCAAAAAAAGTATTCACATGATTTGAACAGCTTTTATAATAAAAAAAAGTATGTCAAATTACTTTTATATTTACTTGGGCAAATGCCTGCTGTGCAGTCACTGGGCTTTCCATGCTGCATGGCAGCTTATTCCAATCCCTTTTGCTGAATACTATCGCAAATAATCTTTTTTTGAATGCTGGCAATGCAAAAAAAATAAACTAATTTAATTCAAAAATAATAAACATCTCATTGAGTTATATTAACTTCTTTATAACAGGATAAAATCTAAAAATGTAAAAGTACTCTCCATTATTTATCTTTTTATTGCTTAAAGGTATTTTGCTAAGCTCAATCAATGTATAAGAGTGAGGACCGAAATGAGAACCCCAAATAAGCCTGCCTGAGCAAAAGTGAAAATATCTTATAAATTAACTATCATATTTCATGGATCAGTGTGAACATGGGAGACTCAATTGAATGATAAAAGTGAGCTTTGGTGTCAAAATATAAGGGCAATCATACAAATCAAAAGCTATTACGGATGCTATTCACATAATTTATAGAGCAGATGAAGTTTGGCAATAAAATAGCTTTAACTTTGCCAGCCAAAATTAAATTCAGTAAAAAAATATGAAAGAACTGCTTCAAAAATTTGAAAATAAAAGTCCCGAAATTGTATTTGAGTGGCATGATGCCGAAACCGAAGCAGTTGGCTGGGTAGTTATTAATTCTTTACGTGGCGGTGCAGCTGGCGGTGGAACACGTATGCGCATTGGTTTAGATAAAAGAGAAGTAGAGAGCTTAGCTAAAACCATGGAAGTGAAGTTCACCGTTTCTGGTCCAGCTATAGGTGGAGCTAAATCGGGTATTAATTTTAATCCAGCTGACCCTCGTAAAAAAGGCGTACTCGACAGGTGGTACAAAGCAGTTATTCCTCTATTAAAAAATTATTATGGCACAGGTGGCGATTTAAATGTGGATGAAATTCATGAAGTTATTCCAATTACTGAAAAGTATGGATTATTTCATCCACAAGAAGGTGTGGTGAACGGACATTTTCAATCTGATACAAGTCTTCGCAACAAACAAATAAACAACCTTAAAATTGGTGTTTCAAAAATTATACAAGATCCCGCTTACTCTCCCGAAATTTCAAAAAACTATGTAGTTGCTGATATGATTACTGGCTGGGGTGTTTCAGAGGCCATAAAGCATTATTACCAAATATATGGAGGCGAAATTGCTGGTAAAAAAGCAATCATACAAGGTTGGGGTAATGTAGGTGCTGCTGCTGCCTTTTACTTAGCATCGTTAGGTGTTAAAGTTATAGGAATTATTGACCGAGAAGGTGGATTGCTTAATAAGGAAGGTTTTTCATTTGACGAGATTAAAAATTTGTTCATCAATAAAAATGGCAATCAATTAATTGCAAAAAATATAATCCCTTTTGCTGAAATCAATGAAAAAATATGGCATTCGGGGGCGCAAATTTTTGTACCAGCAGCTGCATCTCGTTTAGTAACACAATCACAAGTTGACGCCTTAATAAATGGAGGATTGGAAGTAATTTCTTGCGGTGCTAATGTACCATTTGCTGATGCAGCTATTTTCTTTGGTCCAATTGGCGAATACACCGATAACAAAATAAGTGTATTACCCGATTTTATTGCCAATTGCGGAATGGCACGTGTATTTGCCTATTTAATGCAAGCTGATGCCGTTGTTGAGGACAAAGCCATTTTTGAGGACGTTTCAAACATCATAAAAAATGCCATAAATAAAGTCCATCAAAAAAGTAAAAGTAACACAAAAATTGCGCAAACTGCGTTTGAAATAGCATTACAACAATTGGTATAAGTTAAAAGAATTGTAGCATAAATACTTATGGAAAGGATATTTTGGGGCAACCCAATTAGCAATTATATTTGGTGTTTAGGAATACTGGTTTTTGGTATTTTATTCAGGCAATTGTTATCTAAAGGGCTTTCATGGCTTGCCTACAAATTATTGCGAAATTATTCTCAAGAAGAAGTAGGTTACAAAAAGTTTTTAGAACTACTGCGTAAGCCGTTTAGTTTTTTTATCGCTATTTTAACTATTTACTTTGCTTTCTCACAACTTAATTTTCCTTCCCAGTGGCACGTTGGACCAGTTGAAAAATGGGGATTACGTATGTTTTTATTGCGAAGCGTAGAAACTTTAATTGTAATTTCTTTCACGTGGATTGTACTAAGAATTGTGGATTTTGGTGGCTTGATATTGATGGACAAAGCCTTAAAAACTGAATCTAAAAGTGATGATCAAATTATACCATTTGTTAAAGAATCGGTTAAAATCATTGTGATGATTATTTCACTGTTTTCGATTTTGGGAGCGGTTTACAATATGGATATTACTTCACTTATAGCAGGTTTAGGAATTGGAGGATTAGCCATCGCGTTGGCCGCAAAAGAGTCGCTAGAGAATTTATTAGGCTCCTTTACTATATTTTTTGATAAACCTTTTATCATCGGGGACTTAATTAAGGTTGGAAATGTAGAAGGAAATGTCGAAAAAATAGGATTTAGAAGTACAAGAATTCGTACTTTAGAAAAAACCTTTGTAACGGTTCCCAACAAAAAACTAGTTGACACCGAACTTGATAATTTAACCAATAGAGAAATTCGCAGAATAAAATTTGATTTTGGTTTGCGCTATGACACCCCATTAGAAAGTATACATCAAATAACACAAGAAATTAAATTGTTGATTGAAAATGATTCCTTACGTTATGATGAAGTGTCGGTATATTTTTATGAATTTGGCCAAAGTGCATTAATTATACGCGTAATTTATTTTGCAAACACTGCGGTATGGACAGATTATATGGTGATGCGTGAAAAAATTAATTACAGTATTGTTGAAATTGTTAAAAAACATGGCGCTAAATTTGCCTTTCCTACACAAAATATTTTCATTGAAAACGGTCAATTGAACGGAGCTTGATTACTCCCTGAGATATTATAAGTGCTTGTTTTCTTTCATGAATTGTTACAAAAATTTGAAAATATTCCTATTTGTATTCGTACATTTATGCAATGAAAATCAACAACGAACAAATAGTTTTTCCGCGTCTAAGTGAAATTCCATCGGAATTTTGTTTAACTCACCCCATTGAACAAAAATCATATTTAACCAATGGTGAAATGCGAGCTTGGCATGGTGCTTTTCAAGACGTTTATGCTGCCATTATGATTAAGGAAGGCGATGATATTTTACCATACAGATTAGGTTCATTTCCCTTACTCGATTCAAGCACTTCCATAGAAGTACTTGAAAGCGCCAAAAACGCTTATTTTATGGGTAAAGGTGAATGGCCTACTATGTCGGTAAAACAGCGTATAGCGCATTTATTGGTATTTGTAAAAAGTATGAGAGAAAAACGCCAAGAAGTGGTTAAATTACTCATGTGGGAAATTGGTAAATCATTGAAAGATTCAGAAAAGGAATTTGACCGCACCATTGATTATATTTTGGATACCATAGCCGCCTTGAAGGATTTAGATAGAGATTCTTCTCGTTTAAAAAATGAACAAGGCATTTACGCTCAAATTAGAAGAGGTCCATTGGGAGTAGTGCTGTGTATGGGGCCATATAACTACCCATTAAATGAAACATTTTGCACTCTTATACCTGCACTCATCATGGGCAATACAGTAATTTTAAAGCCTGCAAAACATGGTATATTAATACTCTCTCCCTTGTTAGAAGCATTTAAAAGCAGCTTCCCTAAAGGCGTAATCAATGTGATTTATGGCAATGGTAAAGAAACTGTTGGAACGATAATGGAAACTGGACAAGTAGATGTTTTTGCTTTTATTGGGACAAGTAAAACAGCAAACACCTTAAAAAAATTACATCCAAAACCCAATCGACTTCGCTCAGTATTAGGATTGGAGGCAAAAAACCCTGCCATAGTTTTAGCTGATGCCGATATAAACTTGGCAGTAGATGAATGCATTTTAGGTTCACTGAGTTATAATGGTCAAAGATGTACAGCGTTAAAAATTATTTTTTTACACGAGCAAATCAAAGACAGATTTATGCATCTTTATATAAAGAAATTGCAATCTTTAAAGTGTGGCATGCCATGGGAAAAAGAAGTTATGTTGACTCCACTTCCCGAAAAAAACAAAGCACAATATTTAACCGAACTCATTGAAGATGCTATTAAACATGGAGCAAAAGTTATGAATGAAGGAGGCGGTCAAGTGAATCATAGTTTTGTAAATCCAGCAGTATTATATCCAGTAAATAGCAAAATGCGGGTTTATAATGAAGAGCAATTTGGACCTATTGTCCCCATCTTATCTTTTAATGAAATTGAAGAACCAATTGATTATATGGTGAATTCAAATTATGGTCAACAAGTGAGTATTTTTGGAAGTGATTCAAACACCATTGCAGCTTTAATTGATCCTTTAGTGAATCAAGTTTGCAGGGTGAATATCAATAGCCAATGTCAACGTAGTCCTGACATTTACCCCTTTAATGGAAGAAAAGATTCGGCCGAGGGAACCTTAAGTGTACATGATGCTTTAAGAGTTTTTAGTATAAGAACTATGGTGGCTGGAAAGGAAAATGAAATAAATAAAAGTCTATTTACCGAGATTTTGGAAGGGCGAAAAAGTAATTTTTTATCGAGTGATTATATTCTTTAAATTGATGTGAAAGTTAAAATTTGTACTATTGTTTTTTTAAAAATTTAAAGGAAAATAAATATGATTTTAATTGCCGACAGTGGTTCAACCAAGTGCGACTGGATGTTGCTAAAAGAAAACAATTTCACACAATTATTTAGCACCATGGGATTTAATCCTTTTTTTCATAACGAAAGTGTGATTAGTAATGGAATAAAAGAAAATGTTGAATTAGCACAAAATGCAAACAATGTAACACACATCTATTTGTACAGTTCTGGTTGTAGCAGTGCGGAGCTAAAAATGGTGGTAGAAAAAGGATTAAAGCAAGTGTTTACCAAAGCAAATATTTTTGTTGATCATGATTTAGTTGGTGCTGCATACGCTACTTATAGCGGAGTACCAGGTATAACTTGTATATTAGGCACTGGCTCTAACTCTTGCTATTTTGATGGCAAAAACCTATCAGAAGAAGTGCCTTCCTTAGGATACATCTTAGGAGATGAAGGTAGTGGTAGTTATTTTGGCAAAAAATTATTAATTGATTATTTATATAAAAAACTGCCAATTGAGATGAATGAATATTTAATGCAAGACCTGAAATTAACAAAAAAAGAAATTTTTGAAAATGTATATATGAAGCCACATGCTAATGTATATTTGGCTTCGTTTATGAAAATTTTTGGTATTTTTAAAAATAGTGAATATGTTAAATTAACGGTTTCAGCCGGACTTAGGCATTTTCTTGAAAATCATGTTTGTTGCTTTGGCGACCATAAAAAAGTTCCTGTGCATTTTATTGGATCAATTGCCTATCATTTTGAAGATTTACTAAAATTAGAAGCGAAAAAACTAGACATAGAAGTTGGGAATATAATTCAAAAACCAATTGATGGTTTAGTTGATTATCATTTGAAATACGTGATAGGCAAATCATAAAGTAGTGTTTTTTTTTCAAGGTAAAGCAACATAGAAACCTATTACACTTCAATTTAGTGTAATTATAGCGTCCTCTTATTGTACTAATACCGATGTGAAATAAGTAATAGCCCAAATTTGCTTCACTGCATTCGTGCTAAACTTCTTTACTATCGGCATTAACCAATGTATGATTACTAAATTATAGTCATAATTTATAAATCACATTGGTATAATTTCAAGTTGTATCGGCATTAACCCTTGCCTATTTATATTTTATACCTATACGGTTTCTGTAATAGTCATATTGATTGAAGCATAACAGACACTCTATCGACATTCTACCATAAACTCACGGACTAATTTATAATAAGTAAAGGTATTAGTTGGGCTAATAAAAGTACAATTGTGATATTCTTTGCCTGAATTAAATTCAGGTGGACTAGAAAATAAATGCCACAGACATAAGAATTATTCTTATACCGATTTGCATGTATTGCGATGGCTGCGATACCAAAGCGCTAAACTGCAAACCTATTACAAACTTAAAGGAAAAAACTGAACTTTCAAATTTACATCAAACCAGCAGCTAGCGCAAACATGCTGTTAGGCGATGTGCTTTATTATGGTTTTATTCTCACTATTTTGTTGTCTTTCATCACAACTAATTCAGTATTCTTTTGCTTTTTGAATTCAATTAACTTCTCATAAACTTTGTCAAGTCCGATTAGTATTTTATTTCTGAGTTCTATTTGTTTCTCGACTGTTGTCATTTTATTTTTTTTAATTCATTAAACTTAATTGAGTCAATTATATTTAGTTGTCCGTCTACAGTTTTTTCTGCTAATAACTCGTGTTTTCCGTTTGAATTGTCAAATATTATTGCTCCGTCTACTATTGGTAAGTATATTTTGAACAAATTTTTGATTCCTCTAAAATATCGTCTTTCAATAATTTCTGGCTCAATATTGTGTCCGCCTTCTGAAACTCTCATTTTCACGCGAGCCTTAGCTAGTTCTAAATTTTGAAGCCAAAAGAAAAGCAAAGTCACAGTATAACCTTTTTCTTTAGCTTCTAAAATTTTACTTCTATAGCTTTTGGTTGATAAAGTAGTCTCGAAGGCAAAACTTTGATTGTCAAATAACAATTCTGTGATTCTTTTTAACATAATTCTACCAGCCTCAAAAGCTACTTTTTCTGGTTGAAATGGTGACAAACCTTTGGCAATTTCGTCTGCATTTACAAATTCTTTGCATTCAATAATTTCTGGCAGAATAGTGAACGAAGCAGTGGTTTTTCCTGCTCCATTGCAACCTGCAATTATATAAAGATTCTTGTCTGTCATTGTCAACAAATTTACAAAATATTCTCCTTACTTTCAAAACATGAACTTTATTCAAATGAATTCGAAAATTTGATTAGCATATTGCCTAACTAGTGGCTAGTGGCAATTTGAATTAGATAAAACATGTCAAAAGAATATAAAATACTTCACCTCCAATGCATGAATGAAAAAATGTTTATTGAACAAGGTTTAAACACTATTAATTTCAATTGCCAAACTTCTTCCTGGCAATAATATTAGAGCTTAGGGTTGTAAACAAAACAATGCTTATGGTGCTCAAGGGCATTAAAATGGCAGCTATTACTGGCTGTAAGGTGCCAGTCAATGCGTAAGACAAACCAACAACATTATACAATAATGAAATTACAAAACTGGCTTTAATAATGTTTGCTCCTGATTTAGCATAATCTAAATATTGCTTTAAATTGGAAAGTTTATTGCCTTCTAAAATAGCGCTACACGCAGGCGTGAAAAAATTTGCATCGTCAGTAACAGCAATGCCTGCATAACTTTTCTTCAATGCCCCCGCATCATTCAATCCATCGCCAACCATAATTACTTTTTTGCCTTTGTTCATTAAATTTTCAATATAATTTAGCTTTTGTTGCGGGCTTTGGTTAAAGTTTAAGGTAGCTTTATCAGTGAAAAAATTGCTCAAATAATTCTTTTCATTTTCATTATCGCCACTCAACAAATGTAATTCATACCCTTGCTGCTGTAAGTCATTGAATAAATTTACCACACCATCGCGATACACATTTTTAAAATTAAAGTATCCTTTTACTTCTTTGTTAATGGCCACATACACTTTACTTCCTTTATTTGTTATTGGCTCCATATTACCGCCAACAAAATCATAAGAGCCAATACTCACATACTCGCCATTGATGAAAGCCTCTAACCCTTTCCCAGTATGTTCCTTTAGGTTAATGACATCAAACTTTTGGCTTTCATTTAAATAACTTGATATTCGTTTGCTTAAGGGATGAATTGACTCTTTTGCTAAACTTGCAATGAGTTTTTTATCATAATTTTTTAATGTATAGCCTACCCATTCAATGCCAGCTGCATTGCTTTTGGTAATGGTTCCTGTTTTATCAAACACAATTGTATCTGCATTAGCAAAGCGTTCCACCGCCTTGGCATTTTTGATATACATATTGCTTTTAGCCAAAATTTGCAACACGTTGCCATAGGTAAAAGTTGCACTGAGCAATAATGCGCAAGGGCAGGCTACAATAAGTATGGTTGTTACCGCATTAATCGCTTTTTGCAAATTGCTAGGCCACCAATAGACAAATGCCAATGTTGCCAATACCAGTAAGGCATAGCTAAAATATTTATTTATGATAGCCACCATTTCGGTCTCATTTTCAGCATGTACATCTTTTGTTTTCTCTTCCTTATTCCATAATGAGGTGAGGTAACTTTGAGATACTTCTTTTAACACTTCCACTTCAATTTGACTTCCCTTTTGACGTCCACCTGCATATAAAACTTCACCTAAAACTTTATTAACTGGTTCAGCTTCGCCTGTAACAAAACTATAATCAACACAGGCTTCACCACTAAATAAAATGCCATCGGCAGGTATTAACTCATTTTGACGAATGATAATACGCATACCTACTTTTATTTCTGAAACTGGAATGGTTTTTTCGATTAAACTATTATTTAACTTTTCAATGACAGTTACACCAAGAGGAAAGTAGGATTTATAGTCACGTTCAAATGAAATATGATCGTAAGTTTTATTTTGAAAATATCTTCCAAGTAACATAAAAAAAACAATACCAGTCATACTATCAAAATACCCTACTTTACTACCATAGGTGATTTCATAAATACTTCTTAAAAATGTAATTAAAATTGCTAAGGCAATTGGCGCATCAATATTTAAATACTTTTGTTTAATTGATAGGTACGCTGAAGTAAAAAATTCCTGTGAACAATATAACAATACCGGTAAAGAGAGCACTAAACTTAAAACATTGAAAATATTGCTGAATTTACTGGTTTCAGAAAAATCGCTTAAATGAAAATACTCGGGAAAACTTAACATCATAATATTTCCAAAGGCAAACCCTGCGATTCCAATTTTATAAATCTGACTTCTATTTACATTTTTTGTTTTTGAACCGCTATCCTGTGAAGCTAAAGATATATATGGAGGATATCCAATTTGATGAAGAGCAATGGCGATTTCCTTTAATCCTATTTTATGGTGATGATAAATAATTTCTACTTCTTTTTTCTGAAAATTAACACGACTACTCACTATGTTTGGATTTAATCGTTGCATATTTTCGAGTAAAAAAATGCAGGAGCTACAATGCATGTATGGAATATAAAACTTTACATGACTGTCATTTTCATTTTTAAAGTTTATTAATTTATTTGTCGTTTCAAGGTTATCCAATATTTCATATTGCTTGAAATTTACCTTATGATTTAATTGTTGTCCTGGTTTTTCATTGATATGATAATATTCGCAAAGATCGTTCTTGCTCAAGAGTTGATAAACTGATTTACAACCTATGCAGCAAAACTTTTTATCCTCAAAAATTATTTGCTTTTCAATTTTTTCACCACAGTGAAAGCACGTTGTGGTTACTTCTACTTTTACATTACTCATAATTATTTTTTATACATGGTCAATATGGGATTAGACCAATCGTAAACGAGTTCGGTTGTCACACTTTTTTCAAAAATGGTTTTCCAAAAATTTCGATGTTGATGAAAAACAATAAGTAAGTCAATATCAATTTGGCTCATGAGCATTTTCAAAGTTTCATCAACTTCAGTTTTGTCGGTGTTTTGCATCACGTGTAAATTAATTTTTTGATATTCATTTACTGATTGCCATTTTTTTATTAGCAGGTCTACTTCCAAATTTTTATTTATATTTTTATCATTTGCCACATGAATTACATCCACTTGAGCATTAAAACTTTTAGCAAATTCAACGACCAACTTAAGTTCAACATCAATGTCATTGAAATCGCTTGCATAAGAGACATTTTTAATTTGTTTAAACTCTAAATTTGAGGGAACTGACAAAACTGGGATACTCACATTTTCAATCACATCCACTGCATTACTTCCCAGAAAAAATTTCTTTAGGCCGCTCGCTCCATGAGTGCCCATAATAATCCAATCGGCATGGTATTTTTGATTTAATTTTTCAATTCCTGCCGAAATCGAAATAGCTTCTACAGTTTCCAATTCAGAAATCAACAAGTTACGGTGCATACCTAAGGTTTCAAAAACACTGTCAATATGTTCTCTTAAAGCTTTTTCTGATTGTATTTTCATGGCTTCTGATAATGAAGCATCATAAACCATCCCTGCTTCTGGATTTAAAAATGGAAGGCTGTATACGTGCAAAAATACAAGTTTATAATAATGCATTTTTGAAAGTTGAATAGCATATTTTACAGCATTTGCTGCGTTCTGAGAAAAATCTGTTGGAACAATAATCACTTTCATGTTAAATTCAATTTGGCAAGCTTAAAAGCTAAATTTATATTTAATTCAAATATATCAACTAACAAATTGGTTTTGAAATAATCATTTCTTTTTGCAAATTGATGAGCTTTGTAAACAAAATGTTATTCTCAATGTAAATTTGTTTTTGTAAATCTTGCTCCAATTCAAATAGCTCAGCATGCAATAATTTCAGAGGATTTTGTTCATTTGAAAGCACGGTATAATTATTTGTAATTTTTCTAATTTCTTTGAGTAAATCCATTAAGTGTTCGTGTTCTTTTATAAATCTATTAATTGGATTTCCAATGATGTTAATGATTGGTACCATCGCCATATTCCCAGAACGTTTCCATTCCAGTAATTTTTTTGCATAGGGATATAAAATTTCTTCTTCATCAACAAAATGGTTTGAAACAAAGGTATAAAGTGACTGAATTACTTCATGTACTTGACTAGCTTGTGGCTCCCCTTCTTTGCTCAACTGTAAACTGTGTTGCAAAGTTAACTGCAACATACTTTTCGTAAAGCCATGATGTTTATTAACGATATAGTTAATGAGTTCATCGGGAGCAATATCATTAAAATTAATTTGATTATAGCTTTGCATAGTTCAAAATTGACTCTACAAAGATTTAAAAAAAGTGAATTTGCAAATATGATATGCCTCATTTAAAAACATGATTTAAATCATGTTTTTAGCCATTGGTCAGCGTGTTTAATCATGTATGTTGGCTGTTTTTACCAACTTATCGTAATTTATTATTTTAATTTTCTTTGCTTGTAATTCAATAATAGCATCAGATTTAAATTCTGATAGTAATCTAATGGCTGTTTCAGTTGCTGTGCCGACAACATTGGCAATTTCTTCTCTGGAAAGCACTATATTCAGAGTTTTTCCATCATTTTCAGTTCCAAATGTTTCTTTTAGAAAAAGTATTGCTTCAGCCATACGCTCTCTAACCGGCTTTTGCGCTAAATCAGTAATTTTATGCTCAGCTTTGCCCAAATCACGACTTAGTAGTTTCATAATTTGCATAGAAAGTGAAGTTTCTGATTCAATTACTTTAAAAAATATTTCCTTAGGTATAAGGCAAATATTGCAGTCTTCAAGTGCAATAGCAGAGGCAATGTATTTTTCACCACTCAATAAGGCTCTGTATCCTAATATATCTCCTTCTTTGGTCAATCTAATTATTTGTTCTCTTCCATTATCACCTGCCTGAGCAATTTTAACCTTGCCTGAATTGATACAAAATAATCCTTGAGGAAAAAATCCTTCAGAAAAAATGGTTTGACCTTTTTTATAAATATTACATCCTTTATGATTATTAATAGTTGCCAAATGTTCACCATGTAAATCACAGAAAATTGATTTATTTCGTGATTCGCAATGCTCGCAATCTATATGTTTTGTGGATTTCATGCCAATAGTTTACCGACTACAAATGTAATTTATAAAATCTTAAAAAAAAATATTAAGTAAAAAAAATAAGGCTAACAGCATTCCTTGCTCATTAATTGTACCTGATAGCCTTTACTGGACTAATTTTGGTAATAATTTTTGAGGGCAATAATAAGGCTATGGTACAAACTACAAAAGTGGCTAAATTAACAAGCAAAACGAGCAACCAATTTAGCTGCACAGGAACATAATCAATATAGTATGAAGTTTCATCTAATTTGATAAAATGGAAGTAAGATTGTAATAAACATAAACCTAAAGCAGCGATATTGCCATATAATAGTCCTTTACCTACAATAACACCAATTTGGTATAAAAAAATTTGTTGTACCTGCTTATTATTCATTCCAAGTGCCTTGAGTATGCCAATTATTCTTGTGTTCTCAAGGATTAAAATAATTAATGCTGTAATCATATTTACTATAGCTACCAATGTCATTAAAATTAATATTACTTGTACATTAATATCTTGTAGCTTTAACCAATCAAATAGTTGGGGAAATTGCTCACGTATACTGCTTGCAAGCCAATCGGTTGGGATAATTTCATTTATTTTGTTCGTTATGATGTCAAGTTGTTTAAAGTTATGGATTGAAACCTCAATACCAGCAAATTGGGTACTATCCCAGTTATTTAGTTTTTGTATGTGACGTACATCGCACAATAAGTAACGGTTGTCAAAATCTTCTAATCCTGTATTATAAATACCCGAAACAATAAATTTTCTTACCCGAGCTGGATTTTGGATAAAATATACAATAACCTTATCATAAACCTTAAAATTGAGTTTACTGGCTAGGTTTTTAGAAATTAATATGCTATCGTTTTTTGACTTTGATTTTAAATTAACAATTTTACCAGATACAAGGTGTTTCCTGAAAAAGTCTGCATTAAAATCTTTACCTACGCCTTTTAAAATTACACCTTCCATTTCATCTGAAGTTTTAATAATACCTGCCTTTATTGCATAAAGAGAAGTTTTTTTCACTCCATCAATTTTGTTGATTTTGTTCAGGTAATCTTCATTAACTACTATGGGTTGAGGTTCAAATGAATTATTGTTATCATATTTGCTTAATTGAATATGTGCTCCAAAGCCAATCACTTTGTTGGTAATTTCAAATTGAAAACCATCTAACACAGCCAATGAAATAATCATCACAGCCACACTTAAAGCAATTGCTAATATTGAAATGCGATAGAGCGGACCCGACAATTTATTTTTACTGCCAGTTTTACCTTTTATGAGGCGAAAAGCTATAAATCTTTCAGTATTCAATGAAGTGTCTAAAATTATTCAACAAAAAAGTCATAAAGGGCTGCAAAATAACTTTCATTCCATCCTTCAATAATATCATCAAAATCGCTATCTGGAATGTTGGTGTGCAATAACTCAACAGAGGTACCCTCATCGTGTTTGTGAAATTTAATAGTGACTATGGATGCTTCATTTTGGTCACCAAAATACCATTGTTGTACTATTTTTTTATTTTTTTCAAATTCTAAATTTAGACCAGTTATGCTACCGTCCCATAATGAGAATTCCGAATTGTCTTCACTTGACATCACAGCCTTTTCACCTGTCCATAATTGTAAGGATAATGGATTGGTTAATGCATTATAGACCTCTTCTGGCGTGGCTGGTAACAAGTAATACTTTTTGAAGTTTTTCATCCAATTTCAATACAATTAGTAGGCGGTAAAGCTAGCTAATTCAAGTTAAATAATCTGATTTTTTTTTGAATACATTTTAGTTGTATTAAATTCTTCTATTAAACAATTTATGTTTGTTCAATGAAAGCACTATTTTAAAATTATTTTGAATTAGCATATTACATTTGAATTAATCCAAGTATATAATTCGCATACATTGCGTTCAGTCTAAAAAATACTAATCTAAAACAGGTTTTGATTTGTTTAGTAAATATGTTTGCAAAGAATTTATTTAACTTTGAAAAGGAATTATTCTTGTTTTAGCTAAATACCTCAATTTTTATCATATAAAAATTATAAAAAGTCATTTAATAGTTTTATAAAATGAAAAATATTTTAACCATAGTATGCTTAAGCGTTTCATTATTAGGCAAAGCACAACAAAAGCCGCCATTAAGTTCAACACCACTTACTCTTGGGCTAACAAATGCTTTTTTTTCTAAGACATTAAATGAATATAGAATTTTGAATATTTATTTGCCAGATGGGTATAATCCTAAAGACACTATAAAATATCCAGTAATTTATTTACTTGATGGCTCAGTTGATGAAGATTTTATTCATATAACAGGAATTGTTCAATATTATAGTTTTGAATGGATTCGAATTCTACCCAAAAGTATAGTGGTTGGTATTGCTACAGTGGATAGAAAAAGAGATTTTACCTTTGTTTCACAACTTGAAAAAGAGAAAGAAAAATTCCCTAGTTCAGGCCATTCCGATCAGTTTATTTCATTTATTGAAAATGAGTTACAGCCGTATATTCAACAGAATTTTAGTGTGCGTAATGAAAAAACAATTATAGGCCAAAGTTTAGGAGGGTTACTTTGTACGGAAATATTACTTAAAAAACCGAATTTATTTCATCGATATATTATTGTTAGTCCAAGCTTATGGTGGGATGATGCCTCACTGTTAAGTCATAACACTATCCCATTCGAAAACAAGGAAATATATATAGGTGTTGGCAAGGAAGGACTTACACCAAGTGTGAATCCAAGAGTGATGGAGGTGGATGCAAATTTACTTGTAGAAAAACTTAATCAATTGAAATATAAGAACGTAAAAGTTTATTTTGATTATTTACCTGAGGAGAATCATGCTACTATTATGCATCAAGCAGTTTTAAATGCGTTTAAACTATTGAGTCCCAACGCCAAAAATTAAATTTTTTAATTCCCAATTTAGTTCAACTCATTCATAGCCTTTTGAATTAAACTCAATACGGCATGCGTATGCAAATAAGCTGAAAATTTCATTGAACCCAGTTTACACATTAGAAATGCGTAAACGATAAAGCAATTGTAAATCAATAAATTGCTTATTATTAGATAACTTTTACTAAGCGTGATTACACATAAAAAATTAGTTTTATGCATTTGGGTGTTTCTTGCTGATTAATGTGTAATAAAAATAAATCATGTTTATTTTTACAAAAAAATTGTACTTTTGCGCTCCAAAAAAAAGCAAAACTATGGCAACAAACAGAACATTTACCATGATTAAACCCGATGCTACAGCAAAAAACTACATCGGAGGCATATTAAAGATGATTAATGATGCAGGATTTCGCATTGTTGGCATGAAATATACCAAATTAACAAAAGAGCAAGCAGGTGCATTTTACGAGGTTCATAAAGAAAGACCTTTTTATGGTGAGCTAGTTGACTATATGTCCTCAGGTCCAATTGTAGCTGCTATTTTAGAAAAAGACAATGCAGTTGCCGATTTTAGAACATTAATTGGAGCCACCGATCCAACAAAAGCAGCAGAAGGAACCATACGTAAAATTTATGCTGAGTCTATAGCTGCAAATGCAGTTCATGGTTCTGATAGTGATGAAAATGCAGCTATTGAAGGAAATTTCTTTTTTTCATCATTAGAGAGATTTTAAAGAATTAAACTAAGAATGTATTCAGCCCTTGCAGATTGTGAGGGCTTTTTCATTTTCTACGAAAAAAAGACTAGGTAGTCGTCCCTCAAAAAGTCCAATTCCTATAGGCCTATTGGATTTCCTAA
>DAORKI010000070.1:0-18857 GCA_035439485.1 Bacteroidia bacterium
TTTCTTAACGCCATTTTCACAAGGCCAACATCTCTCCCGTTTAAAAATGACTTTTAGAGGGACGACTAATTAGTTTTTTGGGTTCTTAATTTCAATCAAACATTCACTTCACCATTTTTCGAATAAAAATATGTGCTAAAAGATGAGTAAATTGCTTGTTTTTTAACAATAATTTCATATTGGATGAAATTTTTTGTAAGTTTGAAATGAAAATTAATTCATTTAACCATGATTATGCTAAATTCTGCGCTTTCAAGAATAAATAAAAATAGCCTTTTATTTCCACTTCTTTTTCTGCTCCTTAATTCTTTTGCAATTGCCCAACAATTGCCCTTTATGAATGAAAAGAAACACAAGATGATGAAAAAGAGTAATAATTTTACTTTTTTTTCTACTCCCAAAAAAAGCAATTATCCTAAAGTTTGGCAACAACAAAACAAAAATGAATTTGCTGAACATCCTGAATTAGGTATTTTAGCTTTTAATGCGCCTGATAAGGATTTGGTGGAAGATTTAAGCAAAAGAAATATTGATTACCGTTATTTTATAAATCCTAATCAACCTAGTGAATTTTACGTGCAAAAGTCATTAGGAGACTTGCACTACAAAAAAGATGGTTATTGGCAAACCATAAACCATTATTTAACCCAAAAAGGAAATCACCTTTTTGAAGCAGATAGGCAGCCTGAACCTGTTGGTTTTAATGCAAAGGACAAATTTTCGTATATTAATACACCAAATGGTAAAATAAGCTTTAATCAATGGAAATTATACGGAAAAAATCAAAATAATACAATAGAATTAATTGCTCTTGCAAATTGGGACAATTTCACTGCTGGAGACGATGGTTTGTACATCAGTAACATTTTTCCTGGCATTGATGCAAGTATGAAAGTAATGCGTGGTGCAGTTAAAACTAATTTTATTGTTAAATCAATTCAATTCTCAAATTATTCTGAATATATTTTCCAGGATGAACTTGCCCTTGGAAACGAAATTGGCATATTGCAATTTATGAATGTTTCCAACACTGAACATGCAGTTGACCGTGTGCAATTTATAGCAAACAATATTTCAATTGTTGAAATTGGAGAGGCATTGGCCTATCCTGAAAACGGGGATAAATCGCAAAGATATTTTCCAGAGTACAATATCAGCAACAATCAATTGGGCATTATTATTTCAGCCACATGGCTTCAACAAATGTTACAACTTGGCCATGTAATAATTGATCCTTTGGTAACAAGTACCAATACACTAGCGCAGGCTGCTATTACAGGTTCAAGATATGATGCTACATGTAATTTTACTCAATCTTGCGATTTTACTTTAAATGTAAATACGCCTCCAGCAGCTGTTTTTACTGATGTTTTAATTAATTTCGATTATCTGGCTCAGGGCCTTTGCTTTATGGAAGATGGCGCTACAAGATTTACCTTGGGTGGATGTGTCAGTCCAAATTTGGCTGGTTTTTATTGGTATTGCCAAGATCCTAATCCTGGCACATGTACTGGAACAAATATTTCAATTTTTAGTGATATTAGTACTTGTTTACCAGCACCTTCATGTCTCGCACAACCACTTAGTTTTGGCCTAAAATTTTATCGCTCATGTTGGGGTACTACAGGTGCTGCATGCAGCAACACTTGTATTGGTGCTGCAAGTCCTTGGAATGTAGTAATTCAAGGTCAAACAGTGAATTTTACAAATCCTGCTCCAAATCAGTTTAGTGTTTCTGCTACTTCAGTTTGTGCTGGACAAAATATTACAGCAACTTCACTTGGAACTCAATATGGCGTTGGACCCTACACTGTCAATTGGAGTTTAAGTCCTACAGGGATTCCTTCTGTTGGCGCAGGCACACCAGCGGTAATTAATTTTCCAACAGCAGGTGCCTATACCTTGTATTGCATCATAACTGACGCATGCGGTTCAACCTCTTCAGCAAATAAGGCAATTAATATAACACCTCCACCTGCAGCTCCTACGGTTACAAGTCCAATTTCCTATTGTCAAAATACAAGTGCTTCAATTTTAACAGCTACAGGGAGCAATTTGGAGTGGTTTACTGTTCCAGTTGGTGGTACTCCCACAGGAGCACCTACACCTGCAACAGGAGTGCCAGGTACCACGAGTTATTATGTTCAACAAACAGTTGGGGGATGTGTGAGTCCTCGGGCTCAAATTGATGTTATAATAAATGCATTTCCAACTTTTGGTGGAGGTGCTTCAGCTACACCAGCTTCTTGTGGAGCATCGGATGGTGCAATAACCGGATTAACAGTAAGTGGTAGTGGCACAATTACATATAATTGGTACAATAATGTTCCTACTTTGGTAAGCACATCTACACTAAATGCAAACCTTTCAAATCAACCAGCTGGCAATTACAGTTTAACCGCTATTGATGCAAATGGTTGTTCAAATACCTATGGTCCAGTAGTGATAACATCTTCAGCCCCTCCAGCTGGTCCAACGGTAAGTTCTCCAATCATTTATTGCCAAGGCGCTACCGCCACTGCGTTAACTGCTACAGGTTCAAATTTATTATGGTATACTGTGCCAGTTGGAGGTATTGGAAGTGCCATTGCTCCAACACCATCCACTGCTGTGGTTGGAACTACTAGCTATTATGTTTCTCAAACCATTAGTGGTTGCGAAAGCGCAAGAATTCAAATTGATGTTACTATTAATAATGCTCCAGCCGCACCCACTGTGTCAACTCCATTAAATTTGTGTCAAGGTGCAACAACTAGCGCCTTAACCGCAACAGGGGTCAGTTTATTATGGTACACTGTACCAGTAGGAGGGGTAGGAACATCAACAGCACCAACGCCTTCATCTGCTGTAGTTGGAAGCACAAATTATTATGTATCTCAAACTTCAGGCGGATGTGAAAGCCCAAGAGCACTTATTGTGGTTCAAGTAAATGCTGCACCAGTTATTAGTGGAGCACCATTGGTTACACAAAGCACTTGTGGACAAAATAATGGGGCCATAACTGGTTATGGAAGTGCTCCTATCACTGGTATACCAACCTATACATGGACTAACGCTGCAAATATAGTTGTAAGTACATCATCAGCTACATCAGATTTAACTAATCAACCAGCAGGCACCTATACGTTAACATTAACAGATGGTTTAGGCTGTTCTTCAAGTGCAGCTCCTGTGCAAATTACAAGTGTAGGAGCACCGGCAGCTCCTTTAGTGACTACCCCAGTGAATTATTGCGAAGGAGCCAATGCTTCGCAGCTTACAGCAACAGGTACAAGTATTTTATGGTACACCGTTCCAGTTGGAGGCACAGGCGCTGCCACAGCCCCAACTCCTTCAACTACAGTGGCAGGTACCTTTAGTTATTATGTTTCTCAAACTATTGCTGGTTGTGAAAGTGCTTTGGCCCAAATTGATATTATTGTAACAGCCACACCGGCAGCACCAGTAGTTACCAGCCCAGTTAGTTATTGTCAAGGAATACCAACTGGGGCATTGACTGCTTCAGGGGTAGGAGTATTATGGTATACAGTGCCTACTGGAGGTACAGGGAGCTCAACAAACCCAGTTCCTTCAAGCGCTGTTAGTGGGTCCACAAGTTATTATGCCACTCAAACCATAGGTGGATGCGAAAGTCCAACAGCAACCATTGTGGTACAAATTAATGAAACACCTGTAATAAGTGGAACACCAGTAGTTTCGCCAAGTAATTGTGGCGCTAGCGATGGCTCTATTACAGGTATAAATGTGAGTGGTTCTGGAACTTTAACCTATACTTGGACCGATGCTTCACTTGCAGTGGTAAGTACAAGTAACACCAGTCCCGATCTATTGAATCAACCATCAGGCAGTTATACACTATTAGTTACAACCGCGCTAGGGTGTTCTGCACAATCAACAACACTTCAAATTACAAATAGTTCAGGCCCAAGTGCTCCAGTAGTTAATACGCCTGTGCAATATTGTATCAACGCTCCATCTTTACCATTAACAGCAACTGGAACAAATCTGTTATGGTACACAGTACCAGTAGGTGGCATTGGCAGCAGCACTGCGCCTACGCCTGTTACATCAACAACAGGTACAGTAAGTTATTATGTTTCTCAAACTGTTGCTGGATGTGAAAGTGCACTTGCGCAAATTGATGTAACTGTTACTCCTCCGCCAGCAGCACCATTGGTTGTAAGTCCAGTGAATTTGTGTTTAAACTCAGTAGCTAATTCATTAACTGCTCCTGGTACAAATTTATTATGGTACAATGTTCCTGTTGGTGGCACTGGTTCTTCAACTGCACCTATTCCATCAACTATTACATTAGGAACAACCAGTTACTATGTAAGCGAAGTGAACAGCGGGTGTGAAAGTGCTCGAGCACAAATTGATGTTATAGTGAATCCTTTACCTGCTTCACCAACTGTAAATTCGCCTATATCTTATTGTCAAGGTGCAGTGGCTACTCCTTTAACGGCAACTGGTACTGGTTTATTATACTATACCGCTTTAACAGGCGGTATCGGCTTATCATCGCTAACGCCTCAAACCTCTATTGCAGGCGACACAAGTTACTACGTAAGTCAAACCATTGGGGCATGTGAAAGTCCAAGGGCTGAAATTATAGTGATTATTAATCCAAGTGTTATCCCAACAGCTGTTATAACTTCTTCAAATACCGATGTGTGTGCTGGAACATTAATTTCCTTTTCAGCAATCGTTAATAATGCTGGTGCCAGCCCAACTTTTCAATGGTTATTGAATAACAATCCTATTCCTGGAGAAACCAATTTAAATTACAGTAGTAATACCTTAACAGGAAATGGTCAAATAACTTTTCAAGTAAATTCAACCGCTTTATGCGCAAACCCAACCCAGGCAATTTCTAATGTTATTAGTTTAAATATTACACCTAATGCCACACCTTCGGTATCATTATTTTCGGAACCTGATGTAATTTGCTCAGGAAAACCAGTTAATATGAAAGCTACAGCACTTTTTGGCGGAGCTAATCCAAATTTTATTTTTAGAGTAAATGGCGTAGTTGTACAAGATAGCAATTCAAATATTTATTCTTCTAGTGATTTACAAAATGGTGATATGGTTGTAGTTATTTTGCAATCTAATTATCCATGCATAAGTGGTAGTAATACAGTTAATTCTAATACAGTAGTAATTGAAGTAGCGCCACCTCCAACAGTAGATGCCACTGTTACCTTAGATACTATTATTAATGGTCAAAGCACTTTATTAACAGCAGTTACAGGCTCAAACAATGCTACATTTTTATGGGAGCCAGCCACTCATTTAGTTTGTGATATTTGTCAAAGTACCGAAGCCAATCCACCTGTTTCAACCAACTATATTCTTACTGTAACGGATGTTAATACGGGTTGTTCAGCAATTGACACGATCAACGTTTATGTTACCAATGAGTTCAATATTTTTTTACCAACGGCATTTTCACCAAATTTAAATGGTACAAATGATGATTTGTTTTTACGTGGTACTGGAATAAAATCATTTACTTTAGATGTTTTTGACAGATGGGGATTGAAAGTTTTCACGACTTCTGATCAAAATGTAGGCTGGGATGGTACTCATAATGATAAACCTGTTTTAGCTGGAGTATATGCCTATTATTTGAAGTATGAAAAATTTGATGGCACTTTTGGGGAATTAAAAGGCAATATAAATTTAATACGATAAATTAGAAATTTTCTCAACTCATTTAAAGTTAGCATTGGGTGATTAAACAATAATATTTACCTTTGCACGCTAATTTTAAATAGATGGAAATCAAAATTACCAATAAGTCCAATCATCCATTGCCTGCATACGAAACTCTGATGTCGGCTGGAATGGACTTAAGGGCCTATATTCATGAGCCAATTGAATTGAATCCTTTCCAAAGGATGCTTATTCCTACTGGTTTATATATTGAATTAGTAGAAGGATTAGAAGCACAGATTAGACCAAGAAGTGGCTTAGCGTTTAAGCATGGCATTACAGTATTAAACAGTCCTGGAACAATTGATGCCGACTACCGAGGGGAGTTGAAGGTACTTTTGATTAATTTATCTGACACCCCATTTACCATCAACAATGGCGAAAGAATAGCACAAATGGTCATAAACACATTCGTGAAAGTAAAATTAATTAATGCCGAAAATTTAACAGAAACAGAAAGAGGTGCCGGAGGATTTGGACATACTGGCACCAATTAAAAATAGATAAAGAAAAAGCATATGAAAATTATAGTTCCAATGGCAGGAATGGGCAAGAGAATGCGCCCACACACATTAACAGTTCCTAAACCTTTAATACAGGTAGCAGGTAAACCTATAGTTCAACGATTAGTGGAAGATATTTCAAAAGTAATTGATGAAAAAATTGATGAGATTGCCTTTGTTATTGGTGATTTTGGTAAAGAAACTGAAAATAAACTGGTAGCTATTGCCGAGAGTTTGGGTGCTAAAGGCACAATTCATTATCAACACGAGGCTTTGGGCACTGCGCATGCGATTATGTGTGCACAGGAAGCATTAACTGGTAAAGTAATTGTAGCTTTCGCAGATACTTTGTTTAAGGCTGATTTTAAAATAGATACAGCACAAAATGATGGAATAATTTGGGTGCAAAAGATAGATGATCCTAGAATGTTTGGTGTTGTAAAGGTAAACGAAAATAATGTTATTACCGATTTTGTTGAAAAACCTCAAGAATTTGTCTCTGACCTTGCCATAATTGGTATTTATTATTTTAAAGATGGTGCATATCTTAAAAGTGAATTGAAATATTTACTTGATAATGATATTAAAGAAAAAGGGGAATACCAATTGACAAATGCCTTGGAAAATATGAAACAAAAGGGGACTAAATTTTCTCCAGGAAAAATTACTGAGTGGCTCGATTGTGGAAATAAAGACGCTACAGTTTATACTAATGCAAGAGTTTTGGCTTTCAATACTGGCGCAAGTCTAGTTTCTTCAAGTATTAAAAATACCAATTCTTTAATTATTGAACCATGCTTTATTGGGGAAAATGTGGTGCTTGAAAATTCAATTGTTGGGCCTTATTCTTCCATAGGAGCCAACTGTGTAATATCAAATTCAAACATTAAAAATAGCATTGTTCAAAATAATACTAAAATCGAGAATTCTGTAATTGATAACAGTATGGTTGGCGCTCATGCCGAAATAAAGCAAGCTGCAAAGGATTTAAGTGTTAGCGATTATTCTGTTTACAAAGTTTAACAGCCTGCTATTGGTATAATTTTTATAAATTAGCACAAATATTGATTCGATAATACGGTTGAAATTAACTTATAAAATTTTACTATATGTAATTAGTGTTTTGCTTTTTGGATGTAAAAGCACTAAGCAAAGCAATAGTGATTCTTCTAAAATGAATGAATCACAAAATAAGCTTTTTACCAAACACGATATTGACGTGAATCACTATTTTGTGAGCGCCAATAAAGAAAAGCTTTTAGGTAATACTGAAGATGCTATACGTTTGTTTAAAAAGTGCCTACAAATTGACCCCAACAATGCAGCTGCAGCCTATGAGTTAAGTATTATTGCAGTTAACTCAAACGACTTTCAAAATGCTGAAATTTATAGTAGGAAAGCATATACTTTAAATCCTGATAACGAATGGTATGCTATTATTTTTGTTGAATCATTACAAAGAAATAAAAAACCTGGTGAAGCAGTAAAAATATATCAAAAGTTAATTAAGAACTTTCCTGATAGAACTGATATTTATTACGATTTTGCTGATTGTTATTTGAGAATGAATAAGCCTGTTGAGGCAATAGCTATATATGACGAATTAGAGAAAAAAATTGGAGTGAATGCAGAACTTTCTCTACAGAAAGAAAAAATTTATGTAAGGATGGGGAAGTTTGAAAAAGCTGTTGAAGAAATAAATAAGCTTATAGCTTCAGCACCTGACGATGCAAAATATTATGGTATTTTAGCCGAGCTTTATGCTGCAAATAATAAAGATGCAGAGGCTGTTGAAACCTATCAAAAAGCACTTAAAATTGATGGCGAAAATCCTTATATCAATTTGTCTTTTTCAGAATATTATCGCCAAAAAAGAGACTATGCAAAAGGATTCATTTATCTCGAAAGGGCCTTTAATTCAGAAGAATTAGATATTGACAGCAAAGTGAAAATTTTATTGAGCTATTATGTTGTAAGTGAAAAATCGGAAGAATTAAAAGCCCAAAGTTTAAGTTTATGCGATATATTAATTAAATCTCATCCAAAGGAGGCAAAAGCCTATAGTGTTGCGGGTGATTTTTATTATAGAGACAAAAAACTTGAAAAAGCAAAGGAATATTTTGGAAAGGCTGTGGAACTTGACAAAAGTAAGTATGTAATTTGGAATCAATTATTAATAATTGAAAGTGAGCTACAACAATTTCTAGAAATGATTAAACATGGCAAAGAGGCTGTAGAATTATTTCCAAATGAACCAACGGTTTATTTATTATTAGGAATAGCATATTTGCAAGAAAAAAATCCTACTGAAGCAGTGTTAGTGCTTAAACAAGGTAAAAATATGATTATTGATAACAAAGCGCTTTTGGGTCAATTTTATGCTAATTTAGGTGATGCGTATTATCGTACCAAACAAATGGAATTATCTGATGAGTCATACGATGAAGCATTAAAGATTAATCCTAATGATACCTATGTTTTAAATAATTATGCCTATTACCTTTCTTTAAGAAATGAAAAGTTAGAAAAAGCAGAAGAAATGTCAAAGCGCTCCAATGAAATTGATAGAGATAATGCTTCCTACAATGACACCTATGGGTGGATTTTATATGGTATGGGAAAATATGAAGATGCAAAATTATGGTTAGAAAAGGCTGTTGCTAACGGAGCATCAAATAATGCAGTTATATTGGAACATTTAGGAGATGTTGCTTACAAATTAAAAAACAGTGAATTGGCTTTAGATTATTGGATTAAAGCTAAAAATGCAGGAACTGGTAGCGATAATCTTGAAAGAAAAATTAATGAAAAAAAACTGATTGAATAATCAGTATTATTAATGACAGCCTTGTTTCGCTTTAAATATATATTTAACAACCTATTATTTATTTTAATAGCGAATGTTTTATTTGTTGCATGTCGCACTTTAAAACCTATTAAGCCACCAGTGGCGCCTCCCGAAACAGTTAATCAACGCTTGGATTTTAAAACACCCAAAGCACTTATTAATTATTTACAAACTAACGAATTTAAGTATGATTGGTTAACATCTAAATTTAGTGCTGATGTGATAACAGATGATAACAAACAATCATTTAATGTGTCGGTTCGGGCCAAAAAAGACAGTGCCATGTGGTTATCGGTTTCCGTACTGGGCATTGAAGGCGCCAGAATGCTTATTACACAGGATTCAGTTCGATTTATGGATAAACTCAATAATAAATATTTTGTTGGCGATTATCAATATTTAAGTCAATTGCTTAACATTGATGTTGATTTTGAAACCATGCAATCTGTCCTGATAGGTAACAGTATGGAGTTTTATGATGAAGACGATAAATTAAAGTCAGGAAAGGACAGTACATTTTATTTATTAAGCACCATCAAAAAGAGAAAGTTGCGCAAAGCACTCAAGGAAAATACAGAGGGCCCTGCTGGTAAAGAATTAGCGCAAAGAATATGGTTACACCCTTTAACGTTTAAAGTGTACCAAATAGTTATAAACGATTTTCCTAACGACCGCACTTTTACTGCTAATTACAGCAATTTTCAGGTAATTGATTCGGCCTATTTTCCTTTCAAAGCAAAATTTTTGATTCAGGCACAAAAAAAAATAGTTTTAGATTTAGACTATAGCAAAGTAGTCCACGATAAACCACAGTCAATGCCATTTAATATTCCAGCAAAGTATGAACGTATTAAATAGAATTGTACTGCTTATATTTTTATTTTGTGCATTTGTTGGAAAGGCTCAAAACAAAAAGGAATTGGAGAAAAAGAAATCACAATTGCAAAGTGAAATTAAAGTAACCAATCAATTGTTAAATGAAACCAAAAAAAACAAACGAATTTCCTTAAACCAACTAGTTACACTCAACAAAAAAATTGGTATGCGTGAAGAATTGATTAACACCATTGGTTCAGAAATAAATTTATTGGGAAATCAAATTAGTGATAACCAACAACGCATTAATTATTTGCAAAATGAATTAGAAAAATTGAAAAAGGAATATGCCTCAATGATTTATTATGCATATAAAAATCAAAGTAATTATGATAAGTTGATGTTTGTATTTTCTGCTCAAGATTTTAATCAAGCTTTTAAAAGACTTAAATACTTTCAACAATACAGTGAATTCAGAAAAAATCAAGCTGCATTAATTGATAGCACCAAAAAACGCATTTCCGAACAAAATCAACAATTACATGAGAAAAAGCAAGACAAAAATAAATTATTATTAACAGAAGAGGAAGAGAAACAAACCCTAACAAAAGAAAAGCAAGAGAAGGAAAAGGTATTGACTCAGTTGCAAAGCAAAGAAAAGCAGCTGAAAAAAGAATTAGCCAAGAAACAATCAGATGCCAATAAATTGAATGCTGCCATCAAAAAAATTATAGATGATGAATTAAAAAAGGCTCGTGAAGAAGCGCGTGAAGCGGCAAAGGCTAAAAGAAAGAAAGAGAAAGAAGCAGCCATTGCTACTGCAAAAAAAGAAAATAAACCTTTACCTATAAAGACTGAAAAAGAAGAAGAAAAAGAAGCTGAAGAAGTAGAATTAAAACTAACTCCTGAAGCACAAAAATTATCAAATAGCTTTGCTGCTAATAAAGCAAAGTTGCCTTGGCCTGTAGCTGAAGGTATTATTAGTAGTAGCTTTGGTGAGCATGAACATCCGGTTTTAAAAGGTATAAAGGTTAAAAACAATGGAATTGATATAAGCACTAAAAACTCAGCAGCCACAAGAGCTGTGTTTGATGGTGTTGTTACAGGAGTAATCAGTATTCCTGGAGCTGGAAAAGCTATAATTATTCGTCATGGTGAGTATTTAACAGTATACTCCAACTTGGCTTCAGTGAATGTTGATAAGGGAGATAAAGTGAAAACAAAGCAACAAATTGGTGTGGTATTAGATGGCGAAGAAGACCGCAGCGAAATGCACTTTGAAATTTGGAAAGGTGCTGTATTATTAAATCCTGCACAATGGATTTATAATTAAATAATTTTATTCTAAACTTGAAGTCTTCTTCCTTTCCAGATATAGCTTCCTTTTATAGATTTTATTGCCACTAACACAGTGAATACAGCCTCAATGTATTGAAATAAAAATAATTGGAAATAGTTAATATTTACATTAAACAACTTAGTAAATTTTTGAAGTAAATACATTTCACTTAATTGTTTTAAAATAATTAATCCTATAGTGATAATTAATCCAAATTTTATTGAAAATATGAAGCAAAGTATGATCGACAGAACGATAAGCAAATTCAAATTCAAGACCACTAAAGCCACCACTTTTATCAAGTTATTAGTATAACTTTTTGATTTAGATGCCCATCTAACTCGCTGATTTATGTAATCACTTAGGTTATTTTTTCCAACAGTACTCACCATAGCATTTGGATGTGCTAAAAAGTGCATTGACATTGCATTTTCTTTATGCATAGCCATCATCAAAAACATATCATCTCCACTATTAATGTGTAAATTGTTTTTAAATGGATCAATGGATAAAAAAGTGATTCTGTTAAAAGCCATATTTGCTCCATTGCACATGATTGGATTATTTTTTCCAAAAGCACCAGCGCTGGCAGCAGCTAAGCCATGCAGTTCCAATTTTTGCAATGCATTTATCCATGAGTTTTCATGCTGCAAACTAACAGGACCTGATATCATTTGAGAATTATTTGTTTGATAGCAATGCTCAATTATTGTCAACCAATTTTCATCCATAGTACAGTCAGCGTCAGTAACAACTATTAATTCAGCTTTGCTTATTTTTGCTGCATCATTCAAAGCAATTTTTTTAGCTGCATTTGAGTTAGGCAACACAGGAAGTTCACGTAAAATAATATTTTGGGATTTACAGTTTGAAATAAATTTATTTATTATGTCAACCGAATTATCGCTTGAAGCATCGTTATATAAAACTATTTCATAAAAATGTTGTGGATAATTTTGCGTTGTTAGACTATTTAAAAGCTTCGTTAAATATTGCTCTTCATTTCTAAAACAAACTACCACAGTGATAAAAGTGTTTGGCTTTTTTTTTAAATCTAAGTTAAAATGGAGTTGATTTAAACCTATGCGGAAATAAAACATTAAACATACATAGAACAATACTGAAATAATACTATATAGGCAAAAAATAAAAAATAAATTCGCCATGTTAATGCGTTTTTTTACCTGTTAAGTTAAAAACATAAAAGCATCCAATCAGTGCTGGAAAAGCAACATTTATAATCCACAATAATACCACAGCTAAAAGTGCTCCTGAAATATTATCACTCACGTTTTGAAATAAAAAAACAGCTACGGAACCTCTTACGCCAAGCTCGGTAAGTGCAAAAGAAGGTAAAAACCACATCACTAAAAAGAAAATGTTACTCAATAAAAACAAAGTAAAAATAGGAGCATTTATACCACAAAATTTTAAAAGCAATACCAATTGAAATGAAAAAACTAAATAGCGTAAAAGTGATAAAATTAATACTTGAAGTTGCAAATGGTTATTGAATTGCTGCTGATTTGTAAAATTAATATGAATTTTTTTTGCCCATTTTTTTGTACCTAACCAAAGGAAAAATTTTTGTTGATTAAAATAAATTAGGAACGCCAATATTGTGCATGAAATAGCAATTATATAAATAATGTGTACTGCAGGTAAATTGATGGATTTAAAGGAATATTGATTCAAATAAATTATTGTTCCCCATAAACCTAATAAGCTAGTACAAATCATTTGAGCCATGCTGCCACTGAAATTTAACAAGGCAGCTTTTAATTTTTCGTGAAGGTTTAAATAAACCACCTTTCCTATCACTTCGCCAGTACGGTTGGGTGTAAAAATACTAATAGTAATACCGGCTAAAATTGATTTAAGGGCATTTATCCAATTAATTTTTTCTAAGGGACGTAATAATATTTGCCATTTTTTGGCCTCAATACCATAGTTAAGAGAAATTAAGGTAATAGAGGTATAAAAATATATTACATTTCCTTTTTCAAATATTTCAATAAAAAGTTTTCCATAGTTTTGATGGTGATAATCATTAAATTTATATCCAAGATATGCCAATGCCATCGCAACCAATAAAAGGTTGAGTGGTTTAAATTTAAACTTAGAAATTAAATTTTGATTCATCTGCCTCACAATTATACTAATTTTGATTCGTTTTTTAGTAAAATATGATTTCAACAAAAGCCAAAGAAGCAAATAAAGACCGAATAATTTTAGGGATTGACCCTGGCACAAACATTATGGGATATGGGCTATTGCAGATAAAACAAAATAAACCTATACTAATTGCTTTAGGGGTTTTAAATTTAAGTAAGTATGATGATCATGCTCTAAAGTTGAAGAAAATTTTTGAGTGTATGTTAAGTTTAATTGAACAATATTTGCCCGATGAGCTTTCAATTGAAGCACCATTTTTTGGTAAAAATGTGCAATCCATGCTTAAATTAGGTCGAGCCCAAGGAGTGGCTATAGCAGCAGCAGTTTATCGTGATATTCCAATAACTGAATATCAACCTCGAAAAATTAAACAAGCAATTACCGGAAACGGAAATGCTTCAAAAGAACAAGTAGCAGCTATGCTGAAGAGTATTTTAAAATTAAAAAACGAATTAGATGGCGAAACACTAGATGCTACTGATGCATTGGGAGCTGCAGTTTGCCATTATTTTCAAAATAGTAAACCTATTGGACAAAAAACATATTCGGGTTGGGATGCATTTATAAAGGATAATCCCAACAAAATTAAGAAATAGTGGCTTATGTCTAGTTTTAAGCTTTCAATTTGGCAAACTCACTTTGGTGTTGTAAATTAGCAGCTTAATTGTAAAAATAAATAGCATGTTAAATATAGTTTTATTTGGCCCCCCGGGTGCTGGAAAAGGCACTCAATCCGAAAAATTAATCGAAAAGTATCAATTGATTCATCTTTCAACAGGTGATTTATTACGTTCGGAGATTGCACAACAAACTGAATTGGGAACTCAAGCCAAATTATTGATGGACAAAGGAGAATTGGTGCCTGATGCGGTGGTAATCGGAATGATTAGGTCAAAATTAGATCATAATCAACAGGCAAAAGGATTTATTTTCGATGGTTTCCCTCGTACAGCAGCTCAAGCAGAGGCACTGGATAATCTACTAACTGAAAAAAATACCAATATTTCATGCATGTTAGCACTTGAAGTTGATAATGAAGAGCTTACAAAACGTTTGCTTTTAAGAGGTAAAGATTCAGGGCGTGCCGATGATCAAAATGAAGAAATTATTCGCAATCGAATAAAAGAATACAATAATAAAACAGCACCTTTAAAAGACTTTTACAGTGCACAAAATAAATTTCATGCTGTAAATGGCATTGGAAGTATAGATGAAATATTTAATGCACTTTGCAACGAAATTTCTTCTGTACATCAATTAAATTAATATTCATTTCATTTGTTTGCCATATGGTTGGCAAATAGCATTAATAATTCTATATGTCGGAATCCAACTTTGTTGATTATGTTAAGATTATGTGCCGTTCGGGCAAAGGTGGTGCAGGTTCAGCTCATTTACATAGAAGTAAATTAACTGCAAAAGGTGGTCCCGATGGTGGAGATGGTGGGAGAGGCGGACATATCATTGTTAAAGGAAATAAACAACTTTGGACATTATTACACCTTAAATTTCGTAAACATGTGATTGCTGAAGCTGGTGGTGGTGGCGGAAGTGCACTTAAAACTGGGGCTTATGGTAAAGATGAAATTTTAGAAGTTCCACTTGGAACTGTAGCTCGAGATGCAGAAACTGGAGAAATTCATTTTGAAATAACAGAAGATGGCGAAGAAAAAATTTTAGTTAAAGGCGGCCGCGGAGGTTTAGGAAATTTTCATTTTAAAAGTGCTACATTTCAAACACCACGTTTTGCACAACCTGGTGAACCTGGTGAGGAGCTATGGAAAATATTAGAATTAAAAGTATTAGCAGACGTTGGATTAGTTGGGTTTCCTAATGCTGGTAAATCAACCTTGCTCTCTAAAATATCTGCAGCAAAACCTGAAATTGGAAATTATCCATTTACCACTTTAACTCCTCAATTAGGGATAGTAAAATATCACGACTACAAATCATTTGTGGTAGCCGATATACCTGGTATTATTGAAGGTGCGCATGAGGGAAAGGGACTTGGTCATAGGTTTTTACGTCACATTGAAAGAAATTCGGTATTATTATTTTTAATTGCTGCTGATAGTGATGATATTAAAAAAGAATATGAAATATTATTGAATGAACTTGCACAATTTAATCCTGAACTATTAGACAAACAGCGTATTTTAGCCATTTCTAAGTATGATTTGATTGATGAAGAATTAGAGGCTGACATTGCTAAAAGATTGCCTAAAATTCCTCATATTTTTATTTCTTCACATACACAATATCATTTGAAAGAACTCAAGGATATGTTGTGGAAAGCCCTAAATTAGTGCTAATATGAGCGCATTTGATGCCATAGTTGAAGTTGATCACCAACTATTTTTTTATTTAAATAATGCCCATTTACCTTGGCTCGATACAGTTATGTTTGCTTTGAGCAATAAGCTAATTTGGATTCCCTTGTATGCTTGGTTACTTTATTTAATATATAAGAAATATAAAAATGGAACTGTAATAATTTTAGTTTGCACAGTAGGACTCATCTTTTTTAGCGATCAAACCGCTAATGTATTTAAAGAAATTGTACAACGATATAGACCAACACACAACGCCACCTTTGGACAATTTGTGCATACAGTGAATGATTATAGAGGAGGTACTTATGGCTTTTTTTCGAGCCATGCAGCTAATGCATTTGCACTTATGCTTTATGTGCTTCTTTTATTAAAACCTTGCCCCAAATTATTAAAATTAACCTTAATAAGCTATGCCTGTTTAACCTCTTATAGTAGAATATATTTAGGTGTGCATTATCCTACTGATATTATCGCAGGGGCCTTTTGTGGTTTAGGTTTAGGGTTTTTATTTTACAACTTTACAAAAGTGATTCTAGAAAAATGGAACATAAAATTACCATCATGAAATTAAAAATAGGAATAATTTTGAATTTACTTTTTGCCTATCAAATTTTTGCGCAAAAACCAAAGTTAATTGTTGGAATAGTTGTTGATCAAATGCGTGTAGACTACCTTACAAGGTATGAAGGCAAATTTTGTGAGGGAGGATTTAAAAGGTTAATTAAAGGTGGATACTTTAATAAAAATGCCAATTTTAATTATGTGCCAACCTACACGGGTCCTGGGCATGCATCAATTTTTACAGGAAGCGTACCGAGGGTTAATGGCATAATTGGCAATGATTGGTACAATAAAAAAACAGGTAAAAGCATTTATTGCACTGATGATGAAACTGTAGCCAGTATTGGTACTAATAGTAAAGCTGGAATGATGTCGCCACGCAATATGCTCACCACTACTATTGGGGATGAGCTTAGGCTAGCTACCAATATGCAAGCAAAAGTAATTGGTATTTCACAAAAAGACAGAGCTTCCATTTTGCCAGCTGGACATACCGCTAATGCTGCTTATTGGTATGATGGAAGTAATGGTGCTTTTATCACCAGCACATTTTATATGCAACAATTACCTGCTTGGGTAATGGCTTTTAATGAAAAAAAACTACCAGAGAAATATTTATCTCAGGATTGGACCACACTTTTACCTATAAGTGCCTACACCGAAAGTTTAAGTGATGACAATATTTTTGAAGGAACTTTTAAAGGAGAGTCAAAACCAATTTTCCCACACAAACTGGCAGAATTAAAAGAAAAAAACAAAGGTTTAAACTTAATACGTTCCACTCCTTTTGGCAACAGCTTAACAAAAGACTTTGCTCTAGAAGCCATAAAAAATGAGCAACTCGGTGTTGATGCTATAACTGATTTTTTAAGTGTAAGTTTTTCAAGTACTGATTATGTGGGCCATCAATTTGGAATCAATGCAATTGAAACAGAAGATACTTATTTACGATTGGATAAAGATTTGGAAGAGTTCATTAACTATCTTGAGAAAAACATCGGAAAAGAAAACTTTGTAATATTTTTAACTGCCGATCATGGTGGCGCTCATAATGCAGCTTATTTACAAACTTTAAAAGTTCCTGCTGGTTTCATAAATGAAAAAATGCTTGAAGATTCAATGAAATCTCATTTAAAAAAACTTTATGGTGATACATTAGTGTTGTCATTTAGCAATCAACAATTCTTTTTAAATCATTCATACCTATCAAAAAATAAATTAAAATTAAAAGAAGTTACAATGGAAGCTGCGCACTATGCGTTAAGTTTAGAAGGTATTGCAAATGCATATTCGGTTTATGATATAGTAGCTGCATCACAATCAAATGATGTTGCACTAAGTAGAATTTATATGGGGTATAATGATGTAAGAAGTGGAGATGTAGTACTTAATTATTTACCAGCCTACTTAGATTATCATAAAACAGGCACAACGCATGGAGCTGCTTATACTTATGACACGCATGTCCCATTGATTTGGTATGGCTGGAAAATCAATACTGGTGCAAGCTATGAACCGGTAGACATTTCAGATATAGCACCAACAATTTCTTCTTTTTTAGATATTGCTTTTCCGAACGGATGTGTTGGTAAGCCAATTTATGGCATAGTGAAATAATTATTTTTTATTTGATCTTAAAGCCCAATCTAGCTTCTAAAGCAAAGGTACTGGCATCTAGTTTGCGATGGAAAGGATAAAAACTTGGGCCAAAGGTGGTATTAATACTTAAATATAAAAAACTATTTAAATAGTGTTGGTAACCAAAATTAATTAATGGATGTATAAATTTCCGTATAAATTTTGAATAATTTTTATTGCTTTCATTATAAATATACTTATTTGAAAAGCCCGCCAATACTCCTAATCCAGCATAAAAACCGAATTTTGATTGTTTATTTGAATGCGTTCTTACTATTATTCCGCTTGAAAAACGTGGACTAAGAACGTTTGTTGAATTGTTGAAATTGAAATTATTTTGATTAAAATTTAATGGAAATGTAAAAGAGAAATTCTTTTTGTTGAGATAATAGTTATATTGTATAAGTACATTTTTTTGCCATATTCGATAAATAGAAATATCAAGTTCATGATGATGCGGAAGTTCGTAATTTACCATTAAATGTGCGGTGTTTTGATATAAAGGATTGCCCCAAACTGTATCAACGCGTCCACTTTGATACTTTATTGAATGAATTCTTACTGCTCTGTACCTTACTACAACCTGATCAAATTTAAATGTATCGGGCATAAACAAAATCATTCCTTGTCCAATTTGTATCACCTTTCCTACCTCAACTTTTTTTGTGCGAAAAAATACGCTATCTTGAGCTAATATGGGATAAGTGAATAATTGAAAGGAAATTAGTACTTTAAAAAATTGAAAGTAATTCATTATATATTTTCTATAATGAACGCAGCCTTTTATTTTTTATTCAAAAAATAAAAGGCAGTAAAACAATTTAACATTTTTATTATGAAACGGTGGTACTTTCAATAAAGACAAATGGACCTAATTAGTCGTCCCTCAAAAAGTCATTTTTAAACGGGAGAGATGTTGGCCTTGT
>DAORKI010000071.1:0-18647 GCA_035439485.1 Bacteroidia bacterium
TCAACACTTCTGTGCGTTAAAAAAATTATTCCTATTTTTATCGGACACTAGTGTATTAAATTATAAAAACAATATTTGTTTTAATTAAACGAAATGCATAGGTTTGTGAATAGGTTTAAAAATTTATTCACGACAAATCAATACATATTTACAATGGGAAAAGGAGATAAAAAATCAAGAAAGGGAAAAATTATAATGGGCTCTTACGGTGTAAGTCGCCCACGTAATAAAAAGGCAGTAGCTGCCACTACAACTGATAAGAAAGTTAAAGCAGAAGCTCCAATTAAAAAAGCTGCTGTAAAAAAGGAAGCAGCTCCTAAAAAAGAGGCAGCTCCTAAGAAAGCTGTTGCTAAAAAGACAACAAAAAAGGAAGATTAATAAATTTTCTGATTCAAAAAAAGCCTGCCAATTGCAGGCTTTTTTTTTACAATTTTTATTCTCTATGTAATTTAAAAATTACTTTTTTTCCAGGATATCTTTTGCAGTTATCACTCTCTAATTCCATTGATTTTTTGTCTATTTGATTTACATTGTAAATACCACTAAATGAAGAAGAAAATGAAACAGCTTCTTCATTACTTTCATCAACATTTTGTGTTTGATCACTTAGTTCAAAAATACTCCCTTTATCGCGTATCTGCCAAGCAAAATTAGCCATACTAGTATTTTCAACAATTAAGGTTCCGAAACAAATTTCATCGTAAATATCACATTCATCAAATTTAAATTGAGGAAGTAAACCAAAACTATTTCCATCTATTGTAACTTCACTTACCTTCCACGTTTCGCCTGTAAGCCATTTTGAATGCTGCTTTGTTTTATTGCAAGAAACATTTATCATTAAATTCAGAAGCACAGAGAAACCCAATATATATTGCTTAATATTATTCATATGATTACTTAATTTAGTTAATAATTTTTGTTTGAAAATTTAAATCAACATCTGTATTTCCAGGAGATTCATAACCATCTTTTATACCAGGTTGGTGTTTTAAAATAATTTGAATGGTTCCGTTTCCTGCTATTCCACTTCGCCATTTAGACCTAAGTCCTATAGGTAAAGGAGGTGTGTTATTATCGAGATCGGTTATTTCAATTTCTAAATTAATTTCTGAGGTTTTGTAAACGAACAAATGATCATTGGATTCATCTTCAATTTCTGAAGTAATTTCTTCATTTAAAATGCCGTTGAATAATTTTAAAGATGCAATATAGGTTGTATTTGATTTCAAAAAAATTGTATCGAATTTAATTGGTTGATTTCCGCCATCCCCATCACTATCAATAAATTCGAAGGTTCTTACATCATTAACATTTGAAGAATCAGTTAGTGTGATTGAAAGTGAAGTAATTACCTCTGGTTCATTGATAGGTTGAGGTAGTTTAGGTAAATCTGTATCTTTTTTGCAGCCAAATATGAACAATGCCACAAAAGATGTAATAAGAAATATTTTATATTTTTTCATTCTATTCTGTTTTAATATTGATTGGTATTTTTAAATGTAAAATTACATTGGTTCCAAGCTCTTCGGCAAAGTACCTGTAACGGTTTAAATATGCTCTATAACTGGTATTCAAGGCATTTGAAATACCAATACCTAAATTTATATTTTGTTTTTTTACTTTAAATGCCACACCCGCATCGGCATTGAGCAATTGATAGGCATGAGGCGGAGCAAGATAATCCTTATCATCTGAAACCGAAACCCCTTTTGCCACTATCAAATAAGAAATTTTTAGGTAAAAGTGATTCCATTTATTAATATTTAATTGAGGCTCCCAAGTTGCACTTGGCTCAATTAAATTTTGAGGCATTTGGGTAAGTCTAAGATTATTGTCTGAATTAATAGCATAAAGATAACTTCCTTTCAAATTTATTTTTAAGGTTTTATAAATCTGATATTTAAGGTGTACATCACATCCTCTTATAACAGCATTAACTTGCATATATTTAAATGTTGGAAAAGCTCCTCTAATAGTTTGCGTGGCAGGTTGAACGGGAATCAAATAAATAAAATTTTGGATTACATTTTGATAAATTTCGGCCTCTCCGCTTATTTTTTTTACTGCTTTTATACCCCACCATAAGGCTACATTGACATTGGTTTCAGGTATTAAATTTTCATCGCCAATTTCTACTGCAGCTGCACCATGATGCACTCCATTAGCATACAGTTCATTTACACTAGGAGCGCGCCATCCAGTACCAACGTTTAACTTTAAATCATGTCCTTTAATATGATAACCAGCTCCAATCAAACCAGCATATTTTTTATAGCTATACAGCGGCTGTTTAATAAATCCGTTACTATCCAAAAAAACACGTTGTTTTCTTTCATCATATCGTACACCAAGTTCTGCAAAAAATTTTTTATACTGGTAGTTTTCAATAGCAAATAATCCCCATCCTTTATTATTAAAATTAGGGATAAAGAAACGTCCATCATAACTATTAGCTTGATGCATATTCATATAACCAATTTGTGCAAAATACTTTTTGAAATGTTGCAATTCGTATACTAACTCATTAATTAAAGTATGAATGATGAAATTTAACTCTGGTTTATTAAGTGCCGCTAAACTATCATTTCTGGGCACATGTTTATCAAACTCGCTTCTATTATCTTGTTGACGCGAAAAAGTGTAAACAATTTTACCTATTTTGTTGAAATTAAGGTACGATTTCCACTTAAACAAGTCATGAACAATATTTTGATTAGGTCTTTGAATTTGATAACTAAAGCCAGCTGTATCTGAAGGTAATTTGCTTTGGAAAGCCTTTTCTAAATCATTTAGATTACCTATATGCGCTGCAGATAATATCCCTAAATGGCTATTAAATTTGCTATAAAAAATTTCAGATCCAAAATAAGTTCTTTTGTATGCCATTGCTGCAGAGAAGTTCTTTTCCTTAAACCCAGTATTTTTAAGAAAATAATCAGGGGTATTATTATTTCCTCCTTGCTTTAATGTACCTTGAACTCTAAAATTTAGTCCTTTTATTTGTTTAACACAACCATTAAAAATTCCACTCACTGTGCCTTGTTTACCATTACTTGCTGCACCTAAATGAACTAATGCATCATATCCAACACTATCTCTCAACGAATTTGGTTCAATCAAAACCACGCCTCCTATGGCATCGGGACCATAACGCACACCTGCAGCACCTTTAATAACAGATATTTTATCAGCAACAAAGGGATCTATTTCAGGACCATGCTCACTCCCCCATTGCTGTCCTTCCTGTCGAACTCCATTATTCATTATAATAATTCTGTTGCTGTGTAGTCCATGAATTATAGGTTTACTAATGTTGTTTCCTGTTTGCAAACTTTGAACACCAACAATTTCCTTCAGCATTTCACCAAGAGGTTTTCCAGTATTGGATTCTAGCTCTTTCATCCCAATCGAACTAATATTAAGGCTTTGTTGCGCTACAGTTCTGTTTGCGGAAATAGTTATTTGATGCAGTTCTTTAGTATGATGTTCTTGCTTAATCACTATTTCTGTATCACCAACAAGGTTTACCTCAAGCTGTAAATCTTCACAATTTAGATGCGATGATACCAATAAATGCCTCCCGGCACAGATATTTTTAAAAGTAAAAAATCCTAAAGAATCGCTAATGGTTGCAAGTTTAGCATCTTTTAAAATTACAGTTGCAAATGGTAAGGCTTCATTATTATGTTCGTCAATAACCTTTCCTTTAATGGAAAATTTGCAAAGTAGCGCATTATCTTGACCCAATGAATAAATAGGTACAAGTAATAATGCATACAAAATAAGTTTATGCATTCAAATAAAAATAAAAATGTACTATGTTGACTTTTTAGGTCTAACAATCAATAAGAGGATTTAATTTTTGATGTTGGGTTACCAGCAATAAGGAGGCGCTTTTAAGCTGAATAAAAAATGGGTGGGCGTTTTTACAAAAACCTTTAATTTTAGTTTAAATGTGATTAAGGATTGTGCAATCGGAATATAAGCAGTACAAGCGATAACATTAAAAACAGGAGCAGCTTGTTCTAATACAGGGCAATGTGTATGTTTAATTTCAAAATGTTGATTGTGACAATCTAAATCAACATGCTCAATTTCATTTTCGTGATGATGAAATTCATGAAGTATATCTTTAGGTGTTACTGCAAAAAGCAATAAAGTTATGAGAAACCAAATACCTATTATATTAAACTTGCCTTTATTCACACGAACAAAGTTACTAAAAATTAATAAATTACAAAATCGAAAGAGTGAGGATGGCACTAAAAATGAAGCTTTTTAATTCTTTTGATTGAAACTCAAGTCCAAGTCGAAATCTTCAAATTGAAATATGTAAGTCAGGTGAATAAATTCTTTAACTTTTTTTAATTTTTACCAATAAGCCATTTCATGACTTAATTAGTTAATTCACTAAAATTTAGTAGGTTTGCAATCCTTTTTTATAACCATTAAAGAAAAATTATGAAATTCAGAAGACTAAATGTACTGCTTGCAACAATTTTAAGTTGCACTTTCATTTCAAATGCTCAAAATTCAAGCGACCCTGTGTTGATGACAGTTGCTGGCAAAACCATTACCAAATCGGAATTTGAAGCGATTTATCATAAAAACAACACAAAGAATGCAAGTTCTGATGCTAAATCATTGGAAGATTATTTGCAGTTGTTTATTAATTTTAAATTAAAGGTTAAAGAAGCAGAAGAGTTAGGATTAGATACTGTGAGTGCTTTTAAAAATGAACTTGAAGGTTATCGTAAACAACTTGCTGCCCCATATTTAACTGACAATGAAGTGAACGACAAACTTTTGCGTGAGGCTTATGACAGAATGAAAAAGGATGTTAGAGCAAGCCATATTTTAATTAAATGCGATGCCGCAGCATTGCCAAAAGACACCTTGACTGCATACAACAAGGCTATAGCAGCAAGAAATAGAATTTTAAAAGGGGAAGATTTTTCGAAAGTAGCCAAAGAAGTGTCCGAAGACCCATCAGCAAAAGACAATGGTGGTGATTTAGGTTACTTTACAAGTATGCAAATGGTATACCCTTTTGAAACTGCAGCTTTTAATGCTGAAATTAACAAAGTGAGCATGCCAATTCGTACACGTTTTGGTTATCACATTATTTTAAAGGTAGAAGAGAGGCCAAATCAAGGGCAAATTACTGTGGCACATGTTATGGTGAAAACTCCTCAAAAAGATCCAAATGTAAAGGATACTTCTAGGGTAGACCCTAAAGCTAAGATTGATGAATTGTACGCAAAAATAAAAGCTGGTGCCGATTTCGCAGAAATGGCAAAACAACATAGTGACGATAAAGGTTCGGCTAAAAAAGGTGGAGAGTTGCCAATGTTTGGTACAGGACGTATGGTGATTGAATTTGAAAAGGCAGCTTTTGCGCTAAAAAATGATGGTGATATTTCAATGCCAATTCAAACCCAATATGGATGGCATATTATAAAAAGATTGAGTAAAAAAGAATTAGGCACTTTTGATGAGTTAAAGCCTGAATTAAAAGCAAAAATTGGAAAAGACAGCCGCTCGCAAAATGGTAAAGAAAGCATGATTGTTAAGATTAAAAAACAATATAATTTTAAAGAGAACTTAAAACTGCGTGATGAATTTGTGAAAGCCATGGACACTACCTATTTTGAAGCTAAATGGAAAAGTAGCTCAGCATCCAAACTTACAAAAGATGGTTTGTTTAGTATTGGAGATAAAACCTATAATCAAAAAGATTTTGCAGTTTATTTAGAGAATCACCAAAGTAAGCGTGCCAAAACAGATTTTACCATGTTAGTGAATGATATGTATAAAGAATTTGTAAATGAAACATGCTTGGCCTATGAAGAAAGCAAATTAGCTTCAAAATATCCTGAATTTAAAGCCTTATTGCAAGAATACAGAGATGGTATTTTGTTGTTTGATTTAACTGATAAAAATGTTTGGTCAAAGGCAGTAAAAGATACAGTTGGATTAAAAGCATTTTACGAAGAAAACAAAGCAAAATATATGTGGGAAACAAGGGCTGAAGCTACTGTTTACAAGTGTGCCAATGAAAAAATTGCTGCAGATTTAAGAAAAATGTTGAAAGACAAGGCCAAGAAAAAATACACCAATGATGACATTTTAAAAGCCATCAACAAAGATTCTCAGTTAAATTTGAGTATTGAAACAGGAAAATTTAGTAAAGGTGATAATGAAATTGTAGATAAAATGGAATGGAAGAAAGGGTTAAGCGCCAATACCAATATTGATAAACAGGTTGTAATAGTTGATTTTGAAAACATTATTGCACCTACAAATAAAACCATTGCCGAGGCTAAAGGATTAATTACTGCTGACTATCAAAACTATTTAGAAAAACAGTGGATAGCTTCACTTAGGGGTAAATATCAATTTACGGTAGATAAAGCTGTTTTAGGGACAGTAAAGTAAAAAAGTACTTTTCAATTAAGTTTACACTGTTTTAGAATGGTGTAAACTTTTTTATTTTTAAGATGTGAATAAAAAAAAATTACATAGCCTGAAAAATACAAGAGTTTGGCATTTTTTTATACTTCTTTTAATTAGCTTATTTGCCCAATGCAAGTATTTTAAAAAAGGTAAAAATAGTGATGGAACAGTGCTTGCAAGAGTTTATGATTCATATTTATATTTAGAAGATGTAATTGAACAAATGCCTGAAAAATTGCATGGTAAGGATAGTATTCTCTTTGTTCAAAATTATGCTGAGACATGGGCCAAACAGCAGGTTGTATTGCTGCATGCCGAAAAAAATTTAGATGATGTTCAAAAAGATGTAGAGCATGAACTAGAGAGTTACCGAAATGCTTTAATAACATACGCATTTGAAAAAGAACTAGTCAATCAAAGTCTTGATACAGCTGTAAGCAAAGCAGAAATTGAGGCCTATTATAACAAAAACCCTCAAAACTTTGAATTGAAGGACAACATAATTAAAGTTATTTATATAAAAGTTAAAAAAAGCGCACCAAAAATCAATAAATTAAAAGAATGGTACAAATCAGAAAAGCCATCAGATAGAAAACTGTTGGAAGAATATTGCCATCAATTTGCTGAGAATTATTTTTTAGAAGAAAATTCATGGTTATTATTTGATGACTTACTTAAAGAAATACCCATTGAAACCTATGATAAGGAGCAATATTTAAAAAACAACCGGCTCATAGAATTAATTGAGAATGATTACTTATACTTTGTTAATATAAAAGGATTCAAAATAAAGGATTCTATTTCTCCTTTAAGTTTTGAGTATGCCAATATTCGAAATATTATTTTGAACAAGAGAAAACTTGAAATAATTGAGAATATGAAAAAAGAAGTATATAAAGAAGCCTTAAATAAAAGTGAAATAGAGATAAAAAAATAACTCAAATCGCTTTTTGTACAAACAATTGTGTATTTGTCGCAGCTTTAAAACTATTTTTAACTTCCTTTTCTAAACAATTACAATTCTGTTATATTTGCAGTCCCAATGGAAAAATTTGTAGTATCGGCACGCAAATATAGGCCATCCACCTTTGATTCGGTGGTTGGACAAAGCCATATTACCATTACCTTAAAAAACGCTATTAAAAGCAACCATTTAGCACAAGCATTTTTATTTTGTGGTCCGCGTGGAGTTGGAAAAACAACAAGTGCTCGTATTTTAGCTAAAACCATCAATTGCTTTAATGTAGATACTAACACTGAGCCATGCAATGTTTGTGAATCTTGTGTTTCATTTAATGAAGGGCGATCATTAAACATACTTGAACTTGATGCGGCAAGCAATAACTCAGTTGAAGACATTAGAAATTTAGTTGACCAAGTGCGTTTTGTTCCTCAGATAGGGAAATACAAAGTATTTATTATTGATGAGGTGCATATGTTGAGTAATGCGGCCTTCAATGCATTTTTAAAAACTCTTGAAGAGCCACCACCACATGCCATTTTTATTTTAGCCACAACAGAAAAACATAAAATAATTCCGACTATTTTATCACGCTGTCAAATTTTTGATTTCAACAGAATTAAAGTAGAGGACATGGCCAATCACTTGGCTCAAATTGCGCATAAGGAAAACATCACTTACGAAAACGATGGATTACATGTTATTGCGCAAAAAGCAGATGGGGCATTGCGCGATGCATTAAGTATGTTTGACCAAATTGTAACATTTGCAGGAAATCATGTGAGTTACAAAGCTGTTATAGAAAATTTAAATATACTTGATTATGATTACTATTTCAAACTAACTGATTTTTTGTTGGTTGGAGATATTTCTTCATCACTCTTACTTTATAACGAAATTTTAAGTAATGGTTTTGAAGGTAATTTTTTTGTGAATGGATTGGCTCAACATTTAAGAAACTTGCTTGTTAGTCGAGATGCAGTTACTTTACAATTGCTTGAAACAAGTCCAGGTATTAAGGAAAAATACAAAAATCAGTCCTCACGTTGTGAGTTGTCTTTTTTAATTAAAGGCTTAGAAATATGCACTAAAACAGAGGCTGGCTATAAAATAAGTGTTAATCAACGGCTATTGGTTGAATTGGCGCTAATGCAGTTATGTACGTTGCAAGGATTAAAACTTGACAGCGAAAAAAAAAAGTCTGATACAAGCATAACTGAAGCAATTGCTACAACGCCTGTAGAAAATAAAGCAGCGCCTACAAGTTATAATATGGGAAGCAAAACCTCAGCTCATTTAACTGCTGAATTATCAGTAGTTACTGAAGCTAAAAGTGATATAGCCCCTCAAGTAAATGTTTCAAATACCACTGAGCCAAAACCTGAAATTAAAAAAGTCATATCTCCAAAAAATTTCAGTATAGGAAAGCCTTCCATTGCCTCAATGCTTAATCAATCAAAAGTGAGCGACAAAGATGAAGCTGTTCAAAATGTGTTGGAAAGAAAAACTATATTTACAGAGGACCAATTACAAGCATCATGGGCTGCTTACGCCAAACAAATTGATGAAAAAGGAAAAACATCGTTATGGCACACACTTACGGTGACAAAACCCATACTAAAAGAAAATTTTGTAATCCTTTTTAAAGTTTATAATGCAGTACAGGAGAGTGATATACAATTTGTTTTGACAGATTTAAGTACACAATTGCGTAATGATTTACAAAATGATTATTTACAAGTTGTATTAGAGGTAAGTAAGGATGAAAGTGAACGTAAACCATACACCAACCGTGAAAAATATATGAGATTGGTACAAATTAACCCCAATCTTGAAAAATTAAAAATTAGTTTAGATTTAGAAATATAAAATATCCATAATGATTCAATTAAAAAAAGTCCTGAGCCTAGGTTTAATAGTTGTTACTTCAACAAGCTTATTTGCTCAAAAAAGTGTTCAAACATTAAAAACACAGCAGCTTAACGCCACCGACCCTCAATCGACAAATTCCGCAGCATCAAATACAAAAGAATACAAATATGAATCTGTTAAAGGCGATCTGCTAAATGCAAGAATTTATACGCTTGACAATGGTTTAAAAGTTTATTTGAGTGTGTATAAAGATGCTCCAAGAATTCAGACTTATATTGCAACAAAAGCAGGAAGTAAAAGTGACCCAGCTGATGCAACTGGTTTGGCTCATTATTTAGAGCATTTATTATTTAAAGGCACTGATAAATTTGGAAGTTTAAATTATAGTAAAGAAAAAGTTGAGTTGGATAAAATTGAAGCTTTGTATGAAACCTACCGCACTACAAAGGATGAAGCAAAGCGAAAAACAATGTATCATCAAATTGATAGTATAAGTGGAGTTGCAGCAAAATTTGCCATTGCAAATGAGTATGATAAAATGTTGACTTCCATTGGAGCTAAAGGCACCAATGCATTTACATCATTTGAGCAAACGGTTTATGTAAATGATATACCATCAAACCAATTAGAGAAGTGGCTGACCATTGAAGCGGAGCGTTTTCGTAATCCAGTGTTGCGCATATTTCACACTGAACTGGAGGCTGTTTATGAAGAAAAAAACAGAGGCTTAGACAACGATGGTCGCAAAGTTTTTGAAACTTTATTTGCCACTATTTTTCCAAACAATAATTATGGAAAGCAAACAACCATTGGAACAATTGAACATTTAAAAAATCCTTCTATTAAAAAAATCAAAGAATATTATGATACCTATTATGTGCCTAATAACATGGCTATTTGTATGTCGGGCGATTTTGATTACGAGCAAGCAATAAGATTAATTGATAGCCGATTTGGTTCAATGAAGTCAAAACCAGTTCCAGTATACACTCCTGGAAAAGAAGAACCTATAACTAAACCTATAATTAAAGAAGTTTTTGGACCAGATGCAGAATCCATGTTGATGGCTTACCGCCTTGGTGGATTGAATACTAAAGATGCTGAAATGGCCGAGCTTGCTGGTAAAATTTTATATAACGGAACAGCAGGGTTAATAGACCTAAATTTAAATCAACAGCAAAAAGTGTTAAGTGCATCGGTGTTTCCATATATTTTAAAGGACTATGGTGTTTTTATACTTGAAGCTAATGCTAAAGAAGGACAAACTTTAGAGCAAACAAAAGACTTAGTTTTAGCAGAAGTTGAAAAACTTAAAAAAGGCGAATTTCCTGACTGGATGTTAAAGGCAATTATTAATGATATAAAATTACAACAAACCAGAGAATTTGAGGATAATGGTTCAAGAGCTATGGCAATGGTTGGTGCATTTATTAGTGAAAAATCATGGATTGATTACACCAATCATATCAACAAGCTAGCTGCTATAACAAAACAAGAAATAGTGGCTTGGGCAAATGCTAATTTTAAGGATAATTATGTGGTTGTTTACAAACGTACTGGCGAAGATAAAAATGTACAAAAAGTTGTGAAGCCAGAAATTACGCCTGTTGAAGTAAACAGAGATGAACAATCACCCTTCTTAAAGAGCATACTTGAAGCGAAAGCACCAGCAATAGAACCCGTGTTTATTGATTATGAAAAAGATATTGTTAAGTACAAAACCTTAATTGGGGCTCCAATTTATTGCACACAGAATAAAGAAAACAATTTATTCAGTATGTATTATGTGTTAGAAATGGGAAAAAACAACGACAAAAAATTAGGGTTAGCAGTTGAGTATTTAAACTTTTTAGGGACAACAGAATTAACCAACGAACAACTTAAACAAGAATTTTACAAATTGGGTTGTAATTACAATGTATTTACATCAGAAGATAGAGTAAATGTTAGTTTAGAAGGTTTAAATGAAAGTTTTGAAACTGCTTTAAAATTGTTTGAAAGCTTATTAAAAGAGCCGAAACCTGATAAAGAAGCCCTAAATAATTTAGTATCATCAGTTATCAAACAACGAGAAGATGATAAGTTAAGCAAAGGAAAAATACTTTGGAGCGGTATGTATAATTATGCTGTTTTTGGTGCGAAATCCCCTTTCACCAATATATTATCAAGTGCAGAACTGAAAGCAGTTACACCAGAAGAATTAATACAAAGAATTAAAGAACTAACATCTTACCAACATGATATTTATTATTATGGCCCGCTTACTCCAGATATTTTAGCCAATAAAATAAATGCAAATCATAAAGCCAATACACCACTTAAAAATATTCCTTCACCAACAGTATTTGCTGAACAAGAAAATAAACAAACAGATGTTTATGTTATTGATTACGACATGAAACAGGCCGAAATTATGATGCTTTCGAAGGATGAGTTGTACAACAGAAATAATATACCAGTTATTACCTTATTTAATGAATATTTTGGAGGAGGAATGGGTAGTATTGTATTTCAAACTATGCGTGAATCAAAGGCATTGGCATATTCTGTATTTAGTAATTACCGAATGCCATCAATCAAGGATCGTTCCCATTATGCTTTAGCTTATATTGGAACCCAAGCGGATAAATTGCCTGAAGCAATGAAAGGAATGTTTGAATTAATGAATAATTTACCAGAAAGCGAAAATATGTTTAACAGCGCCAAGAAAGCGGTTGAAGAACAAATTAGAACCGAAAGAATTACCAAAAGTGAAATTCTGTTCAATTATATGAATGCAAAAAAAATGGGTAATACTTACGATATGAGAAAAGATGTTTTTGAAAAGGTTCCTAGTATGAAATTTGAAAATATAAAATCATTCCAACAAGCACATTTTAAAGACAAAAAATACAATATTATGGTGCTTGGAAATAAAAGCACACTCGATATAAAAGCATTAGAAAGCTATGGTAAGGTTACCTACTTAAAGCTTGAAGATGTTTTTGGATATTGATTCAATTAATTAATAATTACTTTTAAACATTAAAATCAAATGAGCAAAATTAAAGTTAACAATCCAGTTGTTGAGCTGGATGGTGATGAAATGACAAGAGTTATATGGGCCTTTATTAAGGATAAATTAATTCATCCTTATTTGGATTTAGATATTAAATATTATGATTTAGGCATTGAAAATCGTGATGCTACAGATGATAAGGTTACTGTTGAAGCAGCAGAAGCAATTAAACAATATAATGTAGGTATTAAATGTGCTACCATTACTCCCGATGAAGCACGAGTTAAGGAATTTAATTTGAAACAAATGTGGAAATCTCCTAATGGTACCATCAGGAATATATTGGATGGAACTGTTTTTCGTGAACCCATAGTAATGAAAAATATTCCGCGTTTAGTGCCTAATTGGACTGCCCCAATTTGCATAGGACGTCATGCCTTTGGAGATCAATATCGTGCTACCGATTTTGTAACTAAAGGAAAAGGTAAGTTAACCATTACTTATACTCCAGAAGATGGTTCAGCACCACAATCATTTGAAGTGTTTAATTTTAAAGGTGATGGTGTAGCATTGGCCATGTACAACACAGATGAATCTATTAAAGGTTTTGCTCGTTCATGTTTTAACCAAGCTTTAATGAAAAAATGGCCTTTGTACCTTTCAACAAAAAACACTATTTTAAAAAAATATGACGGTAGATTTAAAGATATTTTTGAAGAAATATATCAAACAGAATTTAAAGGCAGAATGGATACCTTGGGCATTACTTATGAACATCGTTTAATTGATGACATGGTTGCCTCTGCGTTAAAATGGAATGGTAATTTTGTTTGGGCTTGTAAAAATTACGATGGTGATGTTCAAAGCGATACAGTAGCCCAAGGATTTGGTTCATTAGGCTTAATGACGAGCTCATTGATTACTCCTGATGGAAAAACTATGGAGGCAGAAGCTGCGCATGGAACAGTTACCAGACATTTTAGAATGCACCAAGAAGGAAAACCTACGTCAACCAATCCTATTGCCTCTATATTTGCATGGACACAAGGTCTTGCATTTAGAGGAATGTTAGATGGCAACAAAGAACTGGTTCAGTTTTGTGAAGCACTTGAAAAAGTTTGTATTGAAACTGTAGAAAGCGGAAAAATGACCAAAGATTTAGCAGTTTGTATTTACGGAAATAATGTTGCTAAAGAAAACTATTTAACAACCGAAGATTTCTTAAACACTATTGATAGCAACTTAAAGCTGAAACTTGGGAAATAATTTTTGCCCAGTTTATTTAAAAACCTCAGTAGTGTTTACTGAGGTTTTTTATTTAGTTGCATTCGACTTCGCTTTTTTGTAGCCGATTAATTTATCGTAAAAAACTCCAATAGGTTGGTGATATACCATAATGGTATAGTCATTTTCGGTTTCAAAACGATTACCTTCGGTAAGCGTTTCGTCAGGCACTTTCATTTTGGGTCCTTTTACAACATATTCATAATTATAAAAGCCTTGCTTTAAATATAATACTGCCCTGTATCCTTTAAAATCAGCATCGTATTTCATTTTATATTCTTCCTTACATTGCCAATCACTCATGGCTCCGAAAATGTAAACATCACCTTCAACCAATGGGGCATCACTCATCAAATAAAAATAAACATACACATAATCAGCATCTGTATCAGGGCTATCGCCTAAAGTTGTTTTAATAATAAATTTACCATTGATATCTTTTTCAAAAGCATATCTTTTGAAACCCCTTTTTTCATCGTTATATAAATGAATATGAGAAATGTTATTGCTGTCAACCCTTATTTTGTTGATTCTGATATCGGGACTTCTTAAACCTTGTACATTAAAATACCTAAATTCTTTCCCACCGGCAAAGGTGTTTTCTTCATCGTAGCTGTAGTCTAAATCTTTATCTCTAATAAATACTGGTTTTAAGTCATCCACCTTTGAATCAAATCTATCATTTTGCATGATCACCACCTTTAAATCATTCAAAGGATCAAGAATTTTGTAATCATTAGATAAAATTTTAAAATCAACTTCTTGTTTTAAAAAACGAAATTCATTGAGTGTTGCAGCATGAATATCAAAAATAATATCAACATGCTCTTCATATACCATAAAACGTTTCGTAACGGCCAATTGTTCCTGATCGCCATTCAAAAAAACCTTTAAAATATAGTTACCGCTTTTAGTTATTTTAAGAACTTCGGTAGGTAAAACAAGACTGTAGTGAGTATATTGTTGAATCGTATTAAAAGAACGTTTTATGTCAGAAATTTGATCTTCAGTATAACCATCAATATAATCGGAAGGAGTAATATTGGTTGGATTCCATGAAGCATCGCAATGAACAACTGTATAATTGTATGTTTTATAATCGTTATCAAAATCATCAAAACCAAAAACTATTTTTTCATCACTATTCAATCTTATGGCTGGAAATCCTGTTTCCCAACCATTAAAATAAAATCTTACAGTTTTGATATTTGATGAATATATATGATCTTCATATAACAAAATAGGTTTAGCATAATCATCATTGGAGGCTTGAATTGACAATTGTTTGCAACAAAAAATTATCACTAAAATTGATTTAACTAATTTACTTAGATGCATTTTTTCTAACTGATTTTAGTTGTAATAAATTTAATGGATTACCTTTCAAATCCTTGATATTATTATGATAAAAGAAAACTGCATCATCATAATATAGCGGGACCACCGGAGCCTCTGAAATAATAATTTCTTCCATTCTATTGAAGTTTTTGTGAAGTTCATCATTATTCATTACAGTCAAGCACTTTTCATATAAGCTATCAAATTCATGACTACTAAAATGAGTATAATTAGGGCCGTTTGGACTAAAGTTCTTAGAATAAAATACCGACATATAATTTTCTTTGTCTGCATAATCTGCCACCCATGATTTTCTAAAAAAATTAGCTTTGTTATTGGCTATTAACTCGCTATTAACCGCAGGCAAAAGCACTTCTACAATAATTTTAATACCGAGTTGTGCTAATTCACTTTGAATGTACTCACAAACATCAAGGTAAACGGAAGTTGTAATTAATTTTATTTCAGGCATATTTTTTCCATTTGGAAAACCTGCTTCAGTGAGTAACTGTTTTGCTAAATCTGGTCGATAAGTATATCCTACAATTGTACTATCAAAATGTGTCATGCCCTTTGGGACAAATCCATTCACAGCGGCAAGGCCAATATTGTTACGTAAATATAAAACCATTTTTTGTCTATCAAATCCATAATTAATTGCCTTTCTAATTTTTAATTGAGATTCTTTTGATAACTTGCCAATTCCGTCAACATAATCCAAATTAAAACCTAAATAATCTGTTTTAAGAAAAGGAATTTTCGACATGCTAATATTATGTTTATACTTTTGTTGTAAGGCCCCAACTCTGGTAAGTAGTTCATCTTTATAGCTAGCATCGATACCCGACATAAAGTCGAAATTTCCTTTAACAAATTCTAAAAATGCAGTTTGTCGATCCTTTAAAAAGGATATGTTTACTGCATCTAGAAATGGCATTCTTTTACCATTAAATAATTCAAAATAATTTTCATTCTTAAGTAAAACAATTTTTTCTCCTTCTGCCCAAAATTTAAATACGAAAGGTCCTGTGCCAACAGGGTTACTTCTAAAATCTTTATTATAATGCTCCACCAATTCTTTAGGAACAACACTACAATATGGCATGCTTAATAAATTCAAGAATGGGCGATAAGGTTTACTTAAGGTTATTGTTAATGTGCTATCATTAATTGCTTTAATGGAGTATGTATTGTTTTTATGTTCCACCGCATTCAATACCCAAACACCGGGAGAAGCTGTAACTGGACTTAAGATGCGATTGAAGCTATATACAAAATCATTGGCATTTACTTTTCTGCCTTTGCCCTTTTCAAATAATTCATGATTATGAAAATAAACATCATTACGCAAATAAAAAGTGTAATTTAATCCATCATCTGATAGTTCCCAACGATAGGCAATACAAGGTTTTACCTTTAAAGAATCATCGAGTTGCACTAAACCATTAAAAATTTGATTGACTGCCCATATATTTTCAGTTCTGTTGCTAAAAGCTGGATCAAGAGAAGTAATTCCTGCAGGTTCATTATACTTAAAAACTGTTTTTCCACTATTATCTTTAGTATTATTACACGCTATGTTGAGTATGAATAAACTTCCTAATAATAAATATAAAGGATACTTTTTTATCATAACTTAATTTATAAACATCCAATTTATACCAAGTTTAAAAGTAAATCCTGGCATGGCATAATATGGGCTAAAAAAATAAGGCTCGTTGGCAATAGTACTTAATTGCTCCAACCTTAAAAAAGCTTGTACAGTGCTAATCTTAAAGGCTAGAAAAAAATCCGCTAAAGGCAGGTTTCCAGTAGTAAATTTATTTTGGTAAAAGAACTGATTCGTGGCCGCCATGTATGTGTAAGGTTTGTAACTGTTTAACCAAAACACATCAATGCCTATTTGAAACCATAAATGTTTTTTGAAAATTCTTTCTTCGAAATATAATGAAGTTTTAGTGTAATATTTTGGCAAGCCAAGAATTTGCTCATTGCTTCCATCAATTTGAAATAAAGCTTCAGGAGCAAAGCGTAAGGCCTTCCATTTAAAAATTTTAAAATATTTTACTTGAAGTAAATTTATGGAATTGCCAATTTGATTCGGTGTTGCAAGCGAATCTAAAAAAACATAATTACTAATTACATTATATTGTATAAATAAATTACCAAAGCTTTTTTGAAATAATTGCCCATTAATGAAACTATGATTGATAGCTTTAAAATTACTATTTTCCCAATAAAAATTATTTGAAGTATAGTAGTTGTTTATCACATCAGTATTAAGACTGTTTGAACCAACATTTAAAGACCATTTTAGTTTAAAAGTGCTTGGTGATTGAATAGTAAATATAGCTTGATAATTATTGGAATTATAGCCATTTAAAAAATACTTAAAACAACCTTTTGTACTGAAATAATTAAAATTTTTTGCGATTTCTACTGATGCAAAAGTTGAAAAATAGTTCTTTTTATAATCAATTAATGTTACATCTAAATTTTCGATACCCATTTTTAATTCATAGCCCCAATATTGATTTATTGCCTCACCAGCAGTTGTATTGAAAAGTGCCAAAGTAGCTTCAGTTTTTTGCGCTCTAATTCTATCTTTATAAGCTTCTTGGGTAATAAAGTAATTTGGATAATATGTGCTATCTGTAAATTGATCAAGGTGATTTCTAAAATACTCATTATATCTGGCATAGACAGCAATTTTATTTAATGAGGCACTAGTATCATTGCTAACAGGCAATTCCGACTTTTTTAATTTTTTATCAAGCCCCAAAATTTGTTTGGTATATACGTCAGAACCATAAATTTGATGTGAAGCATTATTTAGGTAAACTGGTATCAATGCCTTGTCTGTCAAGGATTCGTAAGCATACGAAAGTGCCGAATCAGGCATTAAACCTCCATTTAGCTGAGCCACAATGCGATTATAGTTGTAACAAAAAAAACTTCTGTATCTACCATTTTTAGCCATGTAAGAAGTGAATGCTTGAAATGCCACCGTATTTGCTTGTTGTTTATTGTAATAACCTGCAGTTCGAAGCCCATTTATTTTAAATCCCACGTTTACTGATGGAACAATTTGTTGGCTATGAAGCAATTCTATAAATTGTTCCTTTTTACTTCCAATCACAGCCTTTACCAAGGTAATTGGATAGTAGGTATGCATAAATTCAACATGGTTATTGTTAAGATATAGTGCATCATAAAAATGGGCTCCAAAATTTAAGCCGTTTAAAAAAGTTGGATTATAAAAAACATTGCGTGCTGGTAAAGTCAAATGTCCATTAGTAATATAAAAATTTCCACTTTTAAAAAGTGGATTATATCTATGTAATTCATTAATACTTGTGTCGAGAAGATGAAAATTTGTAAAATTATCACTAAAAAAATAAGGTACTGAATCGAGTGCAACTTTTGAAGAATCGATTTTAGCAAACACATTGTTGGAACTATAAAATAGCATCAATAATGCGGCATACCGAAATAGAATATATTTTATTTTTTGAAAATAAATTAAGTCCAAAGCCATAATAAACATGGCAAAAATACCATAATTTATGAAGTCGCGAAGTTAAATACTTTAATGAATTAATTTTGATCAGCAATTTTCCCTAATTATGCCTATTTAAATTAAACACATTAAACACAAGTCAACATCCATAAATGGCTTGTCAATTTTAACCCAATTTAACCATTCAATACTAAAGCTTGATAATAATTACTTAT
>DAORKI010000072.1:0-18110 GCA_035439485.1 Bacteroidia bacterium
TTTAATATGGATTCAAATAAATTAAAAATATTCAACTGTCTATTTACGGTTAAAAGGGTAAGTATTTTATGATTTTTAACAAGTTAAAATTGATAATGCTGGCAAATAGCTAAAAAATGTAAAGGATGAAGACTTACTGCTGTGATGCTTGAAAATGTGGCTACTTTTGCAAAAAAATTCTTTTGAAACCAACAAGACATATCACCAACTATATGTTGCAAAGCTGCTTAATGTTGCTGATGTTGGCTTTTTCGTTGATGACTTTGAGTAGTAGCATCGTAACAGTTTTTAAGCTGAAACAAGGAGTTGAAGTTGCCCAAAACAGTAGTGACCAAGAGCAAAGCGACAATGAAAAAGTAGAGGAAGATATTGATTTGTTTTATCCCTCCATGTTGGCTATTTATTTTTATCCTTTTGAGGTGAGAAAGCCGGTCCATTTTTATACCACAAGCCTGCGCTACCTTGCCTACGATACAGTATTGCTTCCGCCAGAATGTTAACCAATTAATGCTTTTTAGGAAGCTTTTTTAGGTTCAATCATTCTATCATTGCGCGCTTTTGTGTGCTGTAATCTTTACTATATCATGTTAAACAAAACAATTTTAATTGCACTGGGTATTTATTTGTTAAGCTCATGCAAATCGAACAAGACCATTGAAAATAATTATGAAACTTTTCCGGTTACTACGGTAATTAGTAAAGATACGAGTACCTATACCGAGTATGTAGCAGAAATACATGCCGAACAAAATGTAGAGATTAGGGCTCGTGTAAATGGTTATTTAGATCGATTGTATGTTGACGAAGGTGCCTTTGTAAAAGAAGGTCAATTACTTTTTACTATTAACAATAAAGAATATGTTGAAGAGCTTGCTAAGGCCAAAGCGCTTTATAAAAATGCAATTGCTAAGGTAAATGAGGCAGAGCTGGAGCTTAAGAATGTCATTGCACTATCGGAGAGAAAAATTGTTTCTAATACAGAAGTTGCCTTAGCAAAAAATAAGTTAGAAGCGCAAAAAGCCAATGTGGAAGAGAGTTTGGCGCATCAATCGCATGTGCAAATAAAGCTTGATAACACTAAAATTAAAGCACCTTTTTCGGGCATCATCAATAGAATACCGCATAAAATAGGCAGCCTAATTGAAGAAGGTACCCTGTTAACAACCATCTCAGAAAACGATGAAGTGTATGCATATTTTGACGTTTCGGAAAAAGAATACTTAAACTATGCCCGCAACTTAAAGCGCGATAGTGTAAATTCTAAAGTAGTATCGCTTATTTTGGCCGATGGTAAAGAGCATGAAGTAAAAGGTTTGATAGAAACTATAGAAGGAGAAATTGATGAAAACACAGGCAACATAGCCTTTAGAGCTAAGTTTAGCAATCCTGATAAAATTGTTAAACATGGTGCAAGTGGTAAAATACGTTTGGCCAAAAAGTTTGAGGATGCCATTCTAATTCCTCAAAAATCGACTTTTGAGATACAAGATAAACTCTATGTATATGTGTTGAATAAGCACAATAAATTAGAGATAAGAAATATTGAAATTAAGCATCGATTGCCACATTTATATATAGTTGCCAAAGGATTAAAGCCTGGAGAAAATATACTGTTTGAGGGGCTGCAGAATGTTAAAAACGGCATGAGCATTAAGGCGCAGTACCAAAGTATGCTTGCCATTATTAACAATTTTGAATTATAAAATAACGGTAAGCTATGCTCAAACTATTTATAGAACGACCTATATTGTCATTAGTAATTTCTTTATTCATTGTATTGATTGGGCTATTGGCGCTAACACAATTGCCAGTAACGCAATATCCAGATATTGCACCACCAGCGGTGGCAGTAACTACCAAGTATACAGGTGCTAATGCCGAGGTATGTGCCAAAGCGGTGGTTACACCCTTAGAACGAGCCATTAATGGGGTTCCCGGCATGGCATATATGAGTTCCGTATCGGGCAATGATGGCACTAGTATTATTCAAGTATATTTTAAAGTTGGTACAGATCCCGATTTAGCGGCTGTGAATGTTCAAAACAGAGTAGCTACAGTGTTAGATGAATTACCTGAAGAGGTAATAAAAGCAGGAGTATCGACCGAAAAGGAAGTAAACAGTATGTTGATGTACTTAAATTTGGTAAGTAATGATAGTACTTTAGATGAAAAGTTTATTTACAATTTTGCCGACATTAATGTGTTGGCCGAGTTAAAACGTATTGATGGTGTTGGCTTTGCAGATATTATGGGTCAACGTGAATATGCTATGCGTGTTTGGTTGAAGCCTCAATTGATGGATGCATATGGCATTTCGGCCGAAGAAATAGTGCAAGCATTAAGGGCACAAAATATTGAAGCTGCACCAGGCAAATTGGGTGAAAGCTCGGGCAAGCATCCACAATCGTTGCAGTATGTTCTGCGCTATACAGGTAAACTTACACAAAAAGAACAATACGAAAATATAGTCATTAAAGTAAGCAAAACAGGAGAAATGCTTCGCTTAAAGGAAGTAGCAGACATAGAATTTGGCTCACTTGATTATGATGTATTATCGAAAGAAAATGGCAAACCTTCTGCTGCAATTATCATTAAGCAACGTCCTGGTTCAAATGCAAGCAAGGTAATTTCAAACATTAAAGAACGTTTAGAATTTTTAAAAGAAACGACCTTTCCAGCGGGTATCAATTATACTATTAGCTATGATGTTTCGCGTTTTTTAGATGCCTCTATGCATGAAGTTCTAAAAACCTTGATTGAGGCCTTTATTTTGGTGGCTTTGGTGGTATTTGTATTTTTGCAAGATTGGCGGTCTACTCTTATCCCTGTATTGGCGGTTCCTGTAGCGCTTATAGGTACATTTGGTTTTATGCAGCTCTTTGGGTTTTCTATAAACTTGCTCACCTTGTTTGCATTGGTACTTTCTATCGGTATTGTAGTTGATAATGCTATTGTAGTAGTGGAAGCAGTGCATGCAAAAATGCATGAAAAACATTTGGATGCCAAGCAGGCAACTATTGAATCGATGCAAGAAATTGGGGGCGCTATTGTTGCTATAACTTTAGTGATGTCTGCCGTATTTATTCCAGTGGCCTTTTTAGATGGTCCGGTTGGGGTGTTCTACCGTCAGTTTTCAATCACAATGGCTATTTCAATTGTTATTTCTGGGGTTAATGCCTTAACTTTAACGCCTGCATTGTGTGCCATTTTACTGAAGCCGCATGATATTAATGAAGGCCCTCATACATGGCTTAAACGCTTTTTTATTTCTTTTAATATAGCCTATGAGGGTGTTGCTAACAAATACAAAAAAACTTTAGGGAATATTGTCAATAGTAGTTTAATTACCTGGGGTGTGCTCATTGCCTTTTGTATTGGCACATGGGGCATTGGCAGTATTTTACCATCGGGATTTATTCCAACAGAAGATCAAGGTACCATTTATGTGAACGCTACAACTCCTGTTGGAGCTACACTTGAGCGTACCGAAAAAGTAATGAGTGAAATTGATGAAGCTGCAAAAAGCATTAAGGAAATTGAATCTACTTCAAGTTTGGCGGGCTTTAGCATGATGACCGATGGTTCGGGTGCTTCATTTGGGATGAGCACCATTAGCTTAATTCCATGGGATGAAAGAGAGAAAACTGCTAACGATGTCATTGAAGATTTACAGCAAAAAACCAAGCATATTAAAGATGCTGAAATACAATTTTTTCCTCCACCAGCAGTCCCTGGATTTGGGAATGCAAGTGGTTTTGAGCTTCGTTTACTGGATAAAACAGGGACTGGTAATTTACAAGAAACATTTAAAGTTACACAGGCATTTATTGATGAGATTAAAAAGCGTAAAGAGATTAAAAATATTTTTACCAGCTTTAACCCAAGTTTTCCGCAATACCTGATACATGTTGACCAAGAAGTAGCTGCAAAAAAAGGCATCACTGTTGACAATGCAATGAGTAATTTACAATCGTTAATTGGAAGTTATTATGCCACTAATTTTATACGATTCGGACAAATGTATAAGGTGATGCTGCAAGCTGATCCTAAATACAGGGCACAACCTGAAGATGTATTGAAATTAAGGGTAAAAAACACCAGTGGCGAAATGGTTCCCTATTCCTTGTTTTGCCGCCTCGAACGCGTGTATGGACCAGAGCAACTTACTAGGTACAACATGTATATTTCGGCCATGCTTAATGGTGAGGCAGCCCCAGGTTTTAGTAGTGGTCAAGCCATCCAAGCCATTGAAGAAGTGGCTAAAACCACACTACCCAGAGGATATACTTATGAATGGTCGGGCATGACGCGTGAAGAAATTTTATCGGGTAATCAAGTAGTGTACATTTTTATAATATGTTTACTTTTTGTTTATCTTCTGTTGGCTGCACAATACGAGAGCTTACTCCTACCTTTACCCGTATTACTTTCATTACCCATAGGTATTTTTGGCACCTTTTTAATGCTGTACCTATTTGGGTTAGAAAATAATATTTATGCCCAAGTTGCTATGGTCATGCTCATTGGCCTCCTGGGAAAAAATGCTATCTTAATTGTTGAGTATGCTTTACTAAAACAAAAAGAAGGAAGAACCTTAATGAAAGCCGCTATTGAGGGAGCCACAGCACGTTTAAGACCCATTTTAATGACTTCCTTTGCTTTTATTGCGGGCCTAATTCCGTTAATGATGGCTTCAGGCGCTGGCGCTATTGGAAACAAAACTATTGGCACCGCAGCTGCTGGAGGAATGTTTTTTGGTACCGTGTTTGGCGTGCTCATTATCCCTGGCCTATTTGTGATATTTGCCAGTAATCAAGTTTCAAAAAGAAAAAATAAACAAGTGAAATTAGCTAGTGATGAAAAATAAATATTTAAGTTGTGTATTATTATTGAGTACCCTCCTTTTTGCTTGTAAAACCAATCAAATCAACACCAGTCAAATCAATAAAAGTATCCAACAACAATACCCGTTGAAGGCCGATACTGGTCAAAGCAATTTACCACCATGGCAAAAAGTATTTGCCGATCAATCGCTTATAGCGCTTATAGATACTGCGCTGCGAAAAAATTTTGAGGTACGCAAAGCCCTCCAAAAGATAGAGATGGCAAAGGCAGGTGTTAGGTTTCATAGAGGAATAAGATTACCAGAACTTGAAGCTACCGTGAATTTTGGACAAAGAAAATTTGGTGATTATACAATGGATGGTGTTGGTAATTATGATACCCAATTTTCACCAAATATAAATGAAAAGCAACGTATACCTAATCCATTACCCGAATATTATGCCGGCCTGCAAGCATCATGGGAAATAGATTTATGGGGAAAATTAAAAAATAGGAAAAAAGGAGCTGCGGCAAAATTTTTAGCCAACAAGTATGGCAAAGATTTAATTGTTACCGATTTAATTGCCGAAATCGCAAGCAAATACTTCGAGCTAATTTCTTTAGACAATACCATCAATATACTTACCGACAATATTGCTCTTCAACAAGATGCGCTTGACATTGTGCTTATTCAAAAACAAACTGGTAAAGCCAATGAATTGGCTGTGGAATTAATGCGTGCACAATTACTCAATTCAAAAACAATCTTAACAGAAGTAAAACAACAACATATTACCTGCGAAAGTCATTTAAATTATTTATGTGGTGGATACCCGAGTAGTATTAAACGCGATACCAGCGCATTTTTGAGCAATAAAATGATGAATAAAATAAGTGCAGGTATTCCATCGGCTTTGCTTGCTAATAGACCTGACATTAAGCAGGCCGAAATGGAGCTTGTTTCATCAAACGCCAATGTAAATGCTGCTAAGGCTGCCTTTTATCCTTCACTCAATATTAATGCTATGATTGGTTTGCAATCATTTAACGCAATGCTTTTACTCGAAGCACCTGCCTCAATGGCCTATCAAACCATGGGAGGATTGATTGCCCCTTTACTTAATAGAAGAAGGTTAAAAGCTGAACTCATGCTTGCCAATGCCGAAAAACAGGAAGCCTACATTAACTATGAAAAAACTGTGGTAAATAGTTTTACAGAAGTATACAATGCCATGCATGCTATCAATAATTTACAAAGTATGTATGAAACCAAACAAGAAGAAGTTGATGTTTTAAAACAATCTATCAGCACCTCTAACGAGCTTTTTAAAGCAGGTAGAGCCAATTACATGGAATTAATTATGGCACAAAAAAATGCCTTACTCTCTCAATTAGAGTTGGTTCAATATAACAAACAACAACATATTGCCATGGTTAATTTATACCGAGCGTTGGGTGGTGGTTGGAAATAAACCTATTAAGCTTTAAGAAGAGGTTGAGAACATATTAGGGTACGAAAAAAAGAAATACATGGGCAATCCACCAATAAGCATTAATATTGCATAAATAAAACTATTGCAAATGAAAATCAAAGAAGAAAAAATGCGCTTGCGCCTAAAAATGCTGGCTGCACGTAATCATCTTGATCCCTTACAAAAGGCAACACACGATGATTTTATTTGTAAAACATTATTTTCATTGATAGTAAAAAATAATTTTAAGGTGGTGCATGCCTATATTCCAATGGGAAATGAGATTGATATTATACCCCTTTTACAAGAATTATTGAATAAAAACATTACTGTTGTTTGTCCAAAAACTTTGCCAGCGCGCGCTTTAGAAAACCGTGTGCTTAGTTCTTTACAAGATTTAGAAACTGGCATTATGGGCACGCAACATCCAGTTAATGCTCGAGTGTATGATGGTGATTATGATTTAATTATTGTGCCTGGTTTAGCCTTTGATGAACAGCGTTACAGATTAGGTTATGGTGGTGGTTACTATGATAATTTTTTAGTGGCTCATCCGCAAGCCTATCAAGTAGGAATTTTTTATCCTTTTCAAAAAGTTGAAGCGGTGCCCCGCGAAGCGCATGATGTTTGTTTAAATGAGATTTTAGTTGGGAAATAGTCATGTGAAGCTCCCTATGTTAGTTTTAAACTTAGTAAAACCCTTTCTTTCTCTATTTTAATTGCTCCATTTTTTTGGCTAAACCATTTAACTGCCATAAAAAACTTTGTGGTAGGCAACAAATTAAAAATGAGAATTTGTGGTTGACGGCATGGAACTTACAATAATAATAAGGCTAGTAACTAGTCGTCCCTCAAATTCCTTGTAATACATATTATTATTTGATTTGTTGAAAAATAAGGTAAAATAAATCTGCCAATTTTGTGAATAATACACTAAAAAAGCGGCAAATTTGTTTATGCTACCAAAAAAGAAAAATCCGAACCAACTTGGTTTTTACAGTACTTTTTCCGAACAGTTAGATCATAATCATCCCTTATTTCAATTAGCTATTGCTATTCGATGGGAGGTTTTTGAAGATAATTTTTCGAAGCATTACAGTTTAAACCAGGGCAAGCCTGCTAAACCAATTAGGTTGATGGTATCCTTGTTAATTTTAAAACAAGTACGAAATTTAAGTGATGAAAGTGTGGTTGAACACTGGTCAGAAAACAGTTATTATCAATTTTTTAGTGGGGAAGAGTATTTTACACCCAAAACTCCTTGCTCATCAACAGAACTAGTAGAGTTCCGTAAACGCATAGGAGCTGAAGGCGCAGAGCTCATTTTAAAAGAAAGCATTCGAGTAAATGGGAACGATTCCAATGATGATAATTTAAGTGGCGATACCACTATTCAAGAGAAAAATATCACCTATCCAACCGATGATAAACTTTACAAAAAGATAATAAAAGAATGCAGAAATATTGCATCAGAAGAAGAGATAGTTCTACGTCAAAGCTACTCTCACACAGTTAAAAAATTGTGCACAGTGCAACGCTTTAAAAAGAATAAGAATGGCGCGAAACTGGCTAGAAAAGCGAGTAAAAAAATAAAAACAATTGCAGGTGTTTTGGTTAGGGAGTTAAACAGAAAGCTAACAGCAACAAGTTTGTCTAAACACAGCAGTAATTTAGCATTGTTTGCAAAAGTATTAAATCAAAAACTGCAAGCTTTTAAATCATACCAGGGATATTCATGTTCAAATGTGTCATCTGGTGTAAAACTCTTAATGTCTAATGTTTCAATTGTCATTTCATTTATGTTTTAGTTAAGGTTGTTTTGTGCTGAGAATGGTTGGCTTGGTAGCTCTTTCAAAAAACAAAATTAACGATGGAAAACACTCGGTTTTAAATTTACACCCTTTACAACCTTTATTACAATCACATGTACCTTCTATCACATTTTCATATGAATTTAGATGTTCGTATTGATCCAATTTTTCTTTTAATCTGGATAAAAACAAAGTTTTAGACACCTTCATATGCTAGAATTTCATGTTAATTCATAAACAAAAAGTATTTGAAAATAAAATCAAAACTTATTCATTAAATCTAAAAAAGTCTAATTTATCTAAATGAACAATACTCACATTTTGGTAATAAAAATGAAGTATTGATTTGTAGCTGTAGCCTAATTTTGACATGCGAATTGCTCCATCTTGACAAAGTCCAGCTCCATGTCCAAAGCCACGTCCCGAAAGAAAAATTTGACCATTTTTATGTTGTGCATTAAAGTAAGTTGATTTTAATCCCAAATTTGTCCTTATGTCTTTTAATTGAATGTTACAATTTGAATTTAAATCATAATTTCGTTTTCGCGTAAATTGTATGAAAGATTTATCACTTGAAACTATCAGAGAATCAGATGCGGAGTTGTAGTTAGAACAAATTTTTTGCATGCAGTCTGTCCATTTATCCACACTAATTTCTTTTGACCAAACAGCACTTTTTTGACGTAAACAAAAGGTATCTTTAATACTTCTTAAATAATCTAATTTTTTGTTCCATACATCCTCACTATTCACTGTTTGACCACCACAATTGGCATGAAAAGCTGCGGTAATAAGCATAAACTCACTATCAACAATCACTATACCTTCAGTTTTTTCAACAGCTTTGGTTAATTCATTCTCCTTTATATTCCAGCCTTTATAAACCTGACAATGTTCCTTGTCGCATAAATTAAAATCTTCCATCTCATGACGTCTCAAATGGCTCAATGTGTATGTTCTGCATATAATTGCTTGCACTTTATAATATTCAGGAGGTCGACTCAAACCTACTTCAGCTTCCAAAACACCTGGCAAATATTTCTCAATATCAATGGTGTTTATGATAAACAAAAAACCGTTGTTATTTTGAAAATAAATATCACGAGCATAAATTTTTTCTTGTTTAAAACTGATGTGGTTTAATTTGGTTATACTATGTGCATTTCCAAGTATTTTAACTGTTTTACATTGTGCAATGAGGCTATCGCCTGCATATACCTTCAAACTATCTTTTGCAATTGCAATTTTAATTTGATGTAAAGAATCTCGGTTGATATAAGGAATAGAATCAAAAAAAATATTCGAGTTTTGTGTATTACTTAAAACATTAATTTCAGTTAGTGATAAACCATAAAGCACACCTATTTTTACCTCAGTAATATGAGCACTCAGTTTAAAATAAAATAATGAAAATAATAGAAATAAGTATTTTCCCATTTTTATATTAACTTGATACGAAATCTATGATATGCTGAGCTGCTCTTTCTGATGCACCTTTCCCTCCTAATTTGTTTTTTAAATCAGCATAGGCACTTTTTAATTTAATTTGATGTTCAGGATGTAAAATTTGAGTTAAATGCATTTTTAAATTGCTTTCATTCAATTCATGTTGGATCAGTTCCTTTACAATTTCCTCATCCATTATTAAATTAACCAATGATATATATTTTACTTTAATTAGTTTTCTTGCTATTAAATAAGAAACATTATTTCCTTTGTAGCAAACCACCTCTGGAACATTGAGCAAAGCAGTTTCTAATGTGGCAGTTCCTGAAGTTACCAATGCTGCTTTTGCGTGTTGAAGTAATTGATAGGTTTGATCATAAACCAATTTTACATTTGAATTTCCCATCACACTTTTATAAAAATCGGCAGTAATAGCAGGTGCAGCAGCAATAACAAATTGAAAATCATTAAAATATTTTTCAACTGAAAGCATTAATGGCAACATGGTCGAAATTTCTTGCTTTCTACTTCCAGGCAATAGCGCTATGATTGGCTTATCGGGGAGTAAATTAATGTTTTTAAAATCAAGCCAAGTATTACTATTTCCTTTAATGTCTTCAATTGCATCCAACAAGGGATGCCCAGTATAAAAAACATTAAATTGATGTTGTTTGTAAAAGTCTTTTTCAAAGGGTAATATAACCAACATTCTATCTACACAGGCCTTAATTTTTTTTACACGTGACTGCTTCCAAGCCCATACTTGTGGCGATATGTAATAAATAACTTTGATATTATTTTTTTTAGCGAATTCTGCAATTCTTAAATTAAATCCTGGATAATCTATTAATATGATGGCATCTGGTTGGTATGAAAAGATATCTTTTTTACAAAATTTTATGTTTTTTAATATTGTTGAAAGGTTGGATACTACCTCCAAAAAACCCATAAAGGCTAAATCTTTGATATGTTTTACCAAAGTTACCCCTTGTATTTTCATTTTATCTCCACCCCAACATCTAAATGTAGCTTTATGATCCAGAAGTTTAATCTGTTTAATCAAATTGGCGCCATGTAAATCACCTGACGCTTCACCTGCAATAACATAGTATTTCATTGTTGTGTATTTGGCTATTGCTTAATGAATTTAGTCGTTTTTATACCTTCAAAAATGACAAAGCCATTATCAACTTTTAAATCTGTTTGCCATTCCATAGCATCATTTGAAATTGAAACTAATTTATTGCCTTCATAATTATTATTTTGCGCAATTAATTCTAATGTTTCTTTACCTTCAAATCGCCATGTTCCTTCTTCAACATCATCAATAACAGAATCAGCATAAACGGCTATGCATTGCATTCGTGTTGCGGCTGTATCTAAATATTTTATGATGGTATTTTTTGTTCTGGTGTATGAACCACTTTCATTAAAAACTATACTACATTTCAATGTTTCCACACGTTCAAAGTTGATGGTATCGCAACCACTTTGCCACACTTTTCCAGCTTTTTTTTGTAACAAAAAATCTTTTTCATCAGCATACATAGCAACTACGCTCCAAGTTCCAGCAATTTGTTTTTTAGTTTTTGATTTTTTACATGCACTAAAAACAAAAATCAATAAAAATGAAATTTGAATCAATTTGAATTTCATCAATAAAATATTTTAATGATAAAAACTATTATTGCATATACAAAAGTTGCACCAATTACACCTCGTGCGGCATAATTGAAATACTTCCAATAAAAAATATAAAAAATTCCTAAGTTAACTATAACACATAAACTCATTAATGGAGCAAATATACTTTTCATAAAAGCATCTGCCACAAATGCATTAAATTGAATAAAATCATAATTGAGCTTGTAATAAGCAAAAAATATGATTATAGGAGCCAATAGACCAATAAAAAAGCCTGTTATAAAGTGATCAAATTTGCGTGTATGAATAGAATTTTTCATAGTTGTATATCCATTTTTTTAAGAAAAGGAATGGTATGATGAGCAGTGAAATCAATATGCACAGGAACAATACTTACAAATTGATTTGCTAATGCCCATTCATCGGTATCGGTACCACTATCATAATTTTTAAAAACACCAGTTAACCAAAAATAGCTTTTACCCATAGGGTCTTTGCGCTCATCTAGTTCTTCTTCCCAATTTGCCTTAGCTTGACGACATATTTTAATTCCATTAATTTTATCGAAGTCAATATTTGGAATATTCACATTTAAACAAACCCCTTCAGGTAAACTATTGCTTAAAATTTTATCAATTATTTTAGCAGCAATTTTTTTACATCCTTCAAAATTAGCTTCAACAGCAAAGTTGCATAACGAAAATCCAATGGATGGGATTGACTCAATACAACCCTCAACCGCAGCCGACATGGTGCCGCTGTATATTACGTTGATAGAAGAGTTTGAACCATGATTAATTCCCGAAACACATAAATCGGGTTTACGAGGTAACAATTTGTTTACTGCAATCTTAACACAATCTACTGGGGTTCCGCTGCAGCTGTATTCAGTATAATTTTCCTCTTCTTTTAATTTATTTATTCTGAGGGTTGAATTAATTGTAATAGCGTGCCCCATACCCGATTGAGGTTTATCTGGAGCGATAACTAAAACTGTGCCTTTTGTTTTAGCCACCTCAATCAAAGCCCGAATTCCTGGAGCATGTATACCGTCATCATTGGTAACTAAAATAAGTGGTTTTTCAGCATTCATATTTTATTTATTTTATATAAAATCAAATATACTCAAAGCTTTATTAGGAATGTATAGGTATATTCAACATTTGTAACCAATGCATTGTTTATAAATTTACAGCATAAAAAAAGGCTGACAATTACGTCAGCCTTTTTATTTATAACCTAACCAAAAACTATAAAATTTCAATCTCTTTTGTTGTTGCTTTTTTCTCTTCCACTTTCTTTGGAAGTACAATATTTAAAATCCCATGCTCATGTCTTGCCGACATTTTTTCAATGTCAATATTTTCAGGTAAAGTAAATGAACGCTTAAACGAACTAAAACTGAACTCTTTTCTAGTGTATCTTTTTTGCTCATCAATTTGTTCTGTTTTTCTCTCAGCTTTCACAGTCAATACATTTTGCTCTAAAGCAACTTTAATTTCCTCTTTCTTAAATCCAGGAACTAAATATTCTAAATGATATTCATTTTCATTTTCGGTAACATTTACCGATGGCGTTGACTCACCATAATTGTAGTCCATTTTTAAGAAATTTTCAAAAGCATTTCCAAATCCTGGAAACATTGCATCAGTTTCAAAAAATCTTTTTGTTTTTGGGTTTTGAAATTTAATTAGTGTCATTTTATTTGTTTTTTAATGATTAATAATGTTTTCAAAAAAGTTTTCAATTGCCATTCCAAACCAAAAAAAATACAATTTTAATGACACAATGACCGTTTTAAGGCTAAACGAAATGACAAAAAGGCGCTTTTGGTATTTTAAGGTTGAAATTTGGCATGGTTAATTTGAATCATACTAAAGTTCATTAAAACATTTTTTCGTCTTCATCAAACAAAAAAATCAAAATGTTCATAAAACAATTTTTATAAACATTGTAATTTAAGGCGTATATCATTCGTAAATTTACCAACAGTAAATAGCACACACAAATCATAAAATGGAATTCAACCACCTACATGTTCATACACAATTTAGTTTACTTGATGGAGCTGCCGATATTAAGAAAATGCTTAAGAAGGCTAGTAACGATGGCATGCGTGCAATGGCAATTACAGATCATGGTAACATGTTTGGTGTGTTTAAATTTGTTGCCGAAGCAGTAAAACACAATGTTAAGCCTATTATAGGCTGCGAATTTTATATGGTGGATGACCGATTTAAAAAGCAATTCACCAAGGAATCTAAAGACAAAAGGTATCATCAACTGCTGCTTGCTAAAAATGCCGAAGGCTACAAGAATTTAATTAAACTTTGTTCATTAGGATATATTGAAGGTTTATATAGCAAGTGGCCAAGAGTAGATAAAGAATTAATTTTAAAATATCACAAAGGTTTAATTGCTACCACTTGTTGCTTGGGTGCCGAAGTGCCACAAGCAATTTTGAATAAATCGGAAAAAGAAGCCGAAGAAATTTTTAAATGGTGGCTCGATATTTTTGGTGAAGATTATTATATAGAAATACAACGACATAATTTACCAGAACAAGTAAAAGTAAATGAAGTTTTATTGCGTTTTGCACAAAAATATAATGTAAAAATTATTGCTTCAAACGATTCACATTATGTTGACCAACAAGATGCTAATGCTCACGATATTTTACTTTGCGTAAATACAGGAGATAAACAATCAACTCCAATTGCTACTGATGAAGAGGGAGGGAAGGGCTATCGTTTCGGCTTTCCTAATGATCAGTTTTATTTTAAAACTAAAGATGAAATGTTGCAAATTTTTAGCGACATTCCGCAAGCGCTTGATAATACAGGTGAAATAGTAGATAAAGTGGAAACACTGAAATTAAGTAGAGATATTTTAGTTCCGCATTTTCCATTACCTGAGCCATTTACAGATGCTGATGAATTTTTGCGTCATCTTACCTTTGAAGGTGCTCGAAAACGTTATTTAGAAATTACGCCAGAAATTGAAGAGCGTTTAAATTTTGAACTCTTTACCATCAAAAGCATGGGGTTTCCTGGCTACTTTTTAATTGTGGCCGACTTTATTAAAGCAGGGCGCGATATGGGCGTGCTTATTGGCCCTGGTCGTGGTTCAGCTGCAGGCTCAGCTGTAGCCTACTGCATTGGAATTACAAACATTGACCCTATTAAATACAATTTACTTTTTGAACGTTTTTTAAATCCTGAACGTAAGTCAATGCCCGATATTGATACCGACTTTGATGATGTTGGTCGCGAAAAGGTAATGAATTACGTTATTGATAAATATGGCAAAAATCAAGTTGCGCAAATTATTAATTATGGCACTATGGCCGCAAAGTCCGCAATTAAAGATGTGGCACGGGCACTTGACTTACCTTTAAACGAAAGTAATGAGCTAGCCAAATTAGTTCCCGAAAGACCTGGTACAAAATTAAAAGATGCCATAGATGAAGTAAAAGAATTAAAAGCCATTTATGATGGAGAAGGACTAAAATCAACCGTTTTAAAAGAAGCTCTTAATTTAGAAGGCTCAGTTAGAAATACTGGCATTCATGCTTCGGCAGTTATCATTGCACCAAGCGATTTAATGGAACATTTGCCACTCAGTGTTGCTAAGGATTCTGATTTATGGGTGACGCAATGGGATGGTAGTGTGATTGAATCGGCCGGCTTGCTTAAAATGGACTTTTTAGGACTTAAAACTTTAAGTATTATTAATGATGCTGTTCGTTTGGTGGAAGAAAATCATGGGGTTAAAATTATCCCTGATGAAATTCCATTAGACGATCCTTTAACATATAAGATCTTTCAAAATGGTGAGACTATTAGCGTGTTTCAATTTGAAAGTGATGGTATGCAAAAGCATTTGAAAGACTTAAAGCCCGACAAATTTGAAGACATAATTGCTATGGTTGCCCTCTACAGGCCAGGCCCTATGGGGTATATCCCTGATTTTGTAAAACGCAAACATGGCTTGCAAGAAATTAAATACGATTTTGCAGTAACCGAAGACTTATTGGCAGATACTTACGGAATAACCATTTATCAAGAACAGGTAATGTTGCTTTCGCAACGTTTAGCCAGCTTTAGTAAAGGAGATGCTGATGTACTGCGAAAGGCCATGGGTAAAAAACAAATGGATGTACTGCAACAAATGAAAGGCAAATTTATGGATGGCTGTGCTAAAAATGGCCATGATTTAAAAGTTGCCGAAAAAGTTTGGGTCGATTGGGAAGCTTTCGCTTCCTATGCATTCAATAAATCACATGCTACTTGTTATGCCTATGTTGCGTTTCACACGGCCTATTTAAAAGCGCATTATCCAGGTGAATTTATGGCAGCAGTGCTTAATGCACAAATTAATACCGAACAAATTGCATTCTTTATGGAAGAATGTCGTAGAATGGGTATGAAGGTACTGGGACCTGATATTAATGAATCGGCCAGTAAGTTTACTGTAAATAAAAAAGGTGATATACGTTTTGGATTAGGCGCCCTAAAAGGTGTTGGAGAAGCAGCTGTTGAAAATATTGTAGAAGAAAGAAAAACGAATGGTGCCTACAGTTCTATTTTTGATTTATGTCGTAGAATTAATTTGCGTGCAGCAAACAAAAGAGTATTTGAAGGTTTGGCCCTTGGAGGTGCTTTTGACTCTTTTACCAATGTACATAGGGCGCAATATTTTTATGCTGATAAGGCGGAAGGAATGCAGTTTTTAGAAAAAGTAATACGATATGGACAAAATTATCAAGAACAAAAAGATAGTGCCCAAGCTTCCTTATTTGGTGAAGAATCAGAAGTAAATATGCCTGAACCAGCCGTGCCATATTGTGACCCATGGAGTAATTTGGAACAATTAAGTCGCGAAAAAGAAGTTATTGGCATGTACATTAGCGGACATCCATTAGAAGATTATAGCTTCGAAATTAAAAATTTTTGTCGCGCTAAAGTAGCGGAATTGCAAGATTTTGCAGCCATTAAAGGAAAAGAATTATCTATTGGAGCTGTGGTTTCAAGTGTACAACATTTAGTGAATAAAATTGGAAAACCATACGGCCGTTTTGGAATAGAAGATCAAACAGGAAATTTTGAAATTAGCTTGTTTGGCGATGATTATTTAAAATGGAAAAGTTATTTTTTGCAAGCTGGTTTATTTGTTTTTATTAAAGTTAAAGTTGATGAATGGCGCAACGAACCGGGTAACTTCAAACTGAATATATTAAACATGATGTTATTGTCAGATGTGCGTGAAAAAATGACAAAAAAAATTGAACTCAACATAAGTTTAAATGATTTAACAGATGATTTTATTAAAGAACTTAGCGGACTCATTAAAAATCATCCAGGCAATTGCACGCTTCAGTTTAAAATAAAAGATAACTACGAAGAATTACAGGTAGAACTAACATCCCCAAAGGCAAGAATAAATTTAGATGATCAAATTATTTCATATATTGAGAAAGATACTAGAATCAAATATAGTTTAAATTAAAAAAAATGATGCATTTAAAAGGGCAATTGGTATCATTGAGGGCAATTGAACCTATTGATTTAGAGCTATTATATCAATGGGAAAATAATCCTGCAGTATGGCATTTGTCAAATACATTGGCCCCATTTTCAAAACATGTATTGAAAGAATATATTGAAAATGCAAAGCATGATATTTATGTCACTAAACAGCTGCGTTTGATTATTAATACTGAAAAGTACGGTCCTATAGGTTGTATTGATTTGTTTGATTTTGACCCCACCAACCAACGGGCAGGAATAGGAATTTTAATTGCCGATGAGCAACATCGTGGTAAAGGTTATGCTTCGGAAGCATTAGAAATACTTTGTAATTATTGCTTTTCAGTTTTACACTTGCATCAACTGTATTGTAATATTAATGCTGATAATGTGAACAGTATTAATTTGTTTACAAAATTGGGATTTACGCAATCAGGCATTAAACACCAGTGGAACAGAACTCTAGGAGGCTATGTGGATGAGTTGTTTTTTCAATTGATTTCGCAATGATTTTTTGTCGTGTATAATTTAACTTAAACTGTAGATGTTAAATTCTTGTACATTTCCTTAATATCATTATTTAAACATTTGTATCTTACTAAATAATTTCAAATTTTATCTACTTACAGAAAAAGTGTAACTTAGACCTAATATAAAATAAGGCTGTATAATATTATCCTAACATTTAGTATCATGAATAGAATAAATAATCATTTAAAAGAATTTGCTTTCATCCAACAAATTTTAAACTTAAATTGGAGTTTTATAATCTCGATTTTATTTTATTTGTGTATGGTGAAAGTAAATGCTCAAAATTTAGTACCCAACCCTTGCTTTGATTTAAATAATGCTTGCCCTAATCAAATTGGTCAAATTGATAAAGCTGATGGCTGGAGTGTTTGGGGTGGCACGGCCGATTATTTTCATAGTTGTGCTAATGTATCAAATCCAATTTTTGGTACTCCTAATAATAATAGAGGTTACAGAACGCCTCGTTCAGGAGAAGCATATGTAGGTTTATTCACTCATTCGGTTTTTGAGAATAATGGAAGAGAATTTATAGGAAGAGCATTATCATCCCCAATGATACCTGGAACAACTTACTATGTTAGCATGTTTGTTTGTAAAGCAGATGTAGCAGTAGTTGGACATTCTACTAATAATATTGGGGTAAGATTTTCAACTGTATCATATAGCTTAGTTAATCCTGATACCGCACTTAATAATGCACATGTATGGTCAACTGTAGTAGTAAACGATACGATGAACTGGACAAAAATCAGCGGCAGCTTTATTGCTGATTCAGCTTACACTTTTATTGGAATTGGAAATTATTTTTCTGATTCTGCCACTTCCATCATCCCTGGAAATGGCAATTCAAATTA